>JAWOAQ010000024.1:0-7045 GCA_046498495.1 Salinibacter sp. | reverse complement strand
CACCCAGCAGGTGGTAAGCGACGTGCGGATGGAGGCGTACGACCACATGTTGACCCTCCCCGTCTCGCGCTTCGCGGATGAGCAGTCCGGCTCCCTCAGTTCGCGCGTCGTGAGCGACCCCAACGCGCTGGAGGGCATGATCCAGGCGGCCGCGTCCCGCCTCTCCGGTCAGCTCGTCGCCATCGTGGTGGTGGCCGGCCTCCTGGTGTGGATGAACTGGCAGCTCGCCCTGGTGAACCTGGTGGTGCTTCCCGTGCTGGCCCTCGTCACCTATCATTATCAGGAGCCGCTCCGCACCGCCTCCCGCGAGATCCGCGAGACCGTGGCCCGCCTGACGGCCACCTCCACCGAGGCGATTTCCAATATCCGCGTCGTGAAGGCGTTCGTGGGGGAGGACCAGGAGCGCGACCGCTTTGGCAAGCAGAACCAGACCTACGTCGACATCAACCTGGATCGCCGCAAGGACGTGGGCAAGATGGAGGGCCTCATCAACGTGACGTCCAACTATGGCATCGGGGCGCTTCTGCTCGTGGGCGGCTGGATGGTGACGACGGGCAGCCTCACGCTCGGGGAGCTCACGGCCTTCATCATGTACCAGCGACAGCTGCAGGGGCCGGTCCAGTCGGTTATGTTCTTCAACGACAAGCTACAGGCGGGCATGGCGGCCCTGGAGCGGCTCTCGAATCTGATGGACACACCGCCTGAGACGGGGGGCGGGACGGAGGAGGTGCCGGTGGGCCCCCTTGCACTGCAAGACGTGCGCTTCACCTACCCGGAGGCCGACGAGCCGGCGCTGAACGGCCTGTCGCTCCGGATCGAGCCGGGGGAGACGGCCGCGCTCGTGGGCTCCTCGGGGGCGGGCAAGAGCACGGCGGCCAGCCTCATCGGGCGCTTCTGGGACCCGCAGTCCGGCCGTGTCACGATCGACGGGCGGGACCTCCGGCAGTTCGACCTGAAGGCGCTGCGCCGTCGCATTGCGCTCGTGCCGCAGGCGCCCACCCTCTTCTCCGGCACGGTGGCCGACAACATCCGCTACGCTGATCCCGATGCCTCGGCCGAGGCCGTGCGCCGCGCCGGCCGCATGGCCAACGCCCACGGCTTTATTCAGCGCCTCCCCAGAGGCTACAAGACACAGATTGGGGAGCGGGGCGTGCGCCTCTCGGGCGGCCAGCAGCAGCGGGTGGCCATCGCCCGCGCCATCCTGAAGGACGCGACGGTGCTCTTGCTCGACGAGGCCACCTCGGATCTCGACAGCGAGTCGGAAGCCATCATTCAAGATGCGCTGGACGGCCTCTTCGCCCGCGGCAGTCAGCTTATTTCGATTGTCATTGCCCACCGGTTGAGCACCGTTGAGGACGCCGATACGATTTTTGTGCTGGAGGAGGGCAAACTCGTTGAGCAGGGCACGCACGAGGAGCTCCTGGCGCGGGAGAACCGCTACGCCGAACTGTGGGCCCTGCAGCGCCGCCCCGACGCGCCCTCGACCGCCCCTGAGGTGGGAACGGAGGTCGGGTGATTCGTTGGGATGGGGACGCTCGCACAGTCCCTGCACAGAGAGGCGCGTCTCCGATGGCCCGTTAGGCCGGAGGGGAGACGTGTGTCTATGGGACCCGTCTGTGTCCTGCGTAATGTCCGCGTGGCCCATGCCCCTCTTTGCCCGCGCGCTGGCCCTTGCCCTCGCCGGAGGCCTTTTCGCGCATTCCGCCGCCGCCCAGCCCCAGACCGACACGACCCTGACGTGGCGCAGCTACAGCGCCACCGGCACGGTACAGGTCCAGGTCTATCCCGGTCCCCCCGACGATGACGAGACGCACACGGTCGTGCTCCGGGAACTCGCCGAGAACGACGGGCCCACGACGGTGGACGACCTGCAGTACCTGGCCGATCTTGTGGGGCGAAGGCTCGGCCTCGATCCCACACAGGTCTACTGGGTTCTTCACTGGGGCGGGTTTTCCTTTGAGGGGGCGGACCCGGACAGCGACAAGGCGCTTTTCCTGCGCGCCACCTTTAACCGCACGTCGAGCGGCAACCTGAGCAGCCCGTACTGGAACGTCATTTCGGAAACCGACCTGCGCGAGTTGACCGATCGACGGTGGCGGGAGTAGCAGGGGGGAGCCCGAGGGCGAGGCGTCCGAGGACGGATCCCTGAGTTTTCAATAGAGGCCCTGCCGAGACCGTCCGGCGCCGTGGCGGGGCTGCTGATCCGCCGGGGGCTCGTCGCGGATCCCTAAACGACACCGGGTCCATAAAAAAACACCGCCGATCCCGGCGGTAAGCCGAGATCGGCGGTGCCACCACTCATCGCTTCACCAAAGGGAGGGGCGAGTCGGAAGGAGTCCCGACCATGCCCTCCGTCCCACATCTACGCAAACGAGGGCCGCCCCTGAATTATTATGAGGGCATGTGGGGGAACGAGCGAGGGCGGCACGGGAGCCGCGAGACGGGGGGCGCATCCAGGTCCGGCGAGGAGGGCGGCTCTGTTCAGTGGCTCGACGTGTCCCGGATCGAGTGGGGCGATCCCCTGCGGGCGGACAACGCTCGCAGCGCTCCCTGAACACACTCGTTTGTGGTGCTCACGGCGCACTCTAAAAGCACTTGATCACTTCGTTCACGGCGCACTCTGAAAGCACTTGATCACTTCGTTCAGGGCGCACCCCAAGAGCACTTCCTCGCTTCGCTCAGGGCGCGAGGCGTTCGAGGGTCCAGTCGGCGTCGAGGGAGGGGCGACGGTAGCGGAGGCGGTCGTGGAGGCGGTTGGGCCGGCCCTGCCAGAACTCGATTTGAAGGGGGCGAACCACGTAGCCGCCCCAGTGGGGCGGGCGGGGAATCGTCGCCTCGTCGCCATATTCTTCCTCTGCGGCCGCAAGATTTTGCTCCAGGTCCTCCCGGGTCTCCACAATCCGGCTCTGGGGTGAGGCCCACGCCCCGAGTTGGCTCCCGCGGGGCCGGCTGTGGAAGTACTCCGTGGACTCGTCCGCGGGCAGGCGATCCACAGGGCCCTCCACGCGCACCTGCCGCTCCAGGGGCGCCCACCAGAAGACGAGCGCCGCGTGGGGGTTTTGGCTAAGCTCCGTGCCCTTCTGGCTCTCGTAGTTCGAGTAGAACTGAAAGCCGCGGGCGTCGAGGCCCTTCAACAGCACGATGCGGGCGGATGGAGTGCCGTCGGCCCCGGCCGTGGCGAGGGTCATGGCGTTCGGTTCCTCAAGCTCCGCGTCCAGCGCCGCGTCGAACCAGGTGCGAAACTGCTCGATGGGATCGTCGGCCACGTGCTCACGGCTTAGGGCGGCCTTTGCGTATTCCTGGCGCAGGTCGGCGAGGGAAGACATGAGGGAGGCGAGAGGTTGTGCAACAAACCAGCTTGGGCGCAACGGTCGCTCCAGCCCCCTCGTTTCCCGTCGCTGGAAACTGTTTCGGGGCGATCACACCGGACGGGACTACCGCCAGATTTCCATGCGGAGGCCGCGGGCGTTGCGTGGGGCGTCGGTATCGAGTGGGGGGCAGCGCTCCGCCGTGCCGCGGTGCATCCGGCGGGCCGTCCAGCACGCCGCGTGGGCGTCGAGCACGTCGTCGGGGCCAACGGCATGTTCGGTCCACGCGTCGACGGCGCCCCCGACCGCCGGGAATCCGTGGCGGGTCAGGAGATCGATGCGGGCCTGTTGGCCGGCGTCGGTGTGCTTGCTCTCGGACAGGGGTACATCGCCGTTCATGGCGTAGAACGACAGCTCGGGGTGTACCTCGCGGAGGCGGTCCTGGCGGGGCGGCGTGAGGAGGTCGGCGACCGCTCGCAATCGAGGAAACAGGTAGTAGGTTTGCTTGGAAAGGCCGGGGGCGTCCGGCCCGCTGGCCCGGTTGCGGCGCAGGGCCTCGTCGTAGGTGTCGGCCTGAAGGGCGGTGAAGGCGGGCGGCGAAAAGACGCTGGCGCCCCGCGCTCGGCCCAGCAGGCGACGCGCCTGACGGTCGCAGGCCCGCCCGCCGGGCACGGCCCGGTCGGGCAGGCCCACGATCATGTCGAGCCCCAGGAGAGCGGGGACCTCCGGCAGGGCCCACAGCGCCGCCGCGTCCGGCACCGTGCGCCGCCGCGTCGCCCCCGTGCCGGTGTGCCGTAGCACCACCATCCAGCCGTCGCGAAAGGCGTCGGCGCCGGCCACCCACGTGGGATCCGGCTCGGGCAACGAACAGTCGGGAAACGAGCTCAACTTTTTGGGGTGTGGGATGTTGGTGTGAACAGCACGATAATCTCCGAGTCGGCTTTCTTCTTCGCACACATGAAGCTCCCGTTTTTCCTCGCCCGCCGATTCGTGGCCGGCGAGACGCTCGACGAAGCCCTCCCCGTCGTCGACGAGATCAATGACGATGGTCTGCACGTGGCCCTCGACAAGCTGGGCGAGCACGTGTACGACCGTGCGGTGGCCGCGGCGGCCCGCGACACGTACATCGACCTCATCAAAACGCTCGACGGGCGGACCGACGGCCCCCGCAACCGCATCTCCATCAAGCTGTCGATGATGGGCCAGCTCATCGACGAGGACTTCTGCCGCGACAATCTCCGGATGGTACTGGAGACGGCGGCCAGGCACGACATGTTCGTGCGGCTGGACATGGAAGGAAGCGACCTCACGCAGTCGACGCTCGATCTGTTCGAGGACGTGTACCCCGACTTCCAGGGGGTCGTGGGGCCGGTGCTGCAGGCGATGCTCAAGCGCACGGACCGCGACATCGACCGGATGTGCGAGCTGGGGGTGAGCGTGCGGCTCTGCAAGGGGGCCTACGCCGAACCGGAGGCCATTGCCCACCAGGACATGGATCAGATCCGCGAGTGCTACATCGACTACGCCGAGCGGCTGCTGGAGCACACCCCCTACTCGGGCATCGCCACCCACGACGATCAGCTCATCGACGCGACAAAGACGTACGCCGACCGGCACAACATCTCGCGGGACGACTTCGAGTTTCAGATGCTCTACGGCCTGCGCCGCCAAACGCAGCGGGCCATGGCCCAGGAGGGATACAACATGATGGTGTACGTGCCCTACGGCACCGAGTGGTTTCCGTATTTTTCGCGGCGGCTGCGGGAAAAGAAGGAGAACGTGTGGTTCGTCCTCAAGAACCTCTTCCGAGGGTAATGTGCTCGCAGTTCCGTCCCCGGCAATGGATACGGACATTTGCCGAGAGCAAACGAACACGAACCTCCCGTAGGCCCGTGTTGGGAGGGCCTCCGCAAAAGAGAGGGACTGGAGGGAGACGTCTGAGGGCGCGCGGAAGCGGTCGTCAGAGAATCCGTTGTGACAGCTGGGCGAAGACTCACGCGTCCACGTCGAAGTAGTAATTGTGGTGGGCGGCGCAGCCGGGGTTGAAGGCCGCGCCGCAGTGCACACAGGCCGGGCCGGTGTGCAGATACGTTGCGGCCGAGATCGTGTGGCCACAGGCGCCGCACAGCACCGCCGGCTCGTCCCATCGGGCGCGGGGCCAGCGCGCAGGGTCGTGGTCGGCGACCGCCCGGTGACACTTGTGGCACGGATAGTACACCTCGCAGCACGGCCCCCGGAGTGCGATGATGTCGTGCGGCCCGTCGTAGTGCGCGCACCGGGTGTTCAGGTCGACGGCAACGCCCCGAAGGGGCACGTCGAACCGGTCGTCGAGGGCCGGGGCGTGGGTCGTGCGCGGAGAAGAGGGGGCGGGCGACACGGGCGATGGGAGGGCGAGGAGAGATTCGGTGGGCACCCCGTAGCCGAGTACGATACCGGCGTGCGCGGGCCGCGTTCAGGGCGGCTGGGAGAGGGAGGCCAAGGCCTGGGGATCGGCACGGCCCGCTGGGGGTTGGAGCGAAACGATGGATGGGGAAAGGACACGGACGTACAGCGCTCTGCATTCCTCTGTCGCACGTCTCTTCGAATCAACTCCCCGTGGTACGATGCAACTCGGCATGATTGGTCTCGGCAAAATGGGCGCGAACATGTCGCGCCGCCTCCTGAATGACGGCCACGAGGTCGTCGGCTTTGACCTCGACGAGGACACCGTTCGCGAACTGGAAGGCGACGGGGCGGACGGGGCCACCGAACTCGACGCCCTCGTCGGCCAGCTCAACCCACCCCGTGTGCTGTGGATGATGGTGCCGGCGGGCGACGCCGTGGACGCCACGATCGATGACGTGCTCCCGCTTTTGGAAGAAGAGGACATCCTGGTGGATGGGGGCAACTCGAACTATAAGGACACGCTCCGCCGCGCCGAGCGCGTGCAGGAGGAGGGTCTCCACTACGTCGACGTGGGCACCTCCGGCGGCGTGTGGGGGCTGGAGGAGGGCTACAGCATGATGGTGGGCGGCTCCGACGCGGCCGTCAACCACCTGCGCCCGGCCCTCGAAACGCTCGCGCCCGGCCCGGACACAGGATGGGGCCACATGGGCGCCGTCGGCGCCGGCCACTTCGTCAAGATGGTGCACAACGGCATCGAGTACGGCGTCATGCAGGCCTACGCCGAGGGCTTCGACATCCTGCACGCGAAGGAGGAGTTCGACCTCGACCTCAAGCAGGTGGCCGAAACCTGGCGCTTCGGCAGCGTCATCCGTTCGTGGCTCCTCGACCTCACGGCCCGCGCCCTGGAGGGCGACCAGGACCTGCCCGACATTGCCCCGTGGGTCGACGACAGCGGGGAGGGGCGCTGGACGGTGAAAGAGGCGATCGACCTCGACGTGCCGGCCCCCGTCATCACCGACGCCCTGATCTCGCGCCTCGACTCGCGTGTGGAGGATTCCTACACGCACAAGCTCCTCGCCGCCATGCGCAACCAGTTCGGCGGCCACGACGTCAAGGCCAGTGACGAATGACGAGGGTTGAATGTCGACGTGAGGGCTCGACCCATCGGCATTCTCCACGCCTCGTTCCCCATTCGCAACTCGAAACTCGACAATGTCACAGATTGAGCCGCATCTCTTCCTCATCTTTGGGGCTACCGGCGACCTCACAAAGCGCAAGCTGATCCCGGCCCTTTATGAGCTCATGCAGCACGAGGACGTGGCCCAGCGGTGCGTCGTACTGGGGGCGGCCCG
>JAWOAQ010000191.1:0-20493 GCA_046498495.1 Salinibacter sp. | reverse complement strand
CTCGGGTGGAAGTTGCGGCGCCAGAAGACGTGGTCGCGCAGCACCTCCAGGAGCATGCGTTCCAGTTCGTCGGCGTTTTCCCCTTTGGGACCCAGAAACGCGGCTTTGTGGAGGGCGTCGGGGGAGGCATCCGACATGAGGCGAGGCAATCTGTGAGGAGGAGATGGATATCCTGTACGACGAGCGGCCGTGATCTTTTCGGGGCCGGGCGCACTCGGTCTCGTTTTCGAAAACGCTTCCCGCGAATCGGGATTCAGACGGGCCGTTGGGGATGACACCGTCCGGGCTAATTCGTATTCTGGCACCGCACGCGTAATTCCCCATCTCCGACAGTTGGTTATGTCCCATCCACTCCGCTACGTCCTCGTTCTCGCGCTCCTCTGGGTCGGCTGCTCGGGGCCCGGCGGCATGGAGGATTCGCAGCCGTCGGACGAACCGGACGACCCCCCGGCGGAGACGGACGAGCCCGAGATCACCTATCCGAGCGAGCCGGCCCGCATTGTGATTGACGAGGAGGGCGACGACTGGGAGTCGGTCCCGGTGCGCCACACCGATCCGACGGGGGATGGGGAGCAGCTCGACCTCGGGCGCTTCTGGGTCAGCCACGACGACGAGCACCTCTTTCTTCGCTTTGAGGTGGAGGAGCGGCTCAACCTTGCTGAAAACAACGATCTCACGCTCTATCTCGATACGGACAACGACACCACCACGGGGCGGCGCACGCGGGGCCTGGGGGCCGAGCTCACCTGGACCTTTGGCGACCGGAGCGGTCGGTTCTATACGGACGGCTCCTCGACGGAAATCGGGCACGCGGCCATCGGGTTGACGTCGCTCCCCACGGTCCGGGCCACCACCTTTGAGATCGCCCTGGACCGCTCGGCCCAGCCCACGGGGGACGCGCCCCTCTTCATGGGGGATTCCATCCGCGTGGCCCTGGCGGGCCCGCAGGATCAGCTGCCGGACCGTGACGGGGGGCTCGGGTACGCGTTTTCTCCGGCCGACCTTCCATCGTCCCCTGAGGCCTCGCTGGACAAGCCGGGCGGCGGCCTGCGCCTGCTTGGCTTCAACGTCTTGCAGGGACGACTTTTCGAGTCGGAGGCGCGCGACAGCTACGCCCGTGTGCTCGATAATGTGGACGCCGACGTCATTGGCTTCTCGGAGGTGTACGACCGGTCCTCGGAGGAGACCGCCGACCGCGTGGCCGCCCTTACGGACACCGACGGGTGGCACCACGCCAAGCTGGGGCTCGACCTTGTGGCCGTCAGCCGCTACCCCATCGAGGAAACGCACGCCATCCCGGGATACGAGGACAACCAGAGTGGGGCCTTTCTGCTGGACGCCGACGACGCGCTCGGGTCGCCCGTCCTTCTCATCCTTACCCATCCGCCCTGCTGCAACTTTGACGACGCCGAGCCCTCCCGCGATGCGCGCCGCCAGCGCGTGGTGGACGGCATTGCCGCGTTTCTCCGCGAGGTGAAACAGGGCGACGGCCCCTTCGCGGTGCCCGAGAACACGCCCATCGTGGTGGCGGGTGATATGAACTTCGTCGGCGATCCCCAACAACCCACGACCCTCCGCACCGGCGAGATTGTGAACGCCGATGTGTTTGGCCCCTCGGAGGCGCCGGACTGGGACGACACGGCCCTCCACGACACCAACCCGCGGCAGACGGGCGCGCCGTCTCACGCCACCTGGATCGAGGCGGAGAGCAGCTTTCCCCCGTCCCGCCTCGACTACGTCTACATCTCGGATAGCGTCCTGGAGGTCGAAAACGAATACGTCCTGCGCACAAGCACGTTGTCCTCCGACCGTCGCTCGTCGTTCGGGGTGGAGCGCACCGATACCGAAACCACCTCGGACCACCTCCCGCTGGTAGTGGATGTTGTGCCGCGATGAGGGTGGGGCGGGCCTCGATTGCATTGGAGGCAGGTGGGCCGGCCGCCACGTCATGGGACGTTGCCAAATTTGCGGGGCGGCGCGACGGAGGAGGCAGGGGCCACCGGCCCTCTGTCAGGACGGCAGATTGACGTCCGCCATTTCTGCGTACGCGTATGGAATGGAGAGGGTTGGAACGCCACTTGCTCGTTTACAGGACGCAACGAAATGCTGGGACCGGGCGTCATGTTGCGCCGGTCGTTGGCATGTTCGTACCCGTTGAACAAGTCAACCAACCGAGGTGATACCCATGACGCAGATGACGCGCTATTCCCCGAACCGCACAATTCGTGACCTGCAGCGTGAGGTCGACAGCCTGTTCGACCGCTTCTTCAACCGCGGCGATGACAGTGACCGCGAACGCACGCCCGTTTGGTCGCCGCGAACGGACCTGCTGGAGACGGACGATGCCTTCCGTCTTCGCCTGGACGTGCCGGGCATGACGAAGGAGGACATCACCATCAACCTGCAGAACAACACCCTGACCGTCAGCGGCGAGCGCACCAGCGAGCGCACGGAGAGCGAGGAGTACGTCCGCGTGGAGCGGGCCTTTGGCACCTTCCACCGCACCTTCACGCTGCCGGACGCCGTGGACGACGAGAACATTGAAGCCGCGTACGAAAACGGCGTGCTGACCATTCGCGTGCCGAAGACGGAGAAGAGCACGCGCCGTCAGATTGAAATCAAGTAGCCCCCCGCTGCCTCGGGTCACACCGGGGCCCGGAGAACGGCGATTCCGTAGTGGGGCGATGACGTTCTGATCCCCGGCCGGGTGGCCCGGCTGGGGATTTTTGTATGGGGCCGGAACGCCTCCTCAAGATCACTCGTGGGAAGGGCAGTTTTGCGGCGGGAGAGCCCCCGTCGTCCGTCGATCCCCGCGAGCACACGTCCCGTCCCGATGCCACGTCAGATTGCATTTCAGGGCGCCCCCGGCGCGTACAGCGAAGAGGCCATCCGGCGCGGCTTCGAGACGGCCGAGCCCCGCCCCTATCCCGCATTTGAGGACGTGTTTTCCGCCGTTGAGGAGGGCGAGGTGGACCAGGGCCTCATCCCCATCGAGAACGCCGTATTTGGCAGCGTGCGGGTGAACTACGACCACCTGCGTACCCACGCGGTTACCATCGTCGGCGAATTGAACCTCCGCATTCAGCACCACCTCATGGCCCCGGCCGGGGCAACGATAGCGGCCCTTCAAACGGTGCGCTCCCACGCCCAGGCCCTGGGGCAGTGCCGCACCTGGCTCCAGTCGCATGTGCCCGAAGCGACTGTATCCCCGGCGCCGGACACGGCCGGGGCCGCCCGCGCCGTCGCCGAGGCGGGCGACCCCACAGTGGCCGCGGTGGCCTCCCGCCGTGCCGCCGAGCGGTACGGCCTGACGGTCCTGGCTGCAGGATTGGAGGACAACCCAGAGAACTTTACGCGATTCCTGGTGCTGGCCCCGGAGGGGCAGGGACCGGCGGACACAGCATCGGCCCCTCAGAAAACGTCCGTTGCGTTTGTCCTGCAGGACAACGTTCCCGGTGCGCTCTTCAAGAGCCTGGCCGTGTTTGCCCTCCGTGAGTTGGACCTCCTCAAGATTGAGAGCCGCCCCCTGGTGGGGCACCCGGGTCGCTACCGCTTTTTTCTGGATGTGGATGGGCGGGCCGAGGACGAGGCGGTGGCGCGGGCGCTGGATCACCTCCGGGAGATTACCCGCGGCCTCCAGGTGCTGGGCAGCTACCCGCACGGGCCGACGTATGGAGAAGCAACCGGTACGGGATCGGAGTAACGTCCCCGGCGGCCTTTATCTTTCGGACCGGCCCTTCGTACGTTGATAGGGCGTCTCTTTTTCGCCAACGTCCCCGCGCCCGTGTCCCTGCCGTACTTTATCCGTGAGGGCCTTGCCAACTTCGGACGGGCCAAGGTGGCCGCGTTTGCCTCGACGAGTGCCATCGCCGTTGCCCTCGTCCTGGTCGGGGTCTTCGCCGTGGCGGGCTATGAGGCGCAAGTCATTTCCAACACGCTCCGGGAGCAGGCGGGGGAGATGGAGGTGTTTATCGAGCAGGAGGCCGATACGGATACGCAGGAGGCCCTCCGCGCCCGCCTCGAGACCGCCACGGGGATTGCGCGTACCGAGTACGTATCCCACGAAGAGGCCGCGGACGTCTTCCGAAAAGAGTTTGGCGAAGAGGCGTCGGTGTTCGAAGACCCCACGTTCCTTCCCGCCTCCGTTCGTATCGACGTGGAGCCCGATTATGCGACCCCTGACAGCATAGACCACCTTGCATCCACGATTGGGGAGTGGGAGGGCGTGGACGAAGTGGTATACAATCAAGACGTGCTTGCACAGGTCGCGCAGAATCGTGAGTTGCTCAACGCCATCGGCGTGGCGCTTGGAGCCATTGTGGTACTGGCCGCCGTCTTTCTCGTCGCCAACACCATTCGGCTTACCATCTACGCCCGTCGCCTCCTCATCCGCACCATGAAGCTGGTGGGGGCCACCGATCGCTTCGTCCGACGTCCCTTTCTCGTGGAGGGCATGCTGCAAGGAATGCTGGGGGGGCTCATTGCGAGCGGGGTGGTCTGGGGCCTGTACCGCACGTTTCTTCAACAGCTTGATATGGATCCGGCGTCCCTCACGCTTCAGTTGTCGCTCGTCGGCGGATTGGTTGCCACAGGAATGCTGCTGGGCTGGGGCGGGTCGTACGTCGCGGCCCGCCGGTTCATCCAAAATGTGGAGCTTCACTAATCACCTGACCGGCCCCCTCACCTCTCGTCCACATCACGCGCGCTTAAACCCATGATGGAGACCCGCTGGACCCTCGTTGGATTGATTGTTGTCTTTGGCCTCGTCGTTGGGAGCGGATGCCAGTCCTCGGTAGACACCGACGTGGACCGGGCGGCCGACGGCACGGTCCGCCTTGGCGCCGTAGAAGCGGTCGACACGCTGTCCCGCGCCGTGGCCCCGAGTGACCGCCCCCTCCGCATCGACGGCATTCGGGGCGCCGTGGCGATTCGGGGCGATACGACCGCGACGGCCGACCTGTCGTTCATCCGGCGCGGACGGGGGGCGGACCCCGACGACGCCCGGGCGACGCTGGACGGCATCTCGGTCGAGGAGTCGGGCAGTGAGGAGACGTACACCTATACGCTGGAGAGCAGCTCGCAAACGACGGCGTACGCGGCCGTGGACGTGGCCGGGACGGTGCCGCGGGCCACGGCACTTCAGATTGAGAAGACGAGCGGTCCGGTCACGATTGACGGGGTTGAGGGGGCGCTTACGGTTCGGCAGAGCCACGGCCCGGTCACCCTCCGCGGGACGGCTGGGCCGGTCGATGTGTCGGTGCAGAATGGGAGCCTCTCGGTCGGCGTTCAGGCCCTCCCGTCCGACGCGTCGGTGACGCTGGAAACGGACAACGGCGATGTGACGGTGGCCGTGCCGCCCGAGGCGTCGGCCCGGTTGGATGCGCGGACGAACGCCGGTACGCTCCGCGCGCAGGGCCTTTCGCTTTCGAACGAGCGCTTTGATCCTGTCGATGCCGGGGGGCGCTACCGGGCCGACGTTGGAGACGGGGACGCACTGATCGAGGTGCGGGTCAAGAATGGTGACATCCGCTTTCGCGCCGCCGATACGACAGCGACGATGCCCGCCCCGGACACGCTCTCGGTGCCGCCGTCCGATACGACAGTGGCCCCGAGTGCCCCCGCCGACTCGGCTCGCCCCGACACGGCAGAGACGGACCCGGACACCACGGAGGCCGATGCGCCCTGAGGGAAGGCGGCGTGTTTACTCAGAAGGGAGGTCCGGGGCGTCGATGGTCTCCAGTGACGTGCCGTACTCTGCGTTGATGGCCTCCACGAAGAGGTTGGTTACGACCTGGTGGGTCTCTGAACTCGGATGAACGCCGTCCTCGCTAAAGAACGCCCCAAACGAGGGCTGGTCGGGGGCGAGATTGGGAAACTTCGGCACAAGGTCGTCGGAGGGATCCGAGGGGGTATCGGTCCCGGCGGCGTAGAGGGCCGACAGGGACGTGTTCACGTCAACGTACGCCCAGCCGCGGTCGTCGGCCTCTTCCTGGAGGAAACTGTTGTAGTCCTGCGTCCGGTCGACGAGCGCCTGCGTTTCATCGACGGTCAAGAGGGAGTTGGAGGCGATGTCGGCCGCATCGATCTGCTCCAGGGTCGACTCTCCGAAGATTTCGAGGAGCGACCGATTGTCTTCACAGTCGAGCTCCACGGCCTGGCCGGCGCTGGCCAACTGGAGAAAGACCTGAATCCCGTACCGGAAGGGGACGCGCATCTGGTCGCCGACCCCGCCCGCGTCCGACGGGGCGCAGTTGCTGGCCACGTCGAAGTCGTCAGGCAGCTGGCCACTCTGGTCAGCGGCAAAGTAGGCAGCCCCTGGGGAGAGGTTGGGGACGAGAGTTACATCCGTCACGCCGGCAAGGGCCCCGTCGTCGGCTCCCGCCGTTTCCAGGCTATCGAGCACCTGGGTGTAGCGCGTCTCAAAGTCGGCCGCAGGCGTGGCGAGGCTGGGGGTGCCGGCCAGGGCTGCGCGCAGAACATCGTTGTTGCCAAGCCACACCGTTGCGAAGGTGGGCGAGGCCTCGGCTGCGACCTCGACCTGCGTCCGGCCGCCCAGAATGAACGTGGTCAGGGCATTTGGATTCGCGCCCTCGCCTGCATCGTTTGTAAGGGCGTCTTGCACCCAGGCGCCGGGCACGGCCACGTTGTTGAGGCGCGTGGGAATGGGCGACTGGCGGAGGGCGCACTCGGTGCTGTCGGCCCGCTCCGGCGGAAAGATCTGCGTGAGTGGGGGCGGGCAGCCGGGGTCGTTGAGGGCCGGGACGGCAAATGGTGTGCTCATCTGATCCGCCAGCCGCACGGCGTAGGACTGCTGCTGGAGCGTTTGGTTGATGCCACTGGCCTGGTAGCCGGCGGTAATGCTGTTGCCGAGGGCCACGTACCGGTCGAACCGGGCGTCGGTCGACTCAGGCTCCAGGAGCGACTCGTCGGAGCAGCCGATCAGCAGGGGCAGGAGGCCGAGCAGGAGGAGAAGCCGCCACCGGGTCGGGTGAGGGCGGAGGGAGAAAGAAGAGATCATGGGACGTTAGAGGCTAATCGTGACAGTGGTCCCGACGAGGTGGGCGTTGAAGGTGTAGAGGCCGCTGTTCAGGTCTTCGGCCGTGGGGGCATCTTCGCCCGGGCGGGCGTCCCGAACGCGGCCGCGACGGTCGTTTTGGCCAAGGTACTGGTAGGCGACGTTGAGTCCGACCGTGTCGATGATTTGCCAGTTTACCCCCGCCGTGAAGTGATTGCGGTCGGACTCGGGGAGGAGGGGCGTCACCGTGCGGTCCGGCGCGGCGGCCTGGTTAAACAGGTAGCCGGCGCGGACGGTGAGGGCGTCGGTGGCGTCGTAGGCCCCGCCAAACCGCACCGCGCTGGTATTGTCGTAGGCCTCGCGCCGCGTCTGATTCAGGGCCTCGTTCTCAAAAATGAGCTCAATGCTGTCGAAGCTCGACCAGCCGGTCCACTGGTAGTCGGCCTGCAGGAGCAGGCGCTCGGTGGCCTGTATCGCGACGCCCGCCACCACCTGCGCCGGCATCGTCAGTTCCGTTTCCAGGGACTGATTCACGAGCGGACCGTTGACGAATGCGGGGTCCAAAACGAGATCAAGTGGCGTCGACTGACCGGTAATGGGGTTCCCGTCAGGCAACTGGAGCCCCGTATCGATTTGGTCGAAAGTGGCCTCCCCCTCGTATTCGAACGTGATGGGCGTCAGGTAGCGCACGCCAACGTCAAGCCAGTCCGTCGCCTCGGCAGTGATGCCCAGGTGGGCTCCGAAGGCCGTGGCCCCGTCGCCCTCCAGCCCGGCGTCCGCAAAGGCGGTATGGAACGGAATCCCCAGGTTGCCGAAGGTCGTGCCGTCGGGCACGTCGTTGGACGGGACCTCCTGGCTCGATGCGTCCAGGCGCTGATTCAGCGTCACGCTGCTGATGCCCAGAATGGGCCCGCCGCCGACGCGAATGCGATCCGTAAGCTGGTAGGCGGCGGTCGGCTGGATGTAGATGGCCTGCACGCCGTTGTCGTACCCCTCGAAGGCCCCGTCCCAGGTGGAGGGCCACTGCGTCTCGAGGCCGTAGGGAACGTACACGCCGAGCCCCAGCGCCAGGTCGGGCGACAGGCGGTACGCCCCGTACAGATGGGGAACCAGGATCGGGTCGTTTTGGAGATCGGTTTCCGCCCGGGTGTAGTCCGAAGTAAAGCTGCCCTGGGCGGCGATCATTGTGGCACCGCCGCTAATTGTGATTCCGTCCGATTCCAGCAGGCCCGCCGGGCTGTAGAAAACGGCCGAGCCGTCGTTACACGGCTGAGCAACCGCGGCTCCTGCCTGGGCCATGGTACAGGTACCCTGCTCGTACACGCTAAATCCTTGGGCGTGAGCTGCAGTTGGGCCCTGTACGGCCAGCAGGAAACCAAAAAGCAGAGGGAGACTGAACGCCAGAACCGTAGACCGAGGAGGATGCATGGTGGAGGAAGAAAAAGGCCATGGAGGGGAAAAGATGCGGTGGCCACGTGCGAGGACGGGAAGCCTTGTCTCTCAGAAGCGCAGAAATCGCTTCATGGAATTGCAACGGAGCGGACCATTTTGAGAAACTATCGGCTCGGGACGGCCGGATGAAAACATAAGTTGTGAAAAAGCGCTTTTGCAGTGAACCGCGCAGGCAGAGAATAGGTTCAGCCAACCATTCACGGTGTACAAATCACCCGTACACTGGGCTTGCCTCACACTTCGGGCTTGCCACACACTTCCTTTCCTCCTTTTACGTACATCCTCTGATGACTATGCGAAGCGTATTTACATTTCTCGTGGGACTCCTGCTCGCCGTAGGCCTTGTGGCCTGTGACAGCAACGGCGGCGGGGACGACTCCACAGCCCAGGTTCGGTTCATGCACGCATCTGCGGACGCCGGGGCTGTTGATGTTCTTGTTGATGGGGAGGTCGTTGCCAGCGGCGTTTCTTTCAGCGGAGAGACCGCCGCCCCGACCATCTCTGAATACCTCGACGTGCCGGTAACCGCTGAGTCCGAGATCGAAGTTCAGGATGCAGACGGAAATACAGTGTTTTCCAACACGGTTGGGGATGTAGGTCTTCAGGCGGACGCCCAGTATACAGTGATTGTGGCCGGGGCGGTTGCGTCGGATGGGGACACGCCGAAGCCGGTCGTGCTGCGCGACCGATTCGAGACGGATCTCGGCGACGATGAGGTCGGAATCCGGCTCGTGCACGGTTCGGCGGGAGCGGGGGCCGTTGACATTTACCTCACGCCTCCGGGCGCGGACCTTCAGGATGAGGAGCCGTTGATTTCCGAGTTTGAGTTCACCAACAGCTTTCCGGATGGATTTGCGGGACAGTTTGCGCCGCAGGCAGTAAGTCAAGACGGAAGCGAGTTGTCGGTGACGCCCGCCGGAGCAAAAGAGCCGGTCGTTCTCCAACTCCAGGTGGGAGGCGATGAGGGACTGCCGGTGGAGCCGGGCCAGTACATTACTGGGGTTGCGATCGATCAGCCCCAGAATGACCCGCCGTTTGGCGCGCTGGTGCAGGTTGACGCTCCCGCTCAGTAACTGTGCCAGAAGAGGATATATGGAAACGAAGGGCCTGTCCGTGAAAGGGCAGGCCCTTTTGTTTTACCCCGCACGGTTGGGCTCAACCCGGCGTTACGGCAGCGGCTCGTCGGGCGGTTCGGTTCCATTGCCCTCAATTCCCTCGCTTGGGGCGCTGGCGACCTCCTCCACACCCGACTCCGCTCCGTGCCCAAACCGCTCCAGGGCCTCTACGGCCAGCGTGGGGGCCTCGCCCTCGTCGCGCCGCTCCAGAACGACAAGGGCTGCGTGGCAGGGGGTCTCCGCCGGGCCGGCCGCGCCGCCCATCGGCGCCACCTGCGCAACCCGCCATCCCCGCTCCAGCTCAATGTTGAGGTCCTCCAGCCCCTCGTGGCCGTCGGGGCCGGTGCGGACGATCAGTGCTTTCTGGGTCATGGTGAGGCGTGTGTGGTGACAAAAACGGGGGCGCGGTGAACGACGCTGAGGATCGTTTGTTGAGGGCAGATCGCGTGTCCCTGCCGACCGTTCTCGTTCCCGATGCGCATTGGACTCATCTACGACACGTTCGACCGCTACCCGTGGCGCGCGGACGATCCGCCCGACGCCGATGCGGAGTACGAGCCGGCGGCCACGGTCGATACGCTTGCCGCAGCGGTCGAGCACCTGGGCCACACGCCGGTTCGCGTCGGAACGGCGTTCGACCTTCGCGAGCAGCTTCGCGACGGGCGGGTGTTGGATGCAGCCATCAACATTGCGGAGGGCGCCCACAGTCGCAACCGGGAGGCCTACGCGCCGATTCTCCTGGAGATGGCGAACATTCCGTGCCTCGGCTCCGACGCCCTCACCCTCTCCATGACGCTCGACAAGGCATGGACCAAGGACCTCGTGGCTGCAGCGGGGGTCCCCACGCCCTCCTACCGGACGTACGACGGGGCGGAGGCGATCGATACGGCCGACCTGCCCCCGTTCCCCCTCTTCGTGAAGCCGCGTCACGAGGGCACCTCGAAGGGCATCACGCCGGAGAGCCGCGTCGAAAGCGTCGACGCCCTGCGCGAGGCTGTGGGGCGCGTGACGAGCACCTACCGCCAGGACGCGCTGGTGGAGCGGTTCGTGTCGGGCGGGGGCGAATTCACCGTCGCCGTGGTGGGGCACGACCCGCCCGAGGCCCTGCCGGTGCTGCAGCGGGGCGTGGAGCCGTCGACCGGGATTGGGGTGCATGCGCTGGAGCACCGCGGCGCCCCATCGGCCGGGCGCGACTGGGACTACGAACTCGGCGGCACGCTGGACGACGCCCTGGAGGCAGAGCTTCAGACCCTCACGCTCCGCCTCTTTGACAAGCTGGAGTGCCGCGACTTTGCCCGCGCCGACTTCCGCGTCGACGCCGAGGGGCAGCCCTGGTTCTTGGAAGTAAATCCGCTCCCCACCTTCGCGCCCGACGACACCTTTGCCATTATTGCTGAGCTCCTGGGGCGCGACTATGTCGAGTATCTGGCGGGCCTCTTTCAGCGTGGGCTGGAGCGGCTGGAGAATCGCTGAGCCCTCCGGCAACGATTGGGTCTGCGTATCGTCTAACGCCTTCCAGATCTGCCGCTCACAACCCCCCCAACGCTGCATGGCAGAGCCGTCCAACATTCCTGCACATGTCGATCCGACGGACTGGACCAACTGGCGCTGGCAGATGCAGAATCGCATCCACAGCGCCGAGGCCCTGGCCGACTGGATCGAGCCGACCCCGGAGGAGCGGGCCGCGATCGAGAAGACGGACGACATCTTCCGGTGGAACGTGACGCCGTACTACGCCCACCTGATGGACGCGGACGATCCGTCGTGTCCCGTTCGGCGGCAGGTGGTGCCCACGATGGACGAACTGGGCCCCGACATCGTGAACGGTATGGACCCGCTCGACGAGACGGGCCACTCGCCGGTCAAGAACCTGATTCACAACTACGAGGACCGGGTCGCCTTCTGCGTGACGGCCGAGTGCGCGGTCTACTGCCGCTACTGCCTCCGCAAGCGCATGGTGGGCGATGCGAACTATTTCATGCGGACCGATGAGCACCAGGCCGCGATCGACTACATCGCTGCGCACGATGAAATCCGCGACGTGCTCCTCACCGGTGGCGACCCCCTTACCTTCAACGAAGACAACCTGGAGTGGCTGCTGCGCCGCCTGCGAGCCATCGATCACGTGGAGCTCATCCGCTTCGGCACGCGCATGCCCGTGAAGCTGCCCTACCGCATCACCGACGCCCTGTGCGACCTGCTGGCGCGCCATCACCCGATCTGGGTGAACACCCACTTCAACCACCCGAAGGAGCTCACGGACGACGCGGCGGCCGCCATCGACCGGCTCAAGTCCGCCGGTGTGCCCGTCGGCAACCAGACGGTGCTCCTCCGCGGCATCAACGACGACGTGCCGACGATGAAGGCGCTGAATGAAGGCCTCGCCCGTATGCGCGTTCGTCCTTACTATTTGTATCAGGCCCAACTGATTGGCGGGACGGCCCACCTCCGCACGCCCATCGAGAGGGGTATGCACATCATGCGAGAACTCCGGGGGCGCACCTCCGGCTTTGCCATCCCCGACTACGTCCTCGACACCCCCCACGGCAAAGTGCCCCTCAACCGCAGCTACGTGAAGGGCCGCGCCGGGGACCGGGTGCTTATGGAAAGCTATGACGGCACCCTCTGGGCCGAACCCAATCCCCTTCCGGACGACGCCGATGTGCCGGTCCGGCTTCCGTCCGTGTCCCTGCCCGCCGACGTGGATACCCTCCCGATGGAGCGGGGCGTCCCCGATGCCATTGCCGCGGCGGTCGCAGGATCGAATGGAGACGTCTCTCCCTGATCGTCATCCGCGCCCCCGTTTCTTGAGCCCCGGGATCTCTCCCGTGTTATTGACATTGCCGCCGGGGCGAAATACCTTCAACAGCCAATTTTCGGATCGCTCGGCCGCTGCTCGTCTCTGTCCTGCATGTTCCGCGTCTTCCTCGTTCTGCTCGCTGTTCTGCTCGCCGTGCTGGCGTTCGTCTTCGGCCGCCCGTGGCTCTACGTGGGGGCCAGCGTGCCGCTTCTGTGGACGCTGGGGCTCGTGGGGTGGCGGGCGTGGACCCAGTATCAGAGCCACGAGCGTCGGGATACCGTCCGGCCGTCGGAGCCCGAGTCGGAAGACGACCTGGAGGCGTTTGGGATTATGGACGTGCGCCCCAAGGATGCGGAGGCCCCAGACGCTGCGGCCTCCGCAGAAGCAGGGGACGAGGCGAAGGAAGGCCGGGCATCGCCTGCGGCGGACCCGGCTCCGGCACAACCCACGCGCGACGCCACGCCGCCCATCCCCTCCTCGAATCCGGCCGCCGATCACCCGGCTGTGGCGTCGCCGGACCCGGACGCGGAGGACGAATCGCCCCCAGACCCAGACGCCCCGAACGCTGAGGAGGCTGCGCCGCCCGCGGGCGCGGGGCCGGAGGCGTCCGCGCTTTCCGCCCTCCTCGAATCCGCCCGTGCGGCCCTGAATGCGCACACGGTCTGCCTGCTCGTACAGGATGATGTGGCGCTGGAATACCGTGTTGAATCGTGTGCCAGCCGCGCCTCCGACGTGCAGACATCGGGGGTGTTCGAGACGCAGACCCCACTGCTTTCGGCCCGGCGGGCGCGCCAGCCGGTGACCGTGCAGGCACTAGACGACGCGACGCGCGCCGCCCTTGGGTACTATCGTACGCGTCCTTCTGGCCTGGCGCAGATGGCCGTCGCGCCCGTTCAGCGTCCGGACGACCCGTCGACAACCTTCCTTCTGGCGGATGCGACTGACGATACGGATCTTGCGACCCCTCGCGCCCGGCGGCTCCTGGAGCACTATGCCGAAACGGTCGACCTCCTGCAGGACGACGATGCGGCCCATCCGTCGGACGACGGTGCTGCGAGAGAGGCGTCCCTGACGGCGTCGCTCGAGGACGCCTCGGAGGAAACAGGAGAGGGGGAGGACGCCGCCCCGCCGCCCCGTCGCGCAATCATTAAGGAAGAAATGGAGGCGGCCCAGGAGGCGTCAGACGATTTTGCGCTTGCCCTCGTGCACCTAAACCGTGCGGAGGCAATCGCACGTCGCGGAGCGGACACGGTTGCGACCACCGAGCGGCGGATGCGGGCGCGGCTGAAGCAGGAGGCGCCGGGTCAGCGCATCGAACGGTTCGGCGAGCTGACCTACGGCATTTTTCTTCGGAAGGGGCCCGACGCTGTGGAGTCGTGGGCCGTGGACATGCAAGAGGCGTTGTCCACCGAGACGGGTGCACTTGAAGGCGGAGTCAGTATAGGCGTTGCGGTCCGTGGACCCAGCCACAACGATCCGGAGCGCCTGCGCGCCGACGCAATCGAGGCCCTCCGGGAGGCCTACGAGACGGGGACCTGCACGATTGTCACGTAGCCGGTGTGCCTCCGGGCCGAATCCTCGGGGGGAACGAGTCGTTGGAGGAAACCCTGTGCACAAACTCTCCATCGAGCCATTTTCCGCCATGTCGACCGAACCGGACGTGCCGCCGCGGATCTCCCATGTGTCCTGGGGCTGCCTGGAGATTGAGGGACGGGAAACACCCTTTAAGGACGCCAAGCTTTATCCGGGCGGGGCGCGGGCGTGGGACTGGAACGAGACCGGGACCTCCCACTCGCCGGGCATCCAGCCCGCCGATGTAGACGAACTGCTGGCGCACGGTGCGGAGGCCGTGGTGCTGTCGCGGGGCATGAACGAGCGCCTCCAAGTGAAACCGGAAACCCTCCAGCACCTCAACGACGCAGGGGTAGAGGTCCACGTCCTGCAGACGGAAGCAGCGGTGGAGCGTTACAACGATCTCCGGGAAGAACGCCCGGTGGGCGGCCTCTTCCACTCGACGTGTTAGAAGAGGCCCCTCGTCTGATCTGGAACCAACACCCCCCGCGTTGCGACGACGACGCGAGGGAGAGCGGGCCCGGGAGGATTCGAACCCCCGACACTCGGCTCCGAAGGCCGATGCTCTATCCAGGCTGAGCTACGGGCCCAAAAGGGCGAATTTGGATGTTCAGATACGAGCCGTGCCGGGGCTGGATTCGTGTCGTACGTGCAGTCGTCGTGAACCCGCCCCCGAGGGCGGAAGGCGAGCGGGAAGGGCGCCGCGCGGACTGTGTGAATACGTCGCTTGGCGATGAGCGGGAGGAACCGGGAGACGGGGGCAGGCGTGAACCAGAACACACACAACACGCGTCCCCGTCGCCGGTCGTCGCGCCGAGAAGAAGTTGCCCTCGCCCGCCGGTTGCCGTTTCGAAGGGTGAGGCACCAACAAACAGCACAGCATTTTATGAAGCGTGGAACAGTTAAGTGGTTTAGCAGCGAGAAAGGATACGGATTCATCAAGCCGCAGGATGGAAGCGACGACGTATTCGTCCACCAGAACAACCTGTCTGGCATGAGCTGGGACGAAGGCCTTCGAGACGGCGAGACGGTTGAGTTTGAAACCGAGCGTACGGACAAGGGCCTGAGTGCCATCAACGTGTCCCGTGTCGAAGAGAACGCCAGCGGCGTACTCTAGGCATCGCTGCACGAACGCTCTCACAGGGCGTTCTCGACAAGCAGCCCAACGCCCGTGCCGGTTGATTCCGGGACGGGCGTTTTTTGTTTGGGGCCGTGTGGGGAGGGCGCACCCGGGGCGAACGGGCTATGCTATAAGGCTCCAGGGACGAGGAGGGTGGCCACGAGTCCGGAGAGCACGATGCCATCGAACGTGCCCGCCCCACCGATGCTGGCCACGCCCGTGCCGATGTCGGCGATGTCGTCCAGGTGCAGAAAGTCGGCGCCGACGACGGGGCCCAGCACGCCGGCAGCAAACGCGACGGGCGGGGCCCAGGAGGGCGCCAGAACGAGGCCGCAGACGGCCGCCGCCAGGGCGGGGACGAGGGCGGGCATAGTGATGCCGAGGCCGGGTTCTGGGGTGGCGACGGAGTAGCAGATGCCCACGTTGATTGCGATCGCGACGCCGGCGGCCGGAAGCACAGATGGGGCTTCAAGGGCCAGCCGGGCCACCTGATATCCAGCCAGGGCTGTGGGCACCAGGCATCCGCCCACGTTCACGGCAATGACGGTGTACGTACGGTGCCGAACGGGTTGCGACAACAGGCGGCCGAGGCCGAGCAACTGATTCGGCAGGTACTCGACGACGGCTTCGTGCTCGATCCGGGTGACGGGAATGTTGATTAGGCTGCCGCCAAAGATGCCGAGGGCCGCAAGCAGCGACGTCGTCGGGCCGAGCCCGAGCTTTCCCAGGGCCGTGAGTGCAGCATTCGCCAGCACAAACGGGAGCAGCAGAACCAGGCCCAGAACGAGCAGGGAAAAGCAGCCGGGCGGAGCCGAGCGCATAAGAACGACGCGGGTTAGGAGGAAGGCAGAGGGCGGACCTGCACGCTGTCGAGGGCCACGCGGGAGACCTCCTGGAGAGCGTCGCGGGCCCAGAGGTCCGGATAGCGCTCCATCTGGTCCGGGGCCAGCGTATCGGCCGTGTAGTTGTAATAGTCCGCGAACCGGACGCCGTCCCGCCGACGGTGGTTGTAGGCTTCGCGGAAGCGCGTACCGGTGTCTTCCTCGGAGCCCAGCCCGTAGGCGTATGCGAAGTAGTCCATCGCATAAGTGTCCGTGTGGAACCAGTACAGGAACACGTCTTCCCAGTCGCGCCCGCCGTCCTCCTGCCGAAAGGTGACTTGCACGCGATGGTACGGCGCGCCGTCAATGGTGTCGCGTCCGCGGTAGGAGGATTGGACCCCGGGATCGTCGAGGGGGGCGGGAAGAAGCGTAAAGTAGGCGACCGAATTGACATTGGTGTCCACAGCGGCGCGCCCGTCGGCGTCCAGGTTTGTGGTGTCGCCCTCAATCACCCGATAGGGGCCCTCATTCGTCAGGCCCTCGGTCACCGAGCGGTCCAGTGAGTCGGTGAAGGCACGGCGGTAGTGGAACTGCCCATCGTTGAGGCGAAGGCGGTAGGCGTCGCCCCGAAATCCGAACGTGACGGTGGCCTGGTTGAGGGTGGAGCTTCCGTGGGCGGCCCGGGCGCTGTCGATCACTGCATCGGCGGAGGGAGCAGGGGACGACTGACAGCCTCCCAGGACGAGCATGACCGTTCCGATAAAGGACAAGACGAGCGAGCGCATAACGGACACTGGACGAGGAAAAAACAGGCGGGAGAATGTCCTCATCTGAGCCTTTTGATTCTCCCCACGGCTGCGGACGTGGGCCCTGTGCTGGGGGGCAGGGAGGGTGAACCCTGCGAAAGGACATTCAATGATCGTCGTTGCGACATCGAAATGCAACGCACACGGCCGCTCCACCGTTCAGGCCAGCGACTCTCTTGCAGCAGCCCCGCAACAACTGATGCATCGGTGTACAGTTACTCGGCTCATCGGTGGAATGAGCGTGCTGATCGTGCTGCTTGCCGTGGGGACGGCGTGCTCCGGACTGCGGTCGGCCGGGTCGGAAGAAGAGACTGCGCGCGTGTACCTCGTGCAACTTCGGATGACCGAAGATAAGGCAGAGGCCGATCAGGCCTTGGGGACGGCCCTGAAGTGGTGGACAGACACCGCCCCATCGGACCTCCCGCAGCCCCTGGAGGCTGCGGGGTCGTCCCCCGTCGAAATAGCGTATCGGACGCCGCTCTACCGTGTTCGGCTCGGGCCGTTTGCCTCTCGGGACAAAGCGGAAACCGTGCTGACGGCCGCACAGGAGGCGTATCCGGAGGCTTTCATTGTGCCCGACGAGCGACGCCCCGAGACGGCTCCGTAGCCGAAGCAGAGGGCCCCGATGGATTACAGGACCGCCGCGATCTGGTCCCAGAACATGAGGCCGAGGAGCACGAGCCACAGCAGATGGCCGACGCCCGTCCCGATCGCCACCTTCGTTTTGGCCGATGCGGCCGCGTCGGAGGCATCAGCCCCTGGGCCGACGCTCGCCTGCAGCGTGTTCCAGCCCGGACGGATCACGAACAGCTGGACGAGCGTGAGCACGACGATCAGCGTGACGGCGGAGTGATACGCGGGGCCGTAGGCAGCGAAGTGGCCTCCGGCAATGAAGGCCCCCAGAGAAAAGACCAGCGTGAGGACCACAAAGAGATTCATCAGCCACACCGACCGGGCGCCGTCCTCAGCGACCGCCGTCTGCGCATCACCGGAAAGACGAAGCACCGACCGGGCCCGCCCCGCCAATCGAAGCCCCAGCCCAAACCACGCGGCAGCGGTAATGATGTGGAGAATGACGAAGGTCCATTTGAGGAGCATCATGATATCGGGCAGGGTTTGACGATAAGGAGACGGCCCTTCTCACGAGCGGCGCCTTCCAGAGTTTTTAGAAACGGCGTCCCCATGGGCGAAGGTCAAGTGAACGATGAGGCCACGCCCCGTGTATCTCTCCCTCGACCCCAAAACCAATCGCCATAATCCCATGAATGCGGAGAGCATCGGTCGGCTGCTCCTGTATCTTGGAGGGGGACTGGTGGTGCTGGGGGGCGTCCTGGTTGTGTTGGGACGGGTCGTTGATCTCGGGTCGCTTCCTGGGGATTTCTCATACGAGGGGGAGAATGTCCGCTTCTACGTGCCGGTCGGCACCATGCTCGTGGTAAGCATTGTTCTCACGGTGCTCCTGAACGTCGTGCTTCGGCTTTTCCGGTAGCCGTGCGTTGCATCACACGCACGGCATTGCTTTCTTGAACAGCCCCGACCATCTGCCCCTGCACGTCAGGCCCGGGCCCCGTCTCCTCGTCCAACATGCCGCCTACTTATATGAGTGCAACAACCCTCTCAATCATCCTCGGCGGCGGTGCCGGCACCCGCCTCTACCCCCTCACGAAGTTGCGCGCCAAGCCGGCGGTGCCCCTCGCGGGTCGGTATCGTCTCATTGACGTGCCGATCTCGAACAGCATCAACTCGGGCATTCCGCGCATTTTCGTCCTCACCCAGTTCAACTCGGCCAGTCTGAACCGGCATCTGTCGCAGAGCTATCGCTTCGACCGCTTTACGAACGGGTTCGTGACGGTGCTGGCTGCCGAACAGACCCCGGCCTCGAAGGATTGGTTCCAGGGCACGGCCGACGCGGTGCGGCGCGGCCTCCCGCACATGGAGGGCTACCGGCACGATCACGCCCTCATCCTGTCGGGCGATCACCTCTATTCGATGGACTACCAGAAGGTGCTGGCGCACCACCAGGAGACCGACGCCGACGTGACCATCGGGACGATTCCGGTGACGGCCGAGCAGGCCCCCGCCTTCGGCATTCTGAAAACCGACGACGAGCACGTCATTACGGAGTTCTACGAGAAGCCGCCCGCCGACCAGTTGGAGGGGAAGGAAAGTCCCGTGTCCCCCGAGATGGAAGACAAGGGGCGGATCTACATGGCGTCGATGGGCATCTACGTCTTCGATCGAGAGCCGCTGCGCAGCCTCCTTGAAGCCAATCCGGACGACAACGACTTCGGCAAGCAGATCATTCCGAAGGCCATCGAGGAGGCCAAAGTGGTGAGCTACCCGTTCACGGGGTACTGGCGCGACGTCGGCACCATTCAGTCCTTTTACGAGGCCAACCTGATGATGGGACAGCCGGAGCCGCGCTTTAGCCTCTACGATCCAAACCGTCCCCTCTACACCCACGCCCGCATGCTCCCGCCGGCCAAGGTGGAAAACGCTACCATTGAGGATTCACTGATTGCCGAGGGCAGCCTCGTCGTCGATAGCGAGGTGTCGGAGTCGGTTGTGGGCATCCGGTCGTACGTGGGCCCCGGCACGACGCTCAAAAACACGGTGATGATGGGCGCCGATCACTTCCGATGGCACGACATGGAGGAGCGCGGCTTCCTCGAAGGGCCTCCCAATCCGGGCATCGGAGAGGGGTCAACCGTCAACGGGGCGATTATCGACAAGAACGTGTCGATTGGCAAGAATTGTGTGATCGAGAACCAGGAGGGAGTCGAGGAAAAGGAGACGGACCGCTACCACATCCGCGACGGGATCGTCGTCATCCCCAAGAACACCGTCATCCCGGACGACACGATTATTTAAGACCGCTCCCTGCGGTCGCTGTGTAGAGAATCGAGGATGGGGGTTTGGCCTTCAATCACCTCCCCTCTCAATTCTCCATCCTCAGTTCCGTTTTCGAAGGCCCCCTCGTCCACCGGACTCTTTGCCTGATGCCGAAAGCATTCTCATGAAGATTGCCATCCTCACCAACGAGTATCCGCCTAACGTCTACGGCGGTGCGGGCGTCCACGTCGAATACCTGACCCGCGAGCTGGCGGCGCTCGACGAGGGGGCGCACGACGTCGAAGTGCTCAGCTTTGGCGAGCAGGACGAGACCGACGACAACCTGCGCGTCCGCGGCGTGGCCCCGGACTTCGAGCTGCCGTACCAGGACGAGCGCCACGCCAAGTTCATGGACGCCATGGCGCGCGACCTGGTCATGGCCGGCTCGGTGGCCGACGCCGACATCCTCCATTGCCACACCTGGTACTCGCACCTCGCCGGGTGCCTCGCCAAGCAGCTGACCGGGGGCAAGCTGGTGCTCACCACGCACTCGCTGGAGCCGCACCGTCCCTGGAAACGGGAACAGCTGGGCACCGGCTACGACGCCTCCTCGTGGGTGGAGCGCACCGCCTACGAAACCGCCGACGGCATTGTGGCGGTGTCGGGCGCGATGGAAGAGGACGTGCAGGAGTTGTACGACGTGGGCGGGGCCGAGACGCGCGTCATCCACAACGGCATCGACGTGGAGCAGTACCGCCCCCGCCCCGACCGCTCGACGCTGGAGGACTACGGCGTGGATCCCGACCAGCCGTTTGTCCTCTTCGTGGGCCGCATCACGCGGCAGAAGGGCATCCTGCACCTCGTGGAGGCGATCCACCACGTCGACGATGACGTGCAGGTCGTGCTGCGCGCCTCCATCTCGGCGCCGATCTCCTCGGTGTCCGGCGCCCCGGCGCACAG
>JAWOAQ010000166.1:0-2723 GCA_046498495.1 Salinibacter sp. | reverse complement strand
TGATTCCGGTGTCGCCGATTGATTTGCAGGCTCATCTCCGTTTTTCGGCGTTCTCTCTATCGATTCATCCGTGAAGAAACATTCCGGCGCGATTTGAGAAGGATATGGGCGGCTTCGTACCACGCCGCGTCGCCGACGCCCCGTTCCCCTTTCGACATCCTTTCCCGCTCCGATGAGATTCCGACTTCCGGGTTTCGTGTTTGCCCTTCCGCTCGCAGTCCTTCTGCTCGCGCCCACGGGCCACGCGCAATCGCCCGAAGATTGGGCACAGGAGGTGGATTATGAGATGGACGTACGCCTGAATACCGAAACGCACCGCGTCGACGGCCATCAGGTCCTCACGTACACCAACAACTCGCCCGACACGCTCCGCACGGTTTACTACCATCTGTACTTTAACGCCTTCCACCCGGAGTCGATGATGGCGGAGCGCAACCGGAATCTTGCGGATCCCGATGGCCGCACGGTGCCCCGCATCTTCAACCTGACGCCCAGCGAGCACGGATGGCAGAAGGTCGAATCGCTCACCCAGGACGGCACGCCGGTCTCGTACGACGTTAACGACACCGTTTTGCGAGTTGACCTCGACGAGCCAATCCCCCCTGGCACCTCCACCACCTTCGAGATGGACTACCGCTCCCAGGTGCCCCTCCAAACCCGCCGCAGCGGCCGCGACAGCCGGGGCGACAGCATCGACTACTCCATGACGCAGTGGTTTCCCAAGCTGGCCGAGTACGATGAGCGCGGCTGGCACGCCAACCCCTACATCAACCGCGAGTACTACGCCCCATTCGGTGAGTTTGACGTGCGCATCACCCTGCCCGCCGAGTACACGGTGGGGGCCACCGGCGTCCTCCAAAACCCCGAGGACATTGGGCACGGCTACGACATCGAGGGCGACGGCACCTGGCGGCCCGCCGACCTGCAGACCGACCGTGACTCGCTCACGTGGCACTTCCGCGCCGAGGACGTTCACAACTTTGCCTGGTCGGCCGACCCGGACTATATCCACGACAAGGTGACCGCGGACGGCACCACGCACCACATCCTCTACAAGGAGGAGGTGGCCGAACAGTGGGCGCCCCTCACGGACGACATGCCGGAACTCACGCGCTTCTTCAGTCAGGAATACGGCGACTACCCGTACCCGCAGATGACGGTGGCGCAGGGCGGGGACGGCGGCATGGAGTACCCGATGTTTACGGTCGTGAGCAGCTACGACGGCCCGGCGTTTGAGGAGAAGAGCAGCTACCAATCCGTCCTTGGCACCACGGTCCACGAGTTCGCCCATATGTGGTACTACTCGTCCCTCGGCAGCAACGAGGCCGACTACGCCTGGATGGACGAGGGCTTCACCAGCTACGCGACAGAAGAGGGCATGGCGCACCTCCGCGGCCGCCCCGCCAACCACACCGGCACTCGAATCGGCGTTGTCACGATGCACGACCTCGGCCTCGCCGAGCCGTTTAGCACCCCCGCCGACTGGTTCGACACCAACCTGGCGTACGGCATCACCTCCTACACTGGCGGCCAGATGCTCGTGGACATGATGGGCTACATCATCGGCGACGAGCAGCGCGACCGGTGGCTCAAGCGCTACTATCGCGAGCGAAAAGATGCGCATCCCGACCCCTACGACCTCGAGCTTTTCGCCGAGAAAGAAAGCGGTCTCATGCTCGACTGGTACTTTTCACAATTCACCGAGTCGACCCGCACGGTCGACGATGCCATTACCGACCTCGACCAGGAACGCCGCGGCGACAGCGTGGCGGTCGACCTCACCCTGGAGCGCAAGGGCGACGCGCGCATTCCCCAGGACGTGAAGCTGACCCTGGACGACGGATCCACCCAGTGGCTCAACGTGCCCCTCCTCACCATGCACGGTCACAAGCCCGTCCCTAACGATTGGATCGTCACCGATCCCTGGCCGTGGGTCTCGCCGGAGAAGACCGTGTCCGTGACCCTGCCGGCCAAGGTGGAGGAGGCGGTGATCGACCCGAACGGAGAAACGCCCGACGTGAACCGCCTGAACAACAGCACCTCCTTCCCGCTGGAGGCGCGCGTCCTGCGCGCCCCGGAGTCGGACTGGTTCGACTACCAGCTGGGCCTCCGCCCGCTGGCCGGCTACGCACACGACTTTGGATTCGGAGGGGGCCTACAGGCCCGGGGACAGTACTTTCGAGGCTCGAACCGCCTCCGTGCCACCCTGACGCTGTGGCCCGAGGTCCTCTTTTCCGCGGGGGACGACCCTGCGCTTGGGAGCTCCGACTCCCAACTTCAGTTTTCCCCCGACACTGGTTCCTGGATCGACGGGCTCGACTACGAACTTCAGTACGAGCGCCCCTTCCAGCCCTTCGGTGCCCGGGCCACCCTCGAGCTCTCGTCGATGAAACACCTGGGCGTGCTGGAAAACCGGCTGTCGTTCCACGTGCCGCTCCACTCGCCCCTCGCCGACACGCAGGAACGCCTGCAGATCTCGTTCCTGCAGCAATACACCGCCAGCGACCGGGTGTACGGGCTCGACCGATCGGATCTGGACCTCCGTGACCCCAGTGGACAACCCATCGGAACGGCCACTGTGGTGACAAATCCCTGGGGACAGTCGCACACCGTCTCCACCCGAGCAAACTATACTCTGGGACGTGGGGGTGACCAACTTCAGGCCACGGCGGAACTCGGCGGCGCCCTCCAGCCCTACCAGGCCTCCAGCCGCGCCACGCTCT
>JAWOAQ010000119.1:0-20666 GCA_046498495.1 Salinibacter sp. | reverse complement strand
CCGCGGTCCTAACCGTTGAGGAAGAGCAACTGGAGGTGCAAGTACCCGGGGGGACCGCCCCAGCGCTCACCCTGCAGCCGGGCGACACGCTGGAGATGGGCCAACGGCGGGGTGACGTGTACGCCCGGACCGGAACGAACGGCCTCTACTCCACCTCGCTGCACCTCACCCCCGTCCGTGAGCGTGCCTCCTGGTCGCTCGCCCCCGAGGAGCGTGCCCCTCGAACATACCGAGGCGGCCTCCGCGTGTCGCTGGATTCCACCGATGGGCTCCTACTGGTCAACCACGTCCCCCTGGAGGACTACGTGGCCAGCGTCGTGGCGAGTGAATACGGACTCGAGGACGATCCCGGCGCCAAAGCCATGGCCGTGGTGGCCCGCACCTATGGCCTGTTTGCGACTCGAAAATTTGGGCCCGACGTTGACCATGCCGACGGGACGCTTTCACAGGTCTACGAAGGAACCGACAGAATCACGACACGAGCCCGCCGGGCCACGGAGAGCACGCGGGGACAGGTGCTGACGCACGACGGGCGTCCCATCCAGGCGGTGTATTTCTCGTCTAGCGGCGGGCACACGGCCAATAATGAAGACGTGTGGGACGCCGACGATCCGCTGCCCTACCTCCGGGGCCGCTCCGATCCCTACGACGACGAATCGCCCCACCATCGCTGGCGGGCGACGGTGAATCGCTCGACCCTCCTCCAGGCCCTCACTCGGATCCGCGGGCGGTCGGTGGACGGATTTACACTTGGAGAGCGCATGCCGCATGGGCGCCTCGAAACAATCACGATCCTGCACTCCGACGACTCTCAGAAGACGATGAACGCCAACGAGTTTCGTCTCGCCGTCAATAAACGCCTCGATGACGATCCCCTGAAAAGCACGTGGTTCGATGCTCGGCGGGAAGGAGATGCTTATGTGTTCGAAGGACGGGGATACGGGCACGGGGTGGGACTCAGCCAGTGGGGCGCCCACGCCATGGGCACGGAGGGCCACAGCTACGAGGAGATTCTGGAGTACTACTACACGGACATCAACATCCGGCGCCACGAGGGCTCCGAGCTCGCGCCCCCCGCCGACCCGGTGACCGAGTCGCCGGCCGTGTCTGCCCCTTCGGACTCTACCTCCCGTCGCATTGGGTGGTAGTGCTCCGTACTCCGCCGACCCACTGTTCCGATCATCGCTCCGATTCCCTTAATGCGCTTCTGGTACTACGGCCCGCTTTGCTTCCTCCTTGTTCTCTCCAGTCCAGCAGTAGGGCAGACCCCGGACTCAACCAGCACCGACTCGTTCCGAGTGCAGCTCCCCGAGGTGACGGTGGAGGCCGCTCGCGCCACCGAGACCGTGGCCTCGGCTCCCTTTTCCGTCTCGATTGCGGAGCGATCCAGCGAAGACGTGTCCCTCACACCAAACACCTCACTCGACGATGTGCTGCGCCCCTTCGCGGGCGTCTGGGTGAACGATCGCCACCACTTTGCCCTCGGCGAGCGAATCAGCGTGCGCGGCGTGGGCTACCGGTCCAACTTCGGGGTGCGGGGCCTCCAGGTTCTCTACGACGGCATTCCACTGACCCTGCCGGACGGGCAGGCCTTCCTGGACGTGGTAGACCCCGCCGTCGTGCGTCGGGTGGAACTGGTGCGGTCTCCCTCGTCGCTTTTTTGGGGCAATGGCAGCGGGGGGGTCCTCTTCCTTTCGTCTGGAGGCCCGTCTGATGTGCCGGCCCTCCGGGCGCGGGTGCAGGGGGGCAGTTACGGGCAGTGGCAGGGCCTGCTGGAAGGCTCGGCTTCGGTCGGCGACTGGACGGTGCAAAGCTACGCTTCGGGCATTCGGCAGGACGGCTATCGGGAGCACAGCCAGGGCTATCGCCTGCGGGGCGGACTCAACGCCGCCCGCTCGTTCGGGTCGTCAACCCAGGTGCGCCTCGTCGCCGCTGCAGACGCACAGGACACCAAGAACCCGAGCAGCCTGACCCTCGATCAGTTCCGGTCTGATCCGAGCCAAGCCCGGCCTCTCTTTGCCGAGAACAACGCCGGCAAGACAAGCGAGCAGGGGCAACTCGGCATCTCGGTAGAGCACCAATTGGATGGAGCTACGCTGTCCGGATCGGGACACTACGTGTACCGCTCTCTTGAGAATCCCCTCCCGTTTGGCTATGTGACCTACGACCGCCATAGCGGCGGGGGCCGTGCTACGCTCCGCCGCACCACCGGACGGCTGGAGGGCGGACTCGGCCTCGACGCGGGCGTTCAGTTCGATGATCGGATTGAGTACACCGCAACGTCCGACGGCACCCGCGGCGACGAGGTCACCCTAGACCAATTAGAGACGGTCCTTAATGGGGCTGCTTTTGGCTACTTCCGATTCAACGCCACCGACCGCCTGGCCCTCACGGCCGGCCTCCGTCTCGAGCGCATGCAATTCGAGGCCGATGACCGGCTGTTGTCGGATGGAGACCAGTCCGGTCGCCGTACCTTTTCCGCTCTCAGCCCGTCGGTTGGGGCGTCGTACACCGTTGGCTCTGCCCAAATTTTTGCGCAATACAGTACCGCCTTCGAGACCCCAACGGCCGCCGAGCTCTCGAATCGTCCCGACGGCAGCGGCGGCTTTAACCAGCAGGTGGAGCCGCAGCGTACGCGCGGGTACGAGGTGGGGACCCGTGGGACCGTGCCCTCTGCACGCCTCGAATACGACGTCACTGTCTACCGCCTTCAGGTCGACGACCTCATTTCCTCCTTCGAGACGTCAGACGCCCGTACGGTCTACGACAACTTGGGCGCAAACGTACACGACGGAATAGAGGCCAGCCTGACGTGGCAAGCTGCGGAGGGGCTGGAGGTCGCAGCCCGCTACACGGGCAATCGATTCGTGATCCGAGAATCGGACTCCGACCCGTCTTTGGTCGAGAACCGCGTACCAGGCATTCCCCCCCGACGACTCTACCTGCACACGGAACTTGAGCAGCAGGACTGGTGGATGCGTCTTTCCGGAGAAGGGATCCCAAGCTACTACGTGAACGACGAAAACACAGCCCAAACGCCCCGATATCTACTCGCAAATGTGCGCCTCGGGCATCGCGGCACCCAGTGGGGGTCCGCCCTTGTCAAGCCGTTCGTCGCCGTGGACAATGTGCTCGACGAACCGTACGTCAGTTCGGTGGTGATCAACGCGGGCGATGCGTATTACGAGCCCGGGCCGGCTCGGTCAATTTCGCTCGGCGTCAACGTCGAGTGGTAGCGACCGCGGAGCGGGGCGGATCCGGGTCCGGGTCCGCCTCCATGCGCAGTCGTTCCGCAAGGGTGGGCTCCCGATGCAATTGGTCCATCATGGCATCCACGTATTCTTGGAACGCCTCTCGATGCTGGGGGCGCACCGGGCGAGACGGGGGCAGTTCGACGGCATTCGGATTGACCGGTTGCCCGCGCTTCCAGAGCCGATAGTCCAGGTGCGGACCCGTTGAGCGCCCCGTGCTCCCGACCGTGCCAATCGTTTCGCCCTGCTGCACGGTAGCCCCCGGCCGCACCCCGTCCGCAATTGCGGCCAGGTGGAGGTAGCCACTCGTGTACGTGCCGTTATGACGCACCTTCACGTAGTTCCCGTTGGCGCCCTTGTACCCGGCAAACTCCACGGTGCCGCTCCCAACCGCCCGTACAGGCGTGCCCGGCGGCGCGGCGTAGTCCACGCCGCGGTGGGGGCGTCGTTCGTTTAGAACCGGGTGCATGCGGCTGTTGGAGTAGCCGGAACTAATGCGCGTGTAGCGGAGCGGGGCCTTCAACAACTGGCGCCGCAGGCTCTCCCCCTCCCGATTGAAGTAGGCCGGCCCGTCCCCGTTGTCGAAACGAAAGCCATAGTAGCGCTCCCCACGATGGGTAAGGGCCGCCGCAAGAATCTCCCCCGGCGCCCCCCGTTCGCCTCCGATGTAGCGCTGCTCGTAGACCACCCGAAGCGAATCGCCCGCCCGGAGGCGAAAGAAGTCGATCTGCCAGGCAAACACCTCTGACAGCCGAAGGGCAAGCATGGGGTGCGCGTCCTGCGTCATCAGGGTTTCGTAGAGGGACCCATTGATGGGCCCTTTGACCGTTTTCCAGCGCCGAGCTACCGGCCGGTTGAGGCGACGCGTCTCGGACGGGTTCTGAAGATCAAACAAAACATGTTCAACGGCACTCACCTGGTACAGAAGGTACTGGGCCTGTCCAAGCCAGGGATTGATGTACACGCGATACGGCTGGTCGGACCGGAGGTCGCGCACGTCAAAAACAGATCGAACCTCGTCGGCCACACCCACAGCGGTTTGATAGTCGAGGCCGTATTGCTGCACCACATCCGTAAAATTTTCGGACCATCCGACGGTCCCGGTTTCGACCCGAAACTGATCGGCATCTATTTCGGTCCAGGATGCAGCCGACGAAACCGGATCAGACGGATCGGGGTCTGCAGTCGCAGGGCGCACGAGTCCAAGAAGAAGGAGCAGCGCCATCAAGAATCCCGCTCCGAGGCGGCGTGGACCGACGGACGACATCACCATAAGAAGTTGCGTTATTACGGGGTGGATGACCGTAATCAACTGAGGGAGGGCACCAACCTCAATTGGCACCCGGCAGGAACCGCTAGTTTTCCTCTTCTTCTTTTGGCGGCGTCCACGTGTCTTCTCGGACGCCGGCCTGTTTATTTGCCCACCGCGCAAGGACAAAGAGGAGATCCGACAGGCGATTTAAATAGATGGCGGCCTGCTCGTTGATTGGGGCCGCCGTCCCGGCCTGCACGACGAGGCGTTCGGCGCGGCGCGTGACGGTGCGAGCCGAGTGCAGAGAAGCGCCGGCGGGACTTCCCCCCGGAAGGATAAAGTTTTTGAGTGGCTTCAGATCGGCCTCGAACGTATCGATGCGGTCTTCGACCTGCTCGACATGATGCGCCTTGATTCGCGGCACAATGGGCTTTGCGTCAAGGGGCGTGGCGAGGTCGGCGCCCACCACAAAGAGCTCTTCCTGGATGTCGCCGAGGACGGGATCGAGCCGGTCGGACCCGGGCACACTCTGCAAATGAGATCGGGCGAGCCCCACCACCGAGTTGGCTTCATCGACCGTGCCGTACGCATCGATGCGTGGGTTTCCTTTGCCCACCCGCTCGCCGCCGAATAGAGAGGTTGTGCCGTCGTCGCCGGTCCGGGTGTAGATCTTGTCGGGCATGGGACCAGTCAATGGGTGTGTGAGAGAGGGAAGGAGGCGTCGCACGAGCGGTCCGTGCGCGCGTTTCATGGGACCGGGTGCGGATCGGAGGGGGCAGTGGTGGACGCATCGCCTGCCACCGGTTCAAGATAGTCAATTCGAAAGGCTCCGGCTGTGCCCCGGTCCACCCGCGCCTGCATTCCAAAGATGTTGGCGATGCACTGTGGGGTCAATATTTCAGCGGGGGGGCCGTCCGCACGGAGCCGTCCATCCTGCAGCACAAGAAGCCGGTCCGTGCACTGGGCGGCTAACTCCAGATCGTGAAAGACGGCAAGCACGGTGCGCCCGGCCCCAACCAGCTCGGACACCTGCTCCAGGAATGCAAACTGGTAATGCACGTCCAGGTGGGTCGTCGGCTCGTCAAGCAGCAGCAGGTCGGCTTCCTGCACGAGGGCCTGGGCCAGAAATACGCGTTGCAGTTCCCCTCCACTTAGCGACAGGACGGACCGCGACTCAAACCCTTCCAGATCCACTTGCGCCAGTGCCTCCTGTACCCGGGTCCGATCGGACGCCCCGTAGGCCTGAAGCCAGCCGCGATGCGGGGCCCGCCCGAGGAGCACGAGGTCTTTGACCGTGAAGTCGAACGAGAGGGAAGCCGCCTGGCGTACAAAGGCCATCCGGCGGGCCCGCTCGGCCGCTGTCCACTCCGTGACGGAGCGGCCGTCCAACTCAATGCGTCCGTCGAACGAAATGTTTGTGCCGATGGCCCGTAGGAGCGTGGTCTTTCCGCTGCCATTGGGACCGACAAGGCCAACCCACGTGCCTGAACGAATATCAAAATCAACGCCGGACAAAATCTTGTCTCCGCCCAGCCGCACGCCGACCTCTTGAACCCGGAGCAAAGACATATCTGCACACGAACGTTGGACATCAGCACGCAAACTGCTGAACCCATCCCGCCGTCTGAGGTTCACTTCACTCCACTATATCGGTTTCCCCACGGCCCCAACGATTCGTCGCCCCCATGCCCATGCCTTCGCTTTCTTTTGCCGAGCGGGCTCGGGCCGACGAGTGGATGGACGATGCGTCGGTCGCAGAGGATCACCTGCGGGAGGCTCTCCAGAACCTCCAGTGGATCAACCGATGGCTTGGCGGCTACCGGGCCAGCTACGACCAGATGGCGCCGCTCCTGGACGCCCGCGCGTCGCTGCGCGTGCTGGACGTCGGCACGGGCGGGGGCGACTACCTGCCCGAATTTGTTCGGTGGGGCCAGGCAGCTCAGTGCTCGGTCACGGCCGTTGGGGTCGACCTGAACCCCGTCACGGCCGGCTACGGCCGGGCGTGGCTCGACGCCACACTTCCCCCGGCCTTTCGCGATCGTGCACGTATTGACATCGGCGACGCTCTGGCGCTCCCCTACCCTGACAATGCGTTCGACGTGGGGCACGCCGCCCTCTTCCTCCACCACCTGTACGACGAGTCGGCGCGTCTCCTGCTTCAAGAGCTGGACCGTGTCAGTCGACTGGGCATTCTGATCAACGATCTGCACCGGCACCCCCTGGCCTTTGCTGGCATCTGGACCCTCGCGCGCCTCCTCCAGTTCTCTCCCATGGTGCAACACGATGGTCCCCTCTCGGTCCGTCGTGGTTTTCACCGAGCAGACCTCCAGGCACTCGCCTCCCGCGCCCGCCTTTCGTCCCCCCGGATACGGTGGCATTGGGCCTTCCGGTGGACCCTTTCCAGTCTTCCGTCGGCCTGATTCGTTTGTTCTCCCCGACTCCCTCTCTCCTCATGCCATTCGACGTCGTGATCATTGGAGGCGGACTGGCGGGCTGTAGTGCGGCCCGCCAACTGGCCCGGCACGGGCACACGGTCTGTCTTCTTGAGCAGCACACCTACCCGCGGCACAAGCTATGCGGGGAATTCTTGTCCCCCGAAGCCCAGGCGTCATTCCGCCGCCTGGATGTGCTCGACGACGTGATGGCAGCGGGGGCCCGCCCCATTCACCAAACCCGACTAACGGCACCCAACGGATCCGCGACCGATCATGCCCTCCCGGCGCCCGCCCTTGGCCTCAGCCGCTACCGGCTCGATACCCTCCTCTTTGAACGTGCCTGTGATGCCGGGGTCGACGGTCGCACCGGCACCCGTGCCACCGGAATCCAAGGGAGCCTGCACGAGGGATTCGTGGTGGACACAACGACGGGTCCGGTCCGCGGGCGCGTGGTGCTGGGGGCGTACGGCCGCCGGACTCGGCTCGACCGATCGCTCAACCGCCCCTTCCTGAACGTATCGTCACCCTACGTCGGCTTTAAGGCCCACTACAAAGGCCCCGGCGTGCCCGAGACGATCGAGCTCCATAGCGCACCGGGTGGCTACTGCGGGGTATCGCCCGTGGAGGACGATCGGGCCAACGTGTGCTGGATTGGTCGCGTAGATGCCCTCAAAGCCGCGGGCGGAACGCCGGAGGGCATGCTTTCCGACCTGCGCCAGAACCCGGACCTAGACGCCCGGCTCAAGAATCTGACGCGCGTAAGCGACCAATTCGAGGCGGTGAGCCAGGTCCCCCTCATGCCCAAATCGCGCTTTGTAGACGACATCTGCATGGTGGGCGACGCCGCAGGCATGATCGCGCCCCTTTGCGGCGACGGCATGGCGATGGCCCTCCAAGCGGCCGACCTGGCAACGCCTCTCGTTTCCGACTTTGTCGCCGACCAACGCCCCGCTGCATCCTTTCGACGCGAATACAATCGGCAGTGGCGGAACACCTTTGGCGTTCGCATGCGGCTGGGCCGATGGGTACACACCGCGGCCTTCCGCCCCGGGGCCGCGTCGACCCTCGTGCGGGCCTGCCACTGGCTTCCGCCGCTGGCCCGCTGGCTCATTCGGTCCACTCGCGGGTGAAAGCCCCTTGGCCTCGCGCTGTTGTTCAGAGAATCCTCTCAGCGCGCCGCCGCCCGGCGCAGTCGGTCATTGAGGGCCCGGCCCAGACCGCGCTCAGGCACGGTCTGCGCATAGATGACCTCAACCCCCTCGGCGTCGGCCTCCCGGAAAAAATGAAAGAGGGCTTCCGCGTACGCCTCAAGGGTCTCTGCAACCAACACGCGAGCGAACGGGTCGGGATCGGGCGGCGCATCGCACCCAATGTACGCCGCTTTCGGCCCGGGCTCCGCTGTGCTCGGCGCGGATACGCAGACCACGGACGCCTGGGGCGCATAATGACGGTGACGGGTGCCGGGACTCCGGGCCGCGCTGCCGGACGTGTTCTCTCCTGCGTGGACCTCGCCGATGCGGTCTCGGAGCGCCTCAACCGGGATGGCACCGGGTCGAAGGACTGTGGGGGGCGAGGCTGTGCAGTCCACCACCGTCGATTCGAGCCCCGTCTCAGTGCGCCCCCCTTTGAGGATGCACGCGATACGCCCGTCCAAGTCGTGGTGCACCGCCTGCCACGTGGTGGGACTGGGCCGCCCCGATCGGTTGGCGGACGGTGCCGCAACGGGCGACGCGCAGGCCTCCAAAAAGGCTTGTGCAACGGGATGCCGCGGCCAGCGCAGCCCCACCGTGGAGAGGCCGGCCGTGACCTCCGCTGGGACAGCATCGGACTTCGGCAGAATAACAGTGAGAGGCCCCGGCCAGAACGCCTCCATGAGGGCCTCCGCGGCGTCGGGTACGGACGCGGTGAGATGCGCGACCTGACGGCGCTCGATGACATGAACGATGAGTGGATTGTCCGGCGGCCGCCCCTTCGCCTCGAATATTTTTTGGACTGCTTTCGGCTGGAGGGCATCGGCTCCCAGCCCGTACACTGTTTCGGTGGGAAACGCACTCAACTCCCCCGTGCGAATGTAACGGGCCGCGTCGGTGGGCGATGACGTCAGAACCGTTTGCACGGGAATGCAGGCCTGAGTCTGAGACAAATGGGCGATCGGGACCTGCGGCCATCCCCTGGATGGAGAGCACGCCCCGGCAGGGTTGACTTTCGGCGGGTGCCTGTGTTAGCATCGACCACGCCCCCTTTCCATCGCCCCCCGAGTCCATGGAGAGCAACCGCCGCCCTCCGCACCCCGACAACTCGTCTCTTTCAATGGCCGCCATCGCCCTCCGGGATGCCGCCCAGCGCGTCCTGTCCCGGCGGTTCCGAGTGGTCTTGCTGGTGCGCGACGCCTACGAACGCATGTCGGCGCACCCCAGCGTGCTCTCGGCCGTGTGGACGGACCTCCAAACCATGTGTCGCCTGCTCCTGCGCTGGGCCTCCCGCTCATATCGGCAGGTATCGTGGGCCCCGCTGGTCATCATTGCTGGGGCACTTCTATACTTCGTGGCCCCGCTCGACGCCATCCCAGATGCCCTGGGTGCCATCGGGTTCGTGGACGACGCAGCTGTCATCAGCACCGCCGTCCAGTCTGTCCGGGATGAACTCCGTCGCTTTCGGGCGTGGGAACGACAGAGGGCGCTTCCGGAGTAGCTCCCCCGTACCGCTCGTCTCATTCCCCGTGCCCATGCTTCCCGAACTGCTTCTCGGCCTCCTCGCCGGCCTTCTTACCGGCTTCCTGATCGCGTGGTACCGGCGCTCCCAACGGGAGGATGCCTAGGGCCTTACGGGACGATCTGCTCTCCGTCCTCATCCTCCAGGATCAGGGCGTCGACGGGACAAATGGAGATTGACTCTTCCAGCCGCCCCTCATCGATGTCGGGCGGATCCTCCTCAAAGTCAACGATATTATCTTGACGAATCACAAAGACCTCCGGCGCCAGATTCGTACAGTTGCCGGAGCCGATGCAAAGGGTGCGGTCGATGCGGACCGTCTTGCCACTGATTTCGCGTTCCCGTTGCTCATTAGCCATTGGGAGAGATGTCATAAGGAGGGCAGTACATCGAAACACGGGGCTGGCACGGGCTGCAAAATTATGCGTTCCGGTGCGCCCGGATTGTAACAGAAGAGAAGCCCCGACCGGGTCACGATTCCAGGGTATCTTCGTCGTCGGTCGCCCCGGAGGCCTCCAATTCGCCTTTCAGCGTATCATCGAGGAGGTTGCCGGCAATCTGAATAAAGTCGCGCTCCGTAATGATGCCCACCAGCCGGTTTTCGCGAACTACGGGGAGGGCCCCAATCTGATGCTCACGCATGAGATCGACAGCTTCCAGTGTGGGACGCTCGGGCGAGACGGAAATCGGGTCTGCGACCATGATGTCGCGGACCGGAATGCCGCCGTCCGGCGTCTCAGTGCGCTCTGCCATTTGCCGAAGGAGCGTCCGATGACTGACCAGTCCCACAAGGCGGTGCTTCTCATCTTCGACAAGGACGTGCCGGATCCGCTGCCAGTCCATCAGCCGGGCCACAAACTCGATGGACTCCTCCTCGTGGACGGTGAACAGCTCCGTGGTCATGTAGTCTTCGACATTTGTGTCCTTCATGGCGGTGGGGGTGTATCCTTCCTCCAGGGTCGCCAGGGGCCATTCGTGGACGGGGGCCCCTTCCTGTTGCCGCTCCACCATGGCGCGGGTGATGGCCCCCAGACGCTCGGCGCGGGAGCCCACCTCTTTCATGCGTGCCATCGAATCGAGCTGCCACTGCGCCCCCGTCTGCTGCGTCTCCACCCGTTTTTGAATGATCCCGAGGTACCGGTCAATGTCGGCGGCATCGATGTCGGTCTTCCGGAGACCCTTCTCGGCACGGGAAATCAGCGTGTCGAGAATCAACTCGTGCGCCGGGCGCTTTGAGCCGTCCAACCAGACGAACTGGGAGGCCAGCCCGTTACGCGCCGCCGCAATGAAGTTGTGACGGGCCTCATCGAAGTCCATGTGCTTCGAGATGTCCTGGTACTCGTCCGCCAGGCCGGCCACCAGTCCATACCAGAACACGGCGTTTGCAATCTCGTCGATGACCGTCGGCCCGGAGGGCAGGATGCGGTTCTCGATCCGGAGGTGTGGCTTGCCCTCCGTGATGCCGTAACAGGCCCGGTTCCAGCGATACACGGTGCCATTGTGAAGCTGCAGGGCCATCAGGTTCGGCACCCCGCCGTCCTCAAGCACCTCCAGAGGGGATTCGTCCATGTCCGTGGTGAGGAGAACCCGAAAGCGAGAGATGTCCTCCTTGAAGATTTCCAGGACCGATTCGTCCACCCAGTCGGTCCCGAAGTGAACACGCGGTCGCATCTCTCGCAGATAGAGATTGCTCGACCGCGTATCGACGGCCTGCTGAAAGAGGGCGATGCGCGTTTCGCGCCAGAGTCGTTTTCCGAACAGAAGCGGAGAGTTCGTCGCAGCCGCAAGGCACGGGGCTGCCACCACCTGCGCAATGTTGTAGTAGCGCGGAAATTCCTCGGGAGAGACCTGAAAGTGCGTCTGGAAGCTGGTATTGCACCCCTCCAGCATAATGGAGTCGTGCTTCAGGAAAAGCTCGTCGATGCCCCGAATCTGGTACTGTCCCGGCCCGCCCCGCAGGCGGGAGAGGGCATCGTTCAGTGCATAATAGCGAGGCCGCGGCGTCATATAGTCCATCGCAAAATCCGACAGGTGAGCCGTCGGAAGAATGCCGGTCATAATCGCCTCGCCGCCCACCTCTCGCGTCAAGGTGCGGACCTTCTCAAGTAAGTGGCTCGTGGCCTGCTCCATCTGCCGGAAGCAATCTTCCCCGTAGCGGAGCGGATCCATGTTGAACTCAATGTTGAACTTCGTGAGCTCAGTGACGATACGCTCGTCGGTGTTGCGCTCCAACACGTCCTCGATGATCGGCGCAGGCTCTCCCCGTTCATCCACCATAAAGAGCTCTTGTTCGGCTCCGATACGGCGCACGCCGGTCTCAAACATGTTTTCGTGGAGCATCAACTCCAGTGCCCGCACGTCCTTCATCAGGTGGTTCGTAAACTCTCGGAGAACGGCGGGATCGGCTTTTCGCTTAACGTTGTGCTGACCCATTGGAGGGAGGGTAGGATGTCAGAAAAAGCAACCAGTGGATGGGTGCGGCCCCTTTCCGGCAGCGGGAGTGCTCGCGGGGTTGCCCCACAGATCAAAAGAAGAAAATAGACAAAACGAGATGTGATTTTCAAATATTGATGAACGCCATCAATCAGCTCCAGAAACTTCGCTTTGGGCGGGCTCGTTCCGTCCCCCGTGGTTTTGCTGGGCCGTGACGTAGCGGGACAGCCCCAATCGGGACCGCCTCCCGCGCGTTCGAGAAGCCCGGACGGTAGTGCACCTCCGGGGTGCCGGGATGCCCCCGTCCGTCTCGTTTGTCCTTTTCCCAATGTCTTTTCGTTTCGTGCTCCCCTCCCGTTCCCGAACGGTCCTTCTTTTTGCCCTGCTCCTAACGGCGGGGCTCATCGCAAACGGGTGCGGCAGCACGTCTGCTACCCGGGCCCCCGACCGGCCCGAGGGCTTCCCCGATCACTCGGCCCAGCAAATTCGGGCGTTGATCAACGACTCGGGAGACTCGCTCCAGAGCTTTTCAGCCAAGGCCCGGGTTACGGTGCGCACGCCAGACCAAAACCGGTCATTCAATGCCGAGATGCGGCAGCGGCGGGCCGACTCTCTCTACATGCGCTTTAGCCTTTTCGGAGTCGAGGGGGGGCGCCTGCTCCTTTCGCCCGACAGCGTGTTCTTCTATGATAGTCGGAACCGCACCTTGCGCACCGGGCCCATCGCGGACGCCCAGGAGATCCTCCCCGCCCCCGTCGCATCCGGAGAGATCTTCGAAAACATGCTTGGACTGATTGCCCCTTCCGATAACGTGAACTGGACCGTGGAGACCGACAGTTCGGACTACTTCCTGACGGATGCGGACTCGCAGACGCGCATGCTGGTCGACCCGATGCAGTGGCGGGTGGTCCGGTTCACACGCGAAAATGAAAATGGCACCGTCGTCGACGAGCGCCTCTTTACGGACTTCAAAGATGTGGACGGGAGGAGAATCCCGCATCGGGTGATCTTTCGCCGCCCGGCGGACAACCTCATGGCGATGATTCGCTATGAGGACGTAACCTTAAATCCGGGATCATTGTCCTTCGACCTGGACGTTCCATCGTCGGCGCCCCGCAAACCCCTCCGATAACGTTTCCAAATGCGGCTCGTGATGTTTGACTGGCGTTCATGTCCGAGATTGGACTGGTCTGTTGGAAGCGCCTGCCTCTGGGCCGTTTTCCTCTCCGCTTGTCTGTCCACGGCGGCCCAGGCCCAGGAGGATCCACGCGCGCAACGCGAATCCACCCAGCAGCGCCTCCAGACGCTCGAAGATCAGATCCAGCGCCAGCAGGAGCGCCTTCAAGAAACGGCCGAGGAAGCGGAATCGAGTCAACAGGAGCTGGAAGAGTTGCAGCGCGAGATCGCCCTTCGAGAGGAACTCGTCGACACGTACCAGCAACGATTGCGCCAGCTGGAAACCGAGCGGCGCCAGCTCCGCGACACCCTGGAGACGATGCAGGAGCGACTGGCCACCCTTCGATCTGAGTACCAAGACCGGGCCCGCCACGCCTACATGTATAGCCGCCTTCCCGATCTCGCCCTCATCTTATCGGCGCGCTCCATCAACCAAATGCTGGTCCGGGTTCGGTACCTGCAGCGGTTTGCCCAAAAGCGGCAACAGCAGCGCGCCTCGGTCCAACAGGCGGCCGACGAGGTGGAGGCCTCCCGAGCCGAGCTGGCCGAGACCCGTGAGGAGACAGAACAGCTCCTGGCCGAAGCCCGAACGGAACGCCAGAACCTGGAGGCTTTGGAGTCGGACCGGCAGGAGGTGGTGGCGGAGCTCCGCACGCGTCGGTCGGAATTGCAGTCCGAGATTGAGGAGAAAAAGGCCCAGGCCCAGCAGTTGGAGTCGCAGCTCCAGGCCTTGTCCGAAGAAATTGCCCGCCGGTCGGAGGCCGCGGAGGATGGAGAGGGCACCAGCGATGGCCGCCGCCCGTCCGAATGGGCGGACCTGTCGGCGTCGTTTGAGGACAACCGAGGCGAGCTGCCCTGGCCCGCCGAAGGGGCAATCTCCGAAAAGTTTGGCAATCGCGTCGATCCGGTGCATGGCACGGAGACGTATCATCCCGGCATTCTGATCGCCACCGATCCCGGGCGGGAGGTCCGGTCCGTGTTTCAGGGAACAGTCGGAGGGGTGGACTTCGTCCCGGGATACGGCACCTACCTGGTCATTCGACACGGCGACTATCTGTCGGTCTACAGCAATTTCTCAACGCTCTACGTGTCGGAGGGAGAAACCGTGGAGGCGGGGGAGGTGATCGGTGAGGCGGGCACGGATGCTGAGCCGCGCGGCCCCGGCCTCTTTTTCGCCGTATTTGACCGCTCGGAGAACACGTCCGTCGACCCCACGGCCTGGCTGGCGGCACAGTAGCCGCCCGTCTCGGATTCACAGAAACCTTTCGGCGGGGGGAACCCGAGGGTTTGGGGTTCGGGCGGGGCGCCGCGTATTTTGCCATTGTTCTGCCTCTTCGTCGCACGCACCGACCAACTCTTCTCTATGGCTACTCACTACGACTGCGTCATCATCGGCAGTGGCCCCGGCGGCTACGAGACGGCAATCCGCGCGTCTCAACTCGACATGAAGACGGCGATCGTCGAAAAGGACAAGCTGGGCGGCGTTTGCCTCAACATTGGCTGCATCCCAACCAAGGCCCTCCTCAAGAGTGCCGAAGTGATGGCGGAGGCCTCGCACCTCGACCAGTTCGGCCTCGAACTTGACGGCTCCGTGACCCCCGACTTTCCCAGCGTCATTGAGCGGAGCCGCGGGGCCGCCAACCAGATGAATCAGGGCGTCCAGTTCCTGATGAAGAAGAATGACATCGACGTGTTGCGCGGCCATGGTCGCCTGACGGCCGCCGACACGGTGGAGATCGAGCCGTCCACCACCATGGACGGCGAGGAGGTCGGCGAGGAGCGCACCGTAACGGCCGACCATATCATCATCGCCACCGGCGCGCGCCCCAACGAGCTCCCCTTCCTCCCCATCGATGGTGAGAAGGTGCTCAGTTCCAAGGAGGCCATGCTTCAAAAAGAGAAGCCCGACTCTATGGTGATCGTCGGGGCGGGGGCCATCGGGGTCGAGTTTGGCTACTTTTACCAGCACATGGGCACGGATGTCACCATTATCGAGGTGGAGGATCGCATGGTGCCCGCGGAGGACAAAGACGTCTCGAAAGAGCTGGAGAAAGCCTACAAGAAGATGGGCATTGAGGTCCTGACGGGGGCCGGGGTGCAGGGGGTCGACAAAGACGCCGAGCCGCTGCAGGTGGAGGTCGACACGGGCGACGGCACCGAGCACATCGAGTGCGACCAGGTGCTCTCCGCCGTGGGCGTTGTGGGCAACGTCGAGAACATTGGCCTGGAGGAGGTTGGCGTTGAGACGGAGGGCAACGACATTGTGGTCGACGACTACTACCGCACCAACGTCGACGGCGTCTATGCCATCGGCGACGTGACGGGCGCCCCCTGGCTCGCCCACAAGGCCAGCCACGAGGGCATTCTCTGCATCGAGAAGATTGCCGGTCACGACGTGCGGCCAATCGACGGAAAAGACATCCCGGCCTGCACCTACTGCCAGCCGCAGATCGCCTCTGTGGGATACACGGAAGAGGAAGCCAAGGAGGAAGGCTACGACGTAAAGGTCGGCAAATTCCCGTTCAAGGCCAACGGAAAGGCGGCCGCACTGGGCCAGCAGGACGGCTTCGTGAAGACGATCTACGACGATAAGTACGGCGAATTCCTTGGCTGCCACATCATCGGCAGCGAGGCAACGGAGCTCATCGCAGAAGTCGTGGCCGCCCGCAAGCTGGAGACGACAGGCCACGAAATCATGGAGTCGATGCACCCGCACCCCACGCTCTCGGAGGCGGTCATGGAAGCCTCCCGCGCTGCGTACGGTCAACCGATTAATATCTAAGTACTTTGGCAAGTAAATTCTTTGGCTATCGAAGCGAAATCAACATCCCGGAAATCCAGCACGTCATTTCGAGCAACGTCGAGAAATCTCCCTGACGAAGCCGCCTGCCTCAAAGAGGCTTCTCGACTGCGCTGGGAGCGGAGCGACCGAGTGCTCTCCGGGGTGCGCTCGAAGCGACCTGCCTGAGGGATTTTGAGTTCGCTTTGATGGCCAAAGAATTTACTTGCCAAAGTACTAACCTTGATTGACTAAGATTTGACAAAATGACCGATCAGGCTCTATATAGACGTTATAAACCTTCGAGCCTATTCTGAAGTCTGCTCCGATCGTTGCCTCCACAGAGCATGGACAAGACCATGACCTCCGCCCGTCTGCGTCGCCTGCGTTCTGTTGCGTTTGTTCTTTTTCTCATCGTGTCCCTGCTGGGGGCCTGTGACTAGGCCCCGAAACGGAGACTGCTCCGCAGGCCAACGCCGAAACGGCTCAGGCCGACTCGCAAGCCGGGCCAGCCTCGACGGATCGGCACATTGTCGGCCTGGCGGTCGGTCAGATGGGCGTGGGCGTTGAGGCTGCGAGCGAGGTGCACCGCACCTTCGACTTTGGGGAGATCGGCGTTGCTGTTTCCGGACGCTTCTCGGACCAGGCCCTGGAGGCCCTCAAAAAGAACCCGAACGTCCGCTACGTCGAGGAAAACGGCGGGATGGAGGCCCACGATCACACCGTCGACGAGGGGGGCGGGGAGCCCAGTCAAGAGTAGGTTCTGCCCTGGGGCATCGACCGCGTGGATGCCGAGGTGGCCCAACACGAGAGCAAATCGGCCAAGGGGGCCGCAATTACGATTATCGACAGCGACATCGACTCGGACCACGAAACGCTCGCCGACAATATCGCGGGGGGAAAGGCATGGGTTGACTGCAAGGGGGGAGACTGTAATACGAGTTGGGACGACGACAACGAGCACGGGACCCCCGTTGCGGGAACCGCAGATGCCGCAAGTAACGACGTCGGCGCCCCACGCCGAGTTCGTCCAGGCGGCCCCCAAAGAGGCGATCCGGTCCCGCCGGCAACCGGAGCTTTCCGGCTCAACCCGAGACAAAGACGTGCCCCTCGATACCGACGTACGGCATTCCCCTCTCGGTGTCTTCACCGACAACGAGAGGGGAAGGGACAGACTGACGGAGACCTGCAGGGGCGCTGCAGCCCCCAGGAGGTGTTTTGAATTTCAGGACCCGCTCTCCCACTTTAAGCGTCTATCTTGGCCCCCTTGACTCTCAAAACCCCTCCTCTCACCAACCGAAATGAGCCGATGGCTTCAAGAGGCCAATTTCGCGTTCTGTCCATGCTCGGAACGACCTGACGGGGCGTTGGATGGATCCTCGTTGCACCCGCTATAATTGCAGCGATCGCAACCGCCGTGACGGCCGATGGGTGGCAAGACACCCGGACCGGATAGACCAGAAACCACTGCCCTTGTGTTTCGCGAGACGGGAGCCGACCGACGGTCGATGGGCCGCCAGCGCGTGGGATGGGCCGCTATCGTGTAGCGTTCTCCGCCCGGGGGACGACTCGCTGACGACGGGGGCGCCTCCTGTTGTCGCGAGCACTTTTGTTCGATCACTATTTTCTCACGCGCCCTCTGAGGCAGCTCGTCGTCTTTATAGCCATGACCGACTCTCCCTCCGACGAGATCGAAGAAAAGGTCGCCCCGTCGTCCGACGACGCGACCCCGACGCTGAGCGATGGTAAATACGGGATGTTTGGCGGGGTTTTTACGCCGACCCTGCTCACGATCCTGGGGGTGATCATGTACCTCCGAACCGGATGGGTGGTGGGCAACGCCGGGCTGATCGGGAGCGCCCTGATCATTGGGCTGGCCTTTGCCATCATTACGGCCACCGCCCTCTCGATGTCGTCCATCACGACCAACATCCGGATCGGAGCGGGTGGGGCCTACTCGATTATCTCCCAGTCGCTCGGCCTTGAAGTAGGCGGGAGCGTGGGCGTCCCGCTCTACCTGTCGCAGGCGCTGGCCGTGACCATGTACATTTTCGGATTTCGGGAGGGATGGCTGTGGGTCTTCCCCGATCATTCGGCCCTCCTGGTCGACCTCGGCATCTTTCTTCTCATCTTTGGAATTGCCTACGCGAGTGCGGGCCTGGCCTTCCAGGTGCAGTACGGCATCCTGGCCGTCATCATTGCGTCGCTCGTCTCGGTTGGGCTTGCTGCGGGCACCGGCTCGATGGAGTACTCGCTGTCCGAGGTCCAGCTGTGGGGCGACTATCCGGGGTCGCCGGAGGAAGGATTTCCAGGAACGTCCTTTTGGGTCGTATTTGCTGTGTTCTTCCCGGCGGCCACGGGCATTATGGCGGGGGCCAACATGTCGGGCGAACTGGAGGACCCTCGGGGGAGCATTCCCGTCGGGACGCTCGGGGCCATCGGCGTGAGCTTCGTCGTGTACATGGCCCTCGCATTCTGGCTGGCCCGCTCGGCCTCTCCCGACGAGCTGGTGAGCAACTACACCATCATGATTGACCGGGCGTACTGGGGCCCGGCCGTCGTGGCGGGCCTTCTGGGAGCCACCTTCTCGTCGGCCCTGGCGTCTACCGTGGGCGCCCCTCGAATCCTGCAGGCGCTTGGGAGCCACAACGTGCTGCCCGGTGGGGAGTGGATCTCGGCCCGCACCGAGCGCGGCGAACCGCGAAATGCCATCCTGGTGACGGGCGCCATCGTGCTGGCGACGCTCATGGTGCGGGACCTCAACGCCATCGCGCCGCTGATCACGATGTTTTTCCTTATCACGTACACGATGATCAACTTCGTGGTCTTTACCGAGCAGACGCTCGGGCTCGTGAGCTTTCGGCCCCTGCTCCAGATTCCGCGCGTGGTCTCGTTTGCGGGGGTCGTGGGGTGCCTCTTCGCGATGTTCATCGTGAACCCCACCTTCAGCCTCGTGGCCCTGGCGATCGTCGTGGGCGTATATGCCCTGCTTCTGCACCGGTCGCTGGAGGCGGACCTGTCGGACGTACGGAGCGGCCTGTTCGTGTCCCTGGCCGAGTGGGCCGCGAAGCAGGTCTCTGGGCTCTCAACGCGGCAGGAGCGGGCCTGGAAGCCCAATCTGCTGGTCCCCGTCGTGAGCACCGAGAAACTTCGGGGCACGTTTACGTTGCTTCAGGACATCGCCGCCCCGAAAGGCTCGGTCAAACTGATGGGCCTCACCTCCGAGCACACGCCGGATCGCCTCGGGGATCAGATTGAAGACCTCACCGGGGCCTTTCGCAAGCGGGGCGTCTTTGCCTCCTCGACGGTTGTCAAGGGCACCGCCTTCGCCGACAACCTCATCGTGGGCGTTCAGGCCCTCGGGGGCGCCTTCTTTCGCCCGAACATTCTGTTTCTGCCGCTCCCGGACACGGAACAGCGGGAACAGGACTACCGGGCCGTCCTCCGCGAGCTCTCCGACGACCAGATGGGCAAGGTGCTGTACGCCCGCCACCCGGACGCCGGCATCGGCCAGCGCGAGCAGATCAACATCTGGATGAGCGACCGGAGCCCGGACTGGGAGGTCTCGATGGACATTGGCAACCTCGACCTGCCGCTCCTCCTCGCCTACAAGCTCCGGCGCAACTGGAACGCGCACATGCGGCTCCTGACCGTCGTGGAGGCGTCCTCCGACCAAAAAGCTGCGCGCGATTTTCTGGAAACGGTCACGGACCTGGCCCGCATGCCCGATACCGAGGTCATGGTGCGAGCCGGAAATTTCCAGGAGAACGTGGAGCAGGCCCCGCAGGCGGACCTGAGCATCTTCGGGCTGGCCCAGGAACTGGATTTTGCGTTCATGCGACAAATGACAGAGGCGACCCATTCGAGCTGCCTGTTTGTCCGGGACTCCGGGCAGGAGAGTGCTCTGGCGTAATCAACCTTCGATTAGCGCCGGTCGGCTTTGTACGTGAGGGGCTTCTGTTGGATCGGGGGCGCGACCTCCATTGGATGGCGCTACGTCCCCGACGAACTGTAACCCCCGCTGCTCCAAAAGAGGAGAAGGGAGACAGGCCCTCTGGGTATCATAGACGTGCTCCATTACGGAGCGTCACCTCTCAAGACGGTATGCACTTCTCCTACAAGCCCGGCCCTGGTGGGGGCCGGGCTTTGTCATTGGCCATGACACGTCCCTCGTGCTCCCCCCAAACAAAACCGCTCGGCCGAGACCGGAACGGGCGGGTGGACTCCTGGAGCCCCTACAGAGGGCTCTTGGGGTTCCGTGGGCGCTCCGGACGACTCAAAATCCGGACGGCTCGAAATGAATTCTTTGAGGCTGGATCGGTTTTGTCCTCATGCGCGGGCCGCGGCGGGCGGTTCCGGAGCGCAGGGCGGACTCGCAGAGCTGATCTGCATTCAACCGCCCGCGTGTGGTCTTCTCCGAGGTTCGTTTTCAGTGCTGGTGGTGTCGCCATTGACGCCCCCCGCGCTGGCATCGACCCCAGGCGTGAAGATATAGGTGCCGTCTCCGGTCTCTACAAACGATCCCTCCACACTGAAGTCGAGGGGGACCTCCGCCCGATCGCTTTCAGAATTGAGCTCAACGGGGTCGAAGTTGATCTTGAGGCCGGTTTCGGAGGCACTGGGCTGCT
>JAWOAQ010000065.1:0-6150 GCA_046498495.1 Salinibacter sp. | reverse complement strand
TGGACTATCTCCCCGAACTCCAACAGGAAATTTTAAAGGTGGTACGTAGGTACGTTGATGTGGATGAAAAAAGCATCAAGATCGACGTGGGACAGGAAGGCAACTGCGAAGTGCTCGAGCTGAATGTCATCCTGCCTGAAAGCAGTGTAGCGTAAGCATAACGGGCCTGCCCGGAATCCGATTTCCGGGCAGGCCGTTTTCCGATCTTCCCTGGCTACTTTCTTGACTACTCGGAGGTGCCGGGGACAACCGATACGGGCTTGATCATGCCGTCGATATTATAACCATCGGGGGCGCTCGCTTCAAATCAAAATGCGCTATCCCCGTAGGGTCTTTTCCGAAGGGGGCGTGGGTAATGCCCCTACATCCCGATTTTTTTGTTGCCCGCTCCCCGTGCCGCGGACTTTCCCCCTCTCGCCACAAGGTGGCATCCACGGAGCCGGACCCCTTCCAAATCCAAAGGAACCGCGAACCGGCCGGCATCGGCACCTTACCGGTCACCGGACTCCATCAGGTCGTGTTGCATTCTGTGCCACACCGAACTACCGCCACGTCGGGCGACCCTCCGGGAACCGCCCCTTCGCCAGGCTCATCACTCGCCCTCGCCGCGCGTCTTCTTCATGTCCCTTCCCCGCCCGACCAAGCCGACCCGGGGATCCGAATCGCATCCGGGGCAGCGCTGGGAAAAGATGCTTCTCTGTTTCCCGACGCCCGATTGCGCCTAATCTTCACCAAACGGAGGCAATCTATCGCGGCTGTTATTGAGGGGAAGTAGCCCTCCGCGTTTGGCGACGCCTTCAGACGCGTCCGACCCCGTCCCTCCAGGATCCGACATCGGTGTGTGGGTACGAATGGCGTCGTTGGATACGTATCCCTCGTTGGTCCCCTTTCGACAAGGTTGCATGAAAGATCAAAAAACGAGGGCAATTGCCGGTGCGCAGATAAACATCTTCCCGTAGGGTAGGTTGTCTGCCCTGCTTGGCACGGCCCGCGGGAACAACGGGCTGCCACGGGGCGGAGGGCCTTGTTGTCTGTCCGGGGGCTGGTGTCTTCCTCGCCCCCGGCCGGACGCCCCCACCTACAGCGACGTCGCAAACACGTCTAATCGTACTTTTAGATCTATGGCGGTTATTGAGGCAGATGGGGTGTGGAAAATCTTCGGCGGGGACCCGAAGCGAGCGCGCACGCTCGCGGCGGACAAGGGCTACTCAAAGGCGGAGGTGAAGGAGGAAACGGGATCCGTCATCGCCGTGAATGACGCCTCCTTTGAGGTCCAGGAACAGGAAATCTTTGTCGTGATGGGCCTGTCCGGAAGCGGCAAGTCGACCCTGCTGCGCTGCATCAATCGGCTCATCGAGCCGACCTTCGGCTCCGTCCGCGTTCGGGGCGAAGAGGTCACGGCCTTCGACGAGGAGCGTCTCCGCCAGCTGCGCCGGACCAAAATGTCGATGGTCTTCCAGAACTTCGGCCTCTTTCCGCACCGGAGCGTCATCGGGAATGTGGAGTATGGGCTGGAGGTGGCGGGCGTAGAGAAGGAGGAGCGCCGCGAGAAGGCCCGCCGGTCCCTTGACCTCGTCGGGCTCGACGGGTACGAGGAAAGCCAGACCAACGAGCTCAGTGGGGGCATGCAGCAGCGCGTCGGGCTGGCGCGGGCCCTCGTGAACGACCCGGAGATCCTTCTGATGGATGAGGCCTTCAGTGCCCTCGACCCCCTCATCCGGGCCGACATGCAAAACGAGCTCCTGGAGCTTCAGGAGCAGTGGGACCCGGCCTGTACGATCCTGTTCATCACCCACGACCTCGACGAGGCGCTGAAGATGGGCGACCGGATCGCCATCATGAAAGAGGGAAAGATCGCCCAGGTGGGCACGCCCACCGAAATTCTGACCGCCCCCGCCGACGAGTACGTGCGGTCCTTCGTCGAGAACGTGGACCGCACAAAGATCGTCCCCGCCCGCACCGTCATGCGGGACCGGCGGGACGGCGAAACGATCGACGCCGACGGGCCCTCGGTTTCGCCCCACACCCCCATTGCCGAGTTGCTCCCAACGCTGCTCGATTCCGACGTCCCCCTCGCCGTTCGCAGCAGCGACGGCACCCTGCAGGGTGTGGTCAGCACGTCGGCCGTCATGGAGGAGGTCGTGCGAAACGCCGACGGCGCCAGGCGACGGGACGCCCGCGCCGGCCGCCTGGACGCGGACGAAGATCCGGAAGCGGCGGTCGCCTGACCCCCTTTCCCCTATCGACATGGACTTTCTCGTCGACACTCCGACCTGCCAATGCGACTAGATCTTGGCGACGCCTTTGCGACCCTCATTGAGTGGCTGCAAAACAACTTCGAGCCGCTCTTTGACGCCATCACGGTGACCATCGGGACCACGATTGAGGTGCTGGAGCACGCCCTCTTATTTTTCCCGAGTTGGGTCATGATTGCCCTCTTTACGCTCCTGGCGTGGTGGGTGGCTTCCCGTGGCGTGGGCCTGTTTTCCCTTATCGGCCTCACCCTGCTCGAAGACGTCGAGTTTACCCTTCTGGGACTCGAGATTGCCTTCGGCATGGGCCTCTGGGAGTTTACCATGCAGACCCTGGCCCTGGTGGCCACGGCCACGCTGATTGCGCTGCTCATCGGGATTCCCGTGGGCATCTGGGCCGCCAAAAACGACGTGGTCGACGCCATCGTCCGCCCGATCCTTGACTTCATGCAAACGATGCCGGCGTTCGTGTACCTCATCCCGGCCGTCGTGCTCTTTGGCCTGGGCGAGGTGCCGGGCGTCATCGCCACCTTTATCTTCGCCACGCCCCCCTGCGTGCGCCTTACGAACCTGGGCATCCGGCAGGTGTCGGAGGAGGCCGTCGAAGCCGCCAAATCCTTCGGCTCCACCCCCTCCCAGATGCTCTTCAAGGTCGAACTGCCCATGGCCCTGCCCACCATTCTGGCCGGCGTCAACCAGACGGTGCTCCTGGCGCTCTCGATGGTCGTCATCGCCGCCCTCATTGGTGCGGGCGGCCTCGGCGATCCCGTGGTCGAGGGCATCCAGCAACTGCGCATCGGCGTGGGCTTTGAAGGCGGTCTCGCCATCGTCATCCTCGCCATCTTTCTCGACCGCGTCACACAGGCCGCCGGCGAGAAGGCCGGCTCAAGCCCCACGCAGGCCACAGCTTAACACAGGCCGCCATCCCGCTGTCCCTCACCCCGACCGGCCCGAACAGTGGGCGTTGCCCACGGGCCAACCGCACTCCCTTTGCACGTACGCGTTCTCACCCAACCGATTCCTCAATCACATGAGACGAAGTCCCCATTCGCTCTCCTCTCTCGTTGCCGCCAGCGCCCTTCTGATTCTCACCACCAGCGTCCTCGCCGGCTGCGGCAGCGCCGACGATTCGGAGGTGTCTCGCGACCTGGACATGGTCACGGTCAACTGGATCGAAGGTCTGGCCATGACCTACATGCAGGAGCAAATCCTGGAAGATGAGTACGACATGGAGGTGGAGGTCAACGAAGTGCAGGGTGGCGGAATTGCCTTCTCGTCGGTCGCCGACGGCGACGCTGACTTCTTTAACGAGGCCTGGCTTCCCACCACCCACGAAGGCCCCTGGAGCAAGTACGAGGGGGATCTCCAAAAGCTCGACTACACCTACCGTGGCACCACCGCGGGCCTTGCCGTCCCCGCGTACATGGACATTGAGGACGTCTCGGAACTGGGGGACTTTCGCGAGGCCCTCGATGGCGAGATCAACGGCATTGAGTCCGGGGCCAACGTGAACGACCAGGCCCGCCAGATTCTCGAAAACAACGACGTGGAGGGCTTTTCGGTCGTGGCCGCCAGCGGCCCGGCCACCTGGCAGTCCCTCGAAAGCGCCATTGAGAACGAAGAGCCGATTGTGGTGACGGGCTGGCAGCCCCACTGGAAGTGGAGCGAATACGACCTCAAGTATCTGGAGGGCGCCCAGACCGGCCAGACCGACGTGTTCGGCGAGCCGGAGGACATCTTTACCATCGTTGACAACGACTTTATTGACCGGTACCCCCGCGAGGTCGTCTGCTTCCTGAAGGAGTTCGAGGCCAACGACGAGCAGGTCGGGAGCCTCATGTTTGCGTTCAAAGACCGGGGCGACACGAGCCGAGAGGATGCCATGAAGGAGTGGATCGACAACAATCCCGACCACGTGGAGCAGTGGCTCAGCCAGGCCGAGGAGTGCGCCAACTCCGATGCGGAGCTGGAGCCCCTCCCGGACGATGCTACCCATTCGTCCCAGGATGCTTAGTTTTTACACTCCTGGAACGTATTCCCTCCGAGTGCCCGGAACGGAGCGAGGGGGGAGCCGCCGTTTGATCTTACTCCGTTAGATCCGACCTCACTTTCAAAAAACCCCAATTGAACCCACGAACACCATGAAACACCTTCCGTCATCGCTTCGCTCTTTCACCGCCGGGCTCGCGGCTCTTGCCCTTTTCGCAGTCGGCCTTGCGGGCTGCGGCGGCTCCGGCACCCAGGGGGAGTCCCGCCAGATGGACATGGTCACGGTCAACTGGATCGAAGGCCTGGCCATGACCTACATGCAGGAGCAAATCCTGGAAAATGAGTACGACATGGAGGTCGATGTCCGCGAGGTACAGGGCGGTGGGATTGCCTTCTCCTCGGTGGCCTCCGGGGACCGGGACTTCTTCAACGAGGCCTGGCTCCCCACCACCCACGAAGAGCCCTGGGACGAAAACAAAGACCAGGCCAACAAGCTGGGATACACCTACCGCGGCACGTCGGTCGGCGTGGCTGTGCCCGAGTACGTGGAGGCCGACACGTTCCCCGACCTCGCGGACTACCGCGACGAACTCGACGGCACGCTGAACGGCATTGAATCCGGGGCCGCCATCAATGGCCAGATGGAAAACACGCTAGAGCTCTACGACATGGACGACGCCTTCTCCGTGTCCGCCGCGAGCGGCCCGGCCAACTGGCAGGCCCTCGAAAGCGCCATTGAGGAGGAGGAGCCCATTGCCGTGGCGGCCTGGAAGCCGCACTGGAAGTGGAATCGATTCGACATCAAGTATGTCTCCGGCGCCACGACGGGGGACAACGTCGACATCTGGGGCCAGCCGGAGGACATCTTCACCATCGTGGGCGACGACTTCATTGAGAAGTACCCGCGCGAGGTCGTGTGCTTCCTCCAGGAGTTTGAGGCGGACGACGAGCAGGTGGGTTCCCTCATGAGCGCCTTCAACGAGCGCGATGACACGAGCAAGGAAGAAACCGCGGCCCAGTGGATCGAAGACAACGAGGACGACGTGGAGCAGTGGCTGAGCCAGGCCGAGGAGTGCGCCAACTCGGGCGACGAGCTGGAATACCTCCCGGACGACGCGACGTACTCGTCGGACCAGAACAGCTAACTCGTTTTGGTTGCGGCTCTTTCGGGTCCCTCCAATCCGTTCGCACCCCCGATCGCTTCGATGCGGTCGGGGGTGTTTTATGGATCGTTCATGCGCGTCTCCGTCCGGACGATACGGCACTGAGTCCCAACGACATTATTGCGTTCTCTTCCTTCGATTTACACGCCTGAACCGGATCACCTTCGGTCTGGTGTGTAGCACTACGCCATCCCTTGTACACTCTTTCGCACAACCCTTTTTTGCCCATATGAATCGGTACTGTACCGCAGTCCTCACCCTCCTTCTCGCTGCCGGCCTGGGTCTCCCAGCCCCGGCCCTGGCCGACGACGAACCGGCCGACGATAGCACCGACGCGGTCACCCTTGAGGATCGCAACGACACCGGCCTCAACGCCGCCTCGGCCTCGCAGGACGAGCCGACGCTCGACGTGAGCGTCAACGGCTCGCTCCGCTTCAACGCCCTCTTCCGCTCGTACGGAGGAGAGCAGGCGGACAAGACGCTAGGTGACGGCGGCTTTACGTTCGACACCTTCCGCATCGGGGCCAGCGGCTCATACGGCGGCCTCATCTTCGATGCGGAGCTCGCCGTGTATCCGGAGTCCTTTGGAGGCACGTTCCTTCACCACGGCTGGGCCGGGTACGAATTTAGCGACAGCCGGCAGATCCAGGTGGGCGTGAGCCAGGTACCCTTCGGCATTCAGCCCTACGCCTCCAGCAGCTGGTTCTTCAACAGCACCTACTACGTGGGCCTGGAAGATGACTACG
>JAWOAQ010000036.1:0-4676 GCA_046498495.1 Salinibacter sp. | reverse complement strand
ACCGTTGAAAATTACATTGATATTCTTGAAAAAGCATTCGTGGTTTTGCATCCTCGACGACCTCTCCGTCTCGCACGACGCGAATGTCACGCAGGCTTCCGCGATTCAGGGGGCCGCCCACGCTGTACAGGGCATTAAAGACGGTCGAGTAGGCGCTTACCGTATACCCGCCCGGCTGCGGGACCTCCCCCAGCACGAACACCTTGGAGGGGCGGACTCGGGTAACCGTCAGATCCATAAAGACGGTCGGCGGGTCGCTCGTAAGCCCCGAATAGTTTCGGGAGAGCCACTGCTTCATCTCCGTCCGGAGCTCGTCGAGCGACTTCCCGGACACGGTAAACTGCCCCACCTCGGGAACGGTCACGCGGCCGCCTTCATCCACCGGCAGCTCATAGGTGAACTCGGCGCCCCCCCACACGGTGAGCCGGAGCTCGTCGTCCGGCCCCACGATGTAGTTGCCCCCCGCCGGGCCCGTGGGCTCAGGCGTAAACGCCTCGGGAATCGTTTGAAATGTATCGTAGCCGAAGTACTCCAAAGTATCGCGCTCGGCACGGGCCGTATCCTCGGGCAACTCGCCTTCCGGAAAAATCGTGAGGCGCCGCCCCGTGGCGAGGGTCACCGTGGTGTCACGCGTGGAGGCGCGGACAAACAGGTTCCAGGTGCCGTTGGACGTATCCTGTGGGATGGTGATGGCCCCGCGCCAGGTGCCGTCAATGACAGAGCCCTGGATGCGCTCAACATCCTGCACCCGAATGGAGTCTCCTCCCGCGGTGAGAAAGCCCGGCTGGACGCGGCGAATCTGATTTTGGCTCCGGAGGGGCACGCGCACCTCGATGTCCTGGGGAAGCTGGTCGACCGAAATGCTGTCGGGGTCGATTTCCGGGGTGCCGGCCAGGACAGGGTAGGCGGGATTAGCGGGGGCCTGCTGCTGCAGGCTATCACTTCCTGTGGTGTCCTGTCGTTCGCGGGCCGCCTGCAAGAGGGCCTGGATCCGAGCTTCGGGCACGCCCAGCTCGCGGGCGCGCTGGGCGGCCTGCTCCGGATTGTTGGGGTTGATGCCAAGCTCGCGCAGCCGTTGGCGCGCCTCCTCAATGGTCATGTCGCGTCGCTCCAGCTCGCGCTGGGCCTCTTCCGGGAGGTCTTCACGCTCCTGGGCCCAACTTGCTTCCAGGCCGACAGCAGACAGGCCCACCAGCAGTACACACAAAACAAAAACAGCGCGCTGCGTCATGAGGTGCCGAAATCAGGAATCAAGACGACCGTGTCGGGTTGATGCAGGGAGGGCCCGTGTTTATTTCCAGTGATGGGCCAACTTCATTTGGTACACCACGTCGCAGAAAAAGACGAATGCGTAACCCGCTCAGCAGTCGTTTTCGTCAAACCTTCCCTCCCCCGCGGGGCTACAGGGCGGAGCCGTCGCGGGTTCGCTGGCGGTGCTGCGCCAGTTGCGCCGTCCACGAGGACGCCTCCACCCCGAACGTCTGACGCATCCGCTCGGAGCAAAGCACGGTGTAGGCCGGGCGCGCGGCCGCCGTCGGGTACTCGTCGGACGAGACCGGGACCACCTCTACATCCGAGGGACCGTACTGGGCGAAAATGGCGCGGGCAAAGCCGTACCAGCTGGTCTGCCCCCCCGCCGCCATGTGATAGATGCCCCGCGGATCGTTTCCCTCCCACAGGTGCTGCAACACGGCCTGCGTTGCCTCCGCAATCCAGCCGGCCGAGGTTGGGCTTCCAATTTGATCGTCCACCACCGTCAGCCGGTCGTGCGTGTCGGACAGCCGGAGCATGGTCCGCAGAAAGTTCGACCGCCGGGCGCTGTACACCCAGCTGGTTCGGAGAATGAGGTAGCGCCCGCCCACCTCTTGAACGGCCCGCTCGCCCGCCCGCTTCGTCTGGCCGTAGACGTTAATCGGGGTGGTCTCGTCTGTCTCCACATAGGGGGCCTGCTTGGTGCCATCAAAGACGTAGTCGGTGGAGTAGTGCACAAACCACGCCCCGGCGTCGCGGGCGGCTTCGGCCAGCACGCCGGGGGCCCTTGCGTTGAGAGCGCGGGCTGGATCGGGATGGTCTTCGGCCCCATCCACATCGGTGTATGCCGCGGCGTTCACCACCACGTCGGGGGCCGTGTGCTGGACCGCTGCGCGGAGCGCCTCCGGATTCGCCAGGTCGGCAGTGTCTCGGCCCGGCGTGTGAAGCGTTCCCCACGGGGCCAGCGTGCGGCAGAGTTCGTGGCCCACCTGTCCGGTGGCGCCCAACAGCAGGATGGTTCGTTCCTCAGTGGCCATAATCGGTTCTCCAGGGACTCCTTAGGAGGGGAGACGAGGCTCGAACGTGCAGTGCTCCTCCGGAAGGTCGTCGAGCACAGGAGCCGTACGGTCTCGGGGCGAGAGCTGAGGCTCCTCCACGGGCCAGTCGATGTCGAGGGCCGGATCGTCCCAGCGAATCACGCCTTCCGTTTCGGGGTGGTAAAAGTCCGTGCACTTGTAGTGGAAGAGCGCGTCGGTGTCGCCAGTGACGAGAAAGCCGTGCGCGAACCCTTCCGGGACGTACAGCTGCCGCGCGTTCTCCGCCGAGAGTGTGAGGGCCTCCCACTCGCCAAACGTATCCGACCCAGCCCGAATGTCGACGACCACGTCGTAGACCTCTCCCCGAAGCACCGTGATCAGCTTGCCCTGCGGCCGGGGGTTTTGAAAATGGAGGCCTCGCAGCACCCCAGGCATTGAGCGGGACAGGTTGTCCTGCACGAAGGTGACGTCCAATCCGTGCTTCCCGTAGTCACGGGCGTTCCAGGTTTCCAGAAAGGCCCCGCGGGCGTCAGTGTACACCTCGGGCTCAATCACCCGCACCCCGGGAAGGTCGCCATCGAGTACGTTCATAGAGAAAACCTACGAGTTCGAGAGGTCGCGTTGGTCGCGTCGGACGAGATCCAAAAGATACCGGCCATAGTCGTTGTTGTCCATATCCCGCCCGATACGGCGGACGTCATCGGCTGAGATCCAGCCCTGCCGCCACGCAATTTCTTCCGGACAGCTAATCTTGAGTCCCTGCCGCTCCTCAATGGTCTGTACAAAGTTGGCCGCCTGCAGGAGGGAGCCGTGCGTGCCGGTGTCGAGCCACGCCATCCCTCGCCCCAGCGTCTCCACCTGGAGGCGTCCCGCCTGGAGGTAGCGACGATTGACGTCCGTAATCTCCAGCTCCCCACGGTCCGAGGGCTCGAGCCCGGCGGCGATGTCGACGACCTCTGAGTCGTAGAAGTAGAGGCCCGTCACGGCGAGATTAGACACTGGGTCGTCGGGCTTTTCCTCAATGGAGAGCGCCTGCCCTTCCTCACCAACGTCAATGACGCCGTAGCGCGTCGGGTCGTTTACGTAGTAGGCAAACACGGTCCCGCCCGCCTCCCGGGCCGCCGCACGCTGCAATTTCCCGGAGAGGCCCTGTCCGTAGAAGATGTTGTCCCCGAGGATGAGGCACACGTCGTCCCCATCGATGAAATCAGCGCCGATGGTGAAGGCCTGTGCAATTCCCTTCGGCTCGGGCTGCTCGGCGTAGCGGAGGTTCAGGCCCCACTGGTGCCCGTCGCCCAGGAGCTCTTCGAAGCGGGGCAGGTCCCGCGGCGTCGAGATCACAAGCACATCCCGAATCCCCGCCAGCATCAGCGTCGCGAGCGGGTAGTACACCATCGGCTTGTCGTAGACGGGAAGCAGTTGCTTGCTCACCGCCCGCGTGGCCGGATACAGGCGCGTGCCCGCTCCACCGGCGAGGAGAATGCCTTTTCGGGTTTGCGTATCGGTGTCCATACTTGGTGCAAAGGGTCCAACCGGTCTTCGCTTCGGGAAGGAGCGCTCTGTATTGCGTATTTCGTGTTGCGTATTTCGTGTTGCGTATTCGCTCTGTTTCTCAGCCCACGCACTACGCAATACAAACTACACCGCCTCCACCCAGTCGCGATGCTTCACGTACCAGTCGACCGTCCGGCGCAGGCCCTCCTCCAGGGTCACCTCCGGCGCCCACCCGAGCTCCCCTTCGATCTTCGACGGGTCGATGGCGTATCGCCAGTCGTGGCCGGGCCGGTCGTCGACAAAGGTAATGAGGTCGCGGTGGCTGCCGTCGCGGGCGTCGGGACGGCGGTCGTCGAGAAGGTCGCAAATCTGTCGGACGAGCGCAATGTTTTCCCGCTCCTCGCGCCCGCCGACGTTGTACGTCTCGCCCACCTGCCCCTCTCGGAGCACGCGCAGCAGGGCCCGCACGTGATCGTCCACGTAGAGCCAGTCGCGCACGTTTTTCCCGTCGCCGTACACCGGGATGGGCTCCCCCTCCAGGGCGCTCAGGATCACAACCGGGATGAGCTTCTCGGGATGCTGATACGGGCCGTAGTTGTTGGAGCAGTTGGTGATGAGCACCGGCAGGTCGTAGGTGCGGTGCCAGGCCCGCACCAGGTGGTCGGCCCCCGCCTTGCTCGCGGAGTACGGAGAGCTGGGATCGTAGGGCGTCTCCTCGGTGAACGCCCCCGTCTCGCCCAGCTCGCCGTACACCTCGTCGGTCGAGACGTGCAGGAAACGGAAGTCCTCGGGCGCGCCCTGCTCTTCCCAGTAGGTGCGCGCCGCCTCCAGGAGCACCTGCGTGCCCACGACATTGGTCTGGACAAATGCCACCGGGCCGTCGATCGAGCGGTC
>JAWOAQ010000265.1:0-5031 GCA_046498495.1 Salinibacter sp. | reverse complement strand
TACCAGACCTCATCGGAATCCGCGGCGGCCCCCTCGTGAGCCGATCGAGGCTCGTTTAACGTGCCGGCCCCACGGCTTCTTTTCCGGTGGATCGCAGTTGCCGATCGGGCTTCTTCTTTCCCTCTGCCTGCTGTGTCTTCCATCCGAACCCCTCTGGTTGTAGGGAGCGCCGTCGTCCTCGCAATGGGACTCGGCCCGCGTCCACGCCGAACGCCCGGATGGACCCCCCCCACTACACCGGGCCTGTGTACCAGGCCTTCACGGTGGGACGCGTGCGATTTTTACTCACGGACCTCCGGTCGGCCCGCAGTCCCAATCGGGCCCCCGACACCACCCAAACCATGATGGGGACTCAGCAGAAGGCCGGGTTCAAGCAGCAGCTCGCCGACGCTGTGGACCGCTACCCCGTCGTCGCGTGGGTCAGCAGCGTGCCCTGGATTGGAGATGAGGGGGCGTCGGATGACCACTGGGGCGGCTTTGCCCGCGAGCGGCGCGAGTTGGCCCAATACGTCGACTCGATTCGGGGGAACGACCAGGTGGTCGTACTTTCCGGGGATGCCCCGTTCCCCGCGACCGTACGTGCTGCCCTTGCCGTCTCATCGGCCGGTCTCGCTCTTTCATTTGGAGCCCACAATCGCTTCTTTGGGGGCGCGTTGTGTTGTCGACCGTCGACGCCACCCTCGTCCCCATATGCCCTGTCGTTGCGCCCGTTTTGCCTCGCTCCTCTGCCTCGCCGGGACCCTAACCATTGCCGCCCTGGACAGCCTCCCCGCATCGGCCCAGGCCCCGGTCCGAGCGGACGCTCCCACGGTCTTCATGTGGACCGGCGCCAACCATTTCCTGCCCGACGATTCCCTTCTCTTCCGCAGCAAGCTCGCCTTTGCCGAACGGCACAACATTGTCCCCTACGAGTCGGGCATCCACAGCCCCGCCGACCTGCGCCGCGTCCTCAAGGCCGCCGGACAGGTTGGCATTGAGCGGACGTGGATCGAGATTGGACCGGATGACGGGATGACGGTTGAGGCCTTCGCCACCGATCCGGATGCACGCCAATCCACACTGGAGCGGTTTCGCGCCCTCGCCCGTACGTACAAGGAGCACGCACCGGCGTCGGCCCGCATTACCATCTTCGACGAGGCGCCGCTGGGGGCCTTCACACCGCCCGACACTGCGTCGTACACCGAGCGCGCTGCGGCCTTCCAGAAGTATGGTCCTCAAGGCTTTGCCCTCATGTACCAGGCCCTCAAGGACGAGATGCCGTCGGCCGAGGTGGGCCTCTTTCTCCACCACCCGCACAATGCATCGCCCGCGATGGCGGGCGACCACTCGTTCATCGACTCTTTCATGGCAACGGCCGACTCGCTCGGTGCCGCGCCGGACTTCATCTACTCGGATGTCTACCGCGGTTACTTCAATCGTGGCTACGGCGTGGAGGCGACGAATGACTACATTACCGACGTGGTGCGCCATACGAAGCGCGTGGCGGAGCGCTATGATGCTGAGGCGTACCAGTTGGGCCAGGTCCACACCATCAAGCTCGGCTACACGCCCAGTCAGTGGGAGATCGACACGAACGTGCGCGCCATGCTGCGCGGGGATCCGGACGGCCTGGGCTGGTACTGGCCGAACTACGCCTCCACGAACCACACCCAGGGGAGCGACGGTGCGCCTCGTGCGGAGGGCTACGACGTGTCGTACGAGCCCTTCGTGCCCAATAGCTGGGGCACGACCGGGCCCGCTGGCTCGCTCTTTGCCACCTCGCGCGACCGGTTCGTCTACAGCTACCTTCGGCTGCAAGAGGCCACCGGGCGGCTCCAGCCTCGAAAGCGATTCGACCTCTGGCTCTACGGATACGACCTCGACCACGCGGAGCATACTGTGTACGTACGACGACCCGGGACCGACGACTGGACGTTCCTTGGGGTCGTCAACCCGCAGCGGGATCGCAATGCCTACGTCGAGCAGGCCCGCCCCGAGCATATCTACTCCTACGACGAGGAATGGCACGCTGTCGTCTTCCACGGCCTACGCCGGGCCCGCCATCTCGCGCCCGACTCGCTCGGCGCCCGGCTGGAGGTGAAGGTCACTACGCACGCCGATAGCGACACCTCTCGCTTCGGGGCCGCCTACATGATGCCCTACCACGCGACGCGCCACTACACGACGGAGAAAACCGCCACCTCGCGGATCGAGAAGCAGCCGCGCTGGATGGGCGTCAATGCGATCGGTCACCACGTCCGCCCCCATCCCGACACGCTTCGGCCCGGCAGCACCCGCACCTACACCCTGTCGCCGGCCGCCCCGCCCGGCTCTACCCGGGCCGCCCGCTGGCGTGATCGTCTCTCAAAGTAGCGCTCTGCCCCATGCTCTCCTCGTCGCTCCGCTCGCTTTCTGTCGCCGTCCTGCTGCCCGGCCTCCTGATGGTCGTCGGATGTGGCCCCGCCGCGGAGGGGCAGCCGATCCCGGACGCCGCGGCCTGGCGCGCACAGGGCCTGGAGATCCTGTCGGCCTGGACCGACCGCGGCGCGACGGACGATAGCCTTTTTTACGCCGAGATGGATCGGCGCTGGACCCCGAACGGGGACACTACGGTCATCTACCCCGGCATGCTGGCCCGGCACCTCTACAGCGTGTCCGCGGCCTACCTGATGAGCGGAGACCTCACTCACCTCCGCCGCGCCACCCACCTGCGGGACGTTTTGATTGAGCACGGGTGGGACGCCGGCTACGGCGGCTGGTACAACGCCGTCTCCCGCTCCGGCGACGTGGTCGACGCGGACAAGGATCTCTTCATGCAGATCTACGCCACCACCGGGCTCGCCCTTCACTACATCGCAACGCGCGACTCGACGACAAAAGCGTTTCTCGACCGCTCCCGTCGGTTCATGCGGACGCACGCTTGGGACCATGAGCACGGCGGCTACGTCGATGTCCTGCGTCGGGACGGATCTGTGAAGCACCCGCGCAAGGACTTCTCGCCCCAACTCGCCCCGCTCTCTGGCTACCTGCTCTACCTCTACCCGGCCACCCGCGACTCAACGTACCTCCAGGAGGCCGAGGAGATTATGGATCTCACGCTCACGCACATGCAGGGCCCCGACGGCTGGATCCGAGAGCGGTTCGCCCAGGATTGGTCCTTCCGCCCGGAGGACGACAAGAACAGCCACCTGAACGTGGGCCACAACCTTGAGGTGGCCTGGCTCTTGCTCCGCCTCCACACCCTCACCGGCACGGAGCGCTACCGAACGACGGCTCTCGAGCTCACCGACCAATTGCTGGAGCAGGCCTTCCACGAGGAAACCGGTGCGTGGCTCCACAAGCTGCGCCGGACGGATCGCTCACAACACCCCGACACCGCCGTCTGGTGGGTGCAGGCCTACGGCAACATGCTCCAGCTCTACGCCTATCGCGCGACCGGCGCGCCGCGCTACCTCGACGCCTTCCGGAAGGGCGCCCGCTTCTGGACGCAGCACTTCGTGGATGCCGAACACGGTGGGACGATTCTCCGCACCACCCTGGACGGCGAGGGGGTGGACGGCGCCAAGGCGGTTCGCACCAAAACCTCCTACCATGCCGTGGAGCACGCCCTTCTCCTCTCCCTCTATACCAACCTTTGGATCGAGGACTCGCCCGCTACGCTCCACTACCGTGCCGAGCAGGGCGACACGCTACATCCCCTGCCCGTGGAGGCCACGGCGCCTACGATTGAGCGCGTATGGTTCGATGGCGAGGCCCAGTCGCCCCTCCCTGTCACCGACGACCGTTCCGCCCTCCTCCTGCCGGACCCCCCGGCCGCACTGACCGTCGACGTTGCCGACTCGACTGCCCGCACCCCATGATTCGTCCCGTCGTTTCCACCACCGTCCTGCTGCTCCTGTGGATCGGCCTCCCGGCCGCCGCGCCCGTCCCGTCCGCTGCTCCGGCCGAGCGCTTCGATCTCGTCCTCGTCGGCGACGGGCTGTCGCCCAACGCCCATACAGTCGCCCTCAAAACAAATCCATCCCGGGACGCGACCTGGACGTCGCTCGACGGGGCGCGGTGCTCCTCCCCGACGGGCGTGCTCGTCGTTCCCGGGCTCGCCACGGCCCGCTACTACGGCCAGGACCTCCGCGAAAACCACCTGTCGATCCGCATCACCACGACGGTCGACACGGCGGAGGGCCGCCTGCGGGCGATCTACGCCCTCCCTCCCGCCAACGGCTGGACCGATGCGGCCTGCACCCGACTCGCTCGCCTGACGCGAACCGAGCCGCAGGTGCTGCGGCGCCACAGCTTGGCCGCCTACGAACGCCCGCGCCCCGCGGATCTTCGCACCGATCGCCCCTTCATTGACCACGTAGAGGCCCCCGTCCGCCACCGCAAGCCGGGAGAACGAGAAGTCGAATGGCTGAACGTGCTTCTGCCGTAGCGGCTTCGCCCCTCTATGACCGCCCCCCGATGATCGGCTCGCCGGTACCATGCGCGCTTCACGAGGGACAGCGGCCGCGGCGTCAAAGGATGGCCGCTCCACCGGGTTCACCCCGGAGGCCTCGTACGCCTGATGGGCCGTCCGCACAAGAGCCCCCCGGTGGCCCCGACGAGCACGAGCCGGGTTCCCGCAAGGAAGAATCGATGAAAGAGCGTAGTGTTGTGTCAAACCTCAATGTTGTGTTTGTCATCCCGGCCAAGCCCCGAGGGCTTTCGGGGCGCCGAGCCGGGATCGATCCAGCCAACTCAATGGGGCTCGACTGAGGAAGAATGGCCCTGTGGGGGGCAGGGCGGAAGCCGGAGTGCTCTCTTCTACCGCTGTATAGATCCCGGATCTCCGCTCGCACGCTCGCTCCGCCCGGGATGACAGGGTGCGATTTTTCTGTGCAAGAATCACGGTTGACACGGCAGTAGGGCGTTCGGGACGTCGAAGCATAAAAAGCCGAATCGGAATGCCTTAAGATCCGGCCTTTCACCGCAGTAACCGAGCGAGGAGAAGGGGGACAACGATCCCACTCGGCCCTCCCGCCCACTGAATCCTTGGAACTGCCGTTGGAGGCCTTT
>JAWOAQ010000257.1:0-3152 GCA_046498495.1 Salinibacter sp. | reverse complement strand
TGCTGCTGTCTCGCTGTCGGTTCATGTACCTGGACGATTTCAGGAAGCACTTTTCCGAGAAGGTGTTTGCCGAGATGCGGGGTGTATCCGACAGCAACGGTCAGAGCCCCCTGTGGGATGCGCTGGGAAGCCAGTTCTTCGATATGGAATTCAGCGAAGCGGACATCTGTCCAATGCACTGATCGCCGTGGCGGTCGGGGGGCTCGCAATGGGCTTTTGGGTCGCCCTGATGGGGCTGGGGGCGGGGAGTCTGTTTGGGTTCTGTGGAGGCCTCGGGGTCGGCGTCGGTGGCCTGGTGGCGGGGGTGCGGCGGACGGTGCTGACGGAGGCGGGTGCCCGTCGCGAGGCGGCCCTCCGCTCGTTTCTCGATCACGAGAAGGCGGAGGTCGACCGTCTGCTCGACGTGTCCCCTGCCCGCGCCGCCGAGCGGCTTGTGGAGACGCTGCCGTGGCTGGTGTACCACCGCGACGTGACGGCGTCGTGGCTGGAGGAGGTGAAGACGGCCCTCGCGGACGCGGACGATGTGCCGTCGCTGCCCGATGGATTTGTCAGCCTTGTGGATCCGGAGGCAGAGGCCGCGCCGGTGGCGGCCTTTCTGCCGGTCGTTGGCGTGATCGGCACGATGGAGTCCTCGGGGGCCGGGGGCGCCGCGGCCGGTGGGGCTGCCGGGGCGGCGGGGGGAGGCGGCGGAGCTGCGGGTGCGGGGTGAGTCTGCCTCAGTCAACGCTCAGCACGGCCCGAGCGTCCTCCGCCTGATCGGCGGGCACCCTCACCTGCACGCCCCCCGATGTGCCCTCAAACATCGTCGCGAGTCCGGACTGATCCTCGTTGGCGAGCATGCACGGAATGCCGGCGGCCTCGAGCTGCGTCTTGGCGAGCTGGGCGTCGCCCGTCCGGTCGTAGCGCGCGACGGTGGCGAGGCGGTCATCGGGCATAGAGGAGGGAAGACGTGAGAGAGGGGGAAAGGGACAGATACAGTGTCCGCGTCGTGGAGATTACTCCTGAAGCCACGCCTTGGCCAGAGTATCGGGCGACGGCGTCTCGCCCTGGGCGCTGAGGCTGCGGGCCACGTACTTGCCGATGAGGTCGAATTCCAGGTTCACGGCGGCCCCTTCTGTCCACGCCGACGATACATTTGTGACGTCGTAGGTGTGGGGGATGATGGCAGTGGTGAGGGTGTCGTCGCCGAGGCGGGCCACCGTGAGGCTAATGCCGTCGATGGCGATGGAGCCGACGGGAATCAGGTACGCGGCGTACTGCGGCTCAAACTGGATCGTATAGAGCCAGTCCGTCTCTTCCCGTTCCACCTCCACGACGGTGCCAGTCGCGTCGACATGGCCCTGCACGAAGTGGCCGTCGAGCCGGTCGCCGGCCTGCAGGGCCCGTTCCAGGTTGACCGGTGTGCCGGGCGTCAGCGCGCCAAACGTCGTTTTTCGAAGCGTCTCCTCGATGGTGTCGACGGCGAAGGTGGAGGCCTCCGCGTCGACGGCCACGACCGTCTGGCAGGCACCGTTAATGGACACGCTCTGGTCCACGCGCAGGTCGGGGGCGAAGGGCGCCTCGATGGTGAGGCGTCGGCCGCCGCCGAGGTCTTCGACGTCGGCGATGCGACCAAGATCTTCGATGATGCCAGTAAACATGGGGTGTGAGTCGTGAAGCGTGAGGCGTGAAGCGTGAGGCGTGAGGGCCGACGGACTCAGTACATGGCCGACGAGCGGGTGTCAGCGTGTGTTTTCATGTACTCGATCATCGTGGGGGCGTATTCAGGGAGGCGGGGGCAGGTGATCTCGGTGTCGTTCAGGGCAGCTCGCGTGTTCGACGCGTCGTAGCGCGACGGATGGTCGAAGTAGTCAATGAGTTCCGGGGAAATGCCGAGGGCACGGCCGGCCCCGGTCTTCATCAGGGCGCGCGCTAGGCCCGTCGGCACGGGCACATGCGCCACGTGCATGTCGAGCAGGTCGGCAAAGAGGTCGAGTATGGCTTGTGTAGAAAGGGGGACCGGGTCGGTCAAGTGGAAAACCGATGCGCCGGGAGCGTCGGCCAGCAGGAGGTGCGTCATGGCCGACACCACGTAGTCGACCGGAACCAGGTTGACGGTTTCCTGCCCCGAGCCGATGCGCGTCATGAGCGTGTAGCGGGGCAGGCGCTGCAGGGCCCGCAGGATGAAGTAGGGGCCATCGAACTTGTCGGTTTCGCCCGTTTGCGAGTCGCCCACCACGATGGCGGGGCGAAAAATGCGGAGCGGCAGGTCGTCGAGTCGGTCCTGCGCCAGCACCTCCGCGTGGTATTTCGTCTCCTCGTAGAAGTTTTTGAAGCCGGCGTCGTGGACGAGTTCGTCCTCGTCGATCGTCCCTGTTCGGCGCCCCGATACGTAGGCGGTGCTTACGTAGCCGGCCCGCTGCAGGTGGGGACACTGCGCCAAAAAGTCAAGCACATGCCGCGTGCCGTCCACATTGACGCGCCAGCCCACGTCGCGTGGGATGCTGAGGTCGTAGACGGCGGCGAGGTGGCACGCAACGGTGACCTGGTTGGCCACTGCATCGTACCGATCGCCGAGGCCGAGGTCGGGCGCCGTGATGTCGCCGGGCAGCAACTCGGCGCGCTCCCCCAGATCGAGGCGGTTGAGTGCTCGGTGGGCCTTTTCCTCGTACTTCGGCTGGACGAGCAGCCGGATCGGGGCGTTGGGGCATTCGTCGCCAAGAGCCCGCAAAAGGCGCGTGCCCAGGAAGCCGGGAACGCCGGTGAGAAAGATCATACGAGGGAGCGAGTGGGACCAAAACCAAACGGTGGAATGCGGTATACGTCTGCCCGGGACGAAGGTGCCATTCCGGCGGGATGCGAACGGGCGCTCCGCCTCTCCGTTGGTCTGGAGCGTCTGCCTCTCACGCCACGACCGCCCGCGCAATGTCTGCTCCTCTCGTCTGGACCGAGTCGCTGTCCGTCCGCACCGCGGACCTCACGCCGGCGGGGGCGGTGTCGCTGCCGGCGCTCTGCGGGTATTTGCAGGAGGCGGCCGGCCATCATGTTTTTATTTGTACCTAAAATCCGCAGGTCAATAAAATAATATTGGCATGCGACTTAATTTGGTAAAAAATCCTATTTGTGTTTGTAAATTTATAAAATATCAGCCGATTTGCCAACCAAACAATAAA
>JAWOAQ010000192.1:0-10456 GCA_046498495.1 Salinibacter sp. | reverse complement strand
CGAAGAAGATGAAGGCGTAGACATGCGTGGAAAACTGGCGGAGGCGATGGGCGACCTCCTGGCCGACAAGCGTAAAAAACATGGTGGAGCGAGGGGCAAGGGGGAGCAAAACCAACGCAGAACCGAGACGAGGACTGTCAGGATGCCGCCACCGGCTCCGGCACCCCTTCGCTCTTCATGCGGGTAAAGTACACGTCCTCCAGATCCGGAGCGACCGGCTCGAAAGAGGCATCGGGTTTGACCTCAGCGTGCACGCGAATGACCGGGCGCCCTGCCACCAGCTTTGTGGAGATGACGTCGTACTGGTTCTCGTGCTCGGGCAGTGTCTCTTTTGACACCGTCTTCCGCCAGATTTGCCCCTCCAGGCCGGCCACCGCCCGCTGCGGGGCCCCTTCGAAGATGATTGCCCCCTCCCGGATGATGGCCATCTGCGTGCAAAGCTCCCGGACGTCGGCCACGATGTGCGTCGACAAAATCACCACACTGTCCTCGCCGATCTCACTGAGCAGGTTGAGAAAGCGGACGCGCTCCGCGGGATCGAGGCCGGCGGTCGGCTCGTCGACGATGATGAGGTCCGGATCCCCGATGAGGGCCACCGCAATGCCGAAGCGCCGCTTCATTCCGCCCGAGTATCCGCCCAACTTCTGGTCGCGGGCCCCCGCCAGATTCACCCGTTCCAGAAGGGCATCTACCACTCGATGCCGTTCCGCTGTGTCGCCAATGCCCTTGAGGGTCGCGAAGTGGTTGAGGAGCGTTTCGGCGGTGACATCGTCATAGACACCGACCTCCTGGGGCAGGTAGCCGAGCCGTTTGCGAAGGGTGTGCTTCTCCTCCAGCACGTTGATGTCGCCGAGGTGGATCGCGCCGGTATCCGGCTCCTGGAGCGTCGCGATCGTGCGCATGAGGGTCGACTTGCCGGCGCCGTTGGGGCCGAGGAGGCCAAACATGCCGGCCGGAATGTCCAGCGACACGTCGCGGAGGGCGCGAGTGCCATTCGGGTAGGTTTTCGAGACGTTCTCGATGGTGAGCGTCATGGGGCGAGGGCGAATGCGGCAGCGGGTGGTGAACAGTGAATGGCTCCGGTCACGTCCTATCGGTCCGCCGCATGTGGGTTGAGCCCCATTCGACGAGTGGGGGCTTCGACGCGACGAATTGCCGATCTCCCGGTGCGATGTGTGGACGGTGGCGTGACGGCTCTGTTGCCGCGAGTGTTACAGAAGAAAAGACCTCAAGGAATCCGACATTCTTTCCTTTCCACACGAACCTTCGCCTCGCGCGCAGGTCCAATTTCTTCCCTTCACTCCATTCATGCATTTCTTTTATCTCGTGGGCTCTCCTCTTCTCCGGCTCGACGACGTGACCAAAACCTACCGTGAGGGCGACGCGGAGCGGGCCGTGTTGCAGGGGGTCTCGCTCACGATTGACCGCGGCGCGTTCGTGGTGCTGATGGGGCGAAGCGGAGCGGGCAAGAGCACGCTCCTCAACCTCGTGAGTGGCATCGACCGCCCAACCAGCGGGCACGTGGTCGTCGACGGCACCGACCTGACCGCTCTCTCAGAGACAAAGCGAACCCTCTTCCGGCGCCAGCACATCGGCTTTGTCTTTCAGTCGTTCAACCTAATCTCGACGCTCACGGTCACGGAGAATGTGCTCCTGCCGCTGGAGCTCTCCGGCACCACGACGGCCGATGCTCGCACCCAGGCCCTGTCGGTGCTGGAGCAGGTCGGGCTTGCGGACCGGGGGGATGCCTTTCCGGACCGCCTCTCGGGAGGCGAGCAGCAGCGCGTGGCCGTCGCCCGCGCCCTGGCCCACGATCCACTTTTCGTCCTCGCCGACGAGCCGACGGGAAACCTCGACTACGAAACCGGGCAGCAGGTGCTCACACTTCTGGGCGACCTGGTGCGCGACACGAACACCACCCTTCTCGTTGCCACCCATGACCGCACGGTACTCGATCGGGCCGACCGCACCCTCACGCTCCACGACGGCACCCTCCACGACCGCCTGCCGGAGTTTTTGTCGGACGCCCCCCAGCAGGCCGAGATAACACCGCCCACGCCGGATTCCTGATCGGCATGGGAGTGTGGGCGATCCCGTTCACCGCTCCGCCGCCGCCCCACGCGCTCCCCATACGTCCACGCCCCCACACGCAGTGCTCTACCGCTCCAGCCTTCGCTACCTCGTCCGCCACCCGTGGCTCATGGGCCTCTCGGTATTGGGCGTGGCGCTCGGCGTCGCCGTGGTGGTGTCCATTGACCTCGCCAACTCAAGCGCAGGGCGGGCCTTTGAGCTCTCGGCAGAGACGGTGACGGGCACGGCAACGCACCAGGTGACGGGGGCGACCGGGGCCCTGGCCGACTCGGTCTACCGCACGCTTCGCGTTGACGACCGCGTGCGGCCCTCCGCACCCGTGGTCGAGGGCTACGCGTCCGTCGACCGCAGCGACCGCACCTTCCAGGTAGTGGGCATCGATCCCTTCGCCGATGCGCCCTTTCGCCCCTACCTGGGCACGGGCCCCGGGGGCGATTTCGACCTCAGCACGTTCATGACGCAGGACGCGGCCCTGCTCTCCGCCCCCACCGCGGACGAGCTGGACGTGGCGCCCGGCGACACGCTCCGGACTGAGGTGGAGGGCACGACCCGCTCCCTTATCGTAGGGGGCCTCATTGAGCCGGAGGACGAACGGACGCGGCGCGCGCTCGCCAACCTGCTGGTGGTGGACGTGTCGACCGCACAGGGCCTCTTCGATCTGCAGGACCAGCTGAGTCGGATTGACCTGATCCTCCCGTCGGAGGACGCGGCCCGCACCGCTGCGCTGGAGCAGATTCGGGCGGCGCTGCCGGAAGGAGCCCGCGTGCAACGGACGGAGGCCCGGTCGGAGGCCGTCGAGCAGATGACGCGCGCCTTCGACCTGAACCTGACCGCCCTCAGCCTGCTGGCACTCGTGGTGGGGGCCTTTCTCATCTACAACACGATGACATTTTCGGTCGTGCAGCGGCGCGGCCTCCTGGGACGGTTGCGGGCACTCGGCGTGACGCGTCGACAAATCTTTGGCCTCGTGCTGGGAGAGGCGGCGCTCCTGGGGGCCGTGGGCACGGGCCTTGGCGTTCTGCTCGGCATCGTGCTGGCGTCGGGCCTCGTTCAGCTGCTTGCGCAGACGATCAACGATCTCTACTTCGTGGTGGAGGTGAGCGAGCTCACGATTACGCCGTGGATCGTGGCGAAGGGTGTGCTGCTGGGCCTTGGAACGACCATCGCCGCAGCCATCCCCCCGGCCCGGGAAGCCACAAACGCACCGGTCAGCACCGTTCTGCAGCGGTCGACCCAGGAGACAACCGTTCAGGAGCTGGCGCCCTGGTGGGCGGGTGCGGGCAGTCTGCTTGCTGGGGTCGGCGTGGCCCTGCTCGTGCTCACGGAGCAGAGCATTATTCTGAGCTACGCGGCGCTCCTCTTTCTGCTGGTGGGGGCGGCCCTGGCGACGCCCTGGGCCGTGATCGGCCTCGCCCAGGCGGTGCGCCCCCTCCTCGGGCGCCTCTTCGGCGTCGTGGGCCGCATGGCGGCACGGGGCGTGGTGACCAGCCTGAGCCGCACCGGGGTGGCCATTGCCGCCCTCATGGTGGCCGTCGCCGCCACGGTGGGCGTTGGCCTCATGATCGACAGCTTCCGCGGGACCGTTGAGGACTGGCTCACCCAGTCGCTGCAGGCCGACGTCTACGTGCAGCCGCCGAGTGAGGTCTTCCGCCGCTCCACCGCCTCGCTCGACTCCACGGTGGCCGCGCGCCTCCGTGCGGTCGACGGCGTCGCACGTGCCTACTCCGTCCGCCGCGCATCGGTCATGGCAGACGTGGGCCGCTCGGACCTCGTGGCCATCGAGCCCGGCCCGGAAACCGAGGACGTGTACCGCCTCAAGAGCGGCGATCCGGATACAGCCTGGCCGCAGCTCCAGGACGGGTCTGCGGTCTTTGTATCGGAGCCGTACGCCTATCGGCACGACCTGGCCGTGGGCGATACGCTCCGCCTGCAGACGGACCGCGGGGAGCAGGCCTTTCCCATCGCGGCCGTCTACTACGATTATGCCTCCGACCTTGGGGTCGTCATGATGAGTCGCTCCGGCTACACGGACGCCTACGACGATCGGGGCGTCTCGGGGCTCGCATTTTACGCGGCGGAGGGCCAGGACGTGGATGCCCTCATCGCCGACATGCGCGCCGCCACGAGCGGGCTGCAGGACGTGCTCATCCGGTCGAATCGGGCGCTTCGCGAAACCTCCCTTCAGGTGTTCGACCGTACCTTCACGATCACGACCGTGCTGCGCCTGCTGGCGCTGGTGGTGGCGTTCATTGGGGTGCTCAGCGCACTGATGGCGCTAACGCTGGAACGGCGACGCGAGATGGGCGTCCTGCGGGCCACCGGCATGACGCCCCCGCAGGTGGGCAGCTATGTGACCCTGCAAACCGGTCTGATGGGGGCCATCGCGGGCGTCCTGTCCCTGCCCCTGGGCTACGTGCTGGCCTATGTGCTCGTCTTCGTCATCAACAAACGGTCCTTCGGCTGGACGCTTCAACTGAATGTGTCGTCGGACATTCTCGTGCAGGCCGTCGTGTTGGCGGTGGGGGCGGCGCTGCTGGCGGGCCTGTACCCGGCGTGGACGATGGCCCGCGAATCCCCAGCGACGGCGCTTCGGGACGAGTAGCCACGCCCCTCCCCGCTACGTGTCGCCCCGTTGAGCATACGACCTTCTGCTTTTGACCTCCCGACTCTGATGGCACGCCCTCTATCGATTGGCCTTGGCCTCCTTGCGCTCGCCGTTGCTCTCGGCCTGGGCGCGTACTGGCTCACCGCCGATTCCGGGTCGGACGCCCTCCAGACGTCCGTCTCGGTCTCTGATGCGATGGCAAGCGACACCACCGGCTACCGCCGCGCCACCACGGTCCGTGACTTCTCGTTCCCCGCCGACTACGGCCCCCATCCCGACTTCAAAAACGAGTGGTGGTACGTTACGGGCAACCTGGACGGACCGGGCGGGCGCCCCTTTGGCTACGAGCTCACGATTTTCCGCTTCGCCCTCGCCCCGCCGTCCGACACGACCGCCCCCCAAGCGACCTCGGCCTGGCGAACCAACCAGTTTTACATGGCCCACTTTGCCGTCACCGACAGCGCCGGGCAGGCCTTCTACGCCGACGAGCGCTTCGGGCGGGGCGGGGCGGACCTGGCCGGCGCTCAGGCCTCTCCCTTCCGGGTGTGGCTGGAGGACTGGTCCATGGAAAGCACGAACGAGGATCCGTTTCCCATGCGACTCCGGGCCGAGCAGGAGGGCGCCGCCATCGACCTGACGATCCGCCCCGACAAGCCGCGGGTCTTGCAGGGCGACCGCGGCCTCAGCCAAAAGGGCCCCGGCAGCGGCAATGCGTCTTATTACTACGCCTACACGCGCCTCGCCACGGAGGGCACCCTGGTGGCTGGGGACGACACGACGGAGGTGACGGGACAGAGCTGGATGGACCGGGAGTGGAGCACCTCGGCTCTCGGCCCCGATCAGGAAGGGTGGGACTGGTTTGCCCTCCAGCTCGACGACGGGCGCGACCTGATGTACTACCAGCTCCGCAACGCGGACGGTTCACCGAGTCAATTTAGCGAAGGAACGATTGTAGGCCCAGACGGGGCAACCACCAAGATTGGCCACGAGGATGTCACCCTGGAGGTGCTCGACACCTGGACCACGCCCGACGGCACCCACACCTATCCCGTCGAATGGCGATTGCAAGTGCCTCCGGCCGACGTGGATGTGCGGATCTCATCCCTGATGAAGAACCAAGAGATGGACGTTTCGGTGCGGTACTGGGAGGGCGCCGTCCGGGTGCACGGCTCCGATACCGGCCGTGGGTACGTAGAGCTCACCGGCTACGGCGACAGTGCCGCCTCGCCCGCCTCGTAAATGTGGAGTGCGGTGTTCGAAATGGGGCATGACACTGTTTCCGTGCGATTCTCGATCCTCGATCTCCGCATTCTGTGGAATCACTGAACCTACCGACGTACGAGTTTCGGGTCGACGAGCGCGCGGAAGGGCGTGTGATCTACGACCCGATTCGGCAGACCTATGTGCGGCTGACGCCCGAGGAGTGGGTGCGGCAGCACTTCGTGCAGTACCTGATTCAGGAGCAGGACGTCCCCGCCGGGCTCGTGTCCATCGAAGCCAGCTTTCGGTACCAAGGACAGCCGCGCCGCGCCGACATCCTCGCACACGACCGGCAGGGCAATCCGCTCCTCCTGGTCGAGTGCAAGGCCCCCCGCATCTCGATTGGGCAGGACGCCTTCGATCAGGGCGCAGGCTATAACCTCGTGCTGGGGGCTCCCTTCCTCGTCGTCACCAACGGGCAGACGCACTACGCCTGCCGCATCGACTTCGACGGCCGAAGCTACACCTTTCTGGACGACCTGCCCCGCTACGCCGACCTGCTGAACCACGCCCGGTGAGTCGCCCCTGCAAAACCTCGACAAACACGGCGCGGGGCCTGCACATCCTGCCACCGCCCCCCTACGTTGTGAATCGACCCTCTTCCTGACAATTCTTCTGCCTCATGTCCGACGCCTACGACCACGAACAATCGGTGGCGCTCGACGCCGTTCGGGCCGCCGCCACGCTCTGCCAATCGGTCCGCGCCTCGATGGACGGCGATGTGTTAGAAAAGAAGGACCGCTCACCCGTCACCGTCGCCGACTTCGGGAGCCAGGCGCTCATCTGCGAGGCGCTCCGCTCCGCTTTCCCCGACGACCCCGTCATTGGCGAGGAGGACTCGTCTGCCCTCCGTGCCGACTCCAATGCCGAGGTCCGCACGAAGGTGGTAAACCAGGTCCGGGCCCACCATCCCGAGGCCACTCCTGACGACATCTACGACTGGATCGACCACGGTACCGCCCGGGCATACGCCGATCGCTACTGGACAGTCGACCCGATCGATGGGACCAAGGGCTTTGTGCGGGGCGACCAGTATGCGATCGCCCTCGCGCTCGTGGTGGACGGCACGCCGCAGGTGGCCGCGCTGGGCTGCCCCTACCTGCCCCCCGACCTGAACTTCGACGATCCCGCGTCGCGCGGCCAGGTCTTCCTCGCCGAGCGGGACGAGGGCACGATGCAACTGCCCGTAGACCCGGACGACGGCGCCGCCCCGCGGCCCGTTCACACCAGCGACACGACCGAGCCGGCGACGAGTCGCTTCACCGAATCGTTCGTCTCCTCGCACAGCTCCCGGGGCCTGGCCGCTACAGCAAGCGAGCATCTCGGCATCACCGAAAAGCCCCTCCGCATCGACAGCCAGTGCAAGTACGCCGTCGTGGCCCGGGGCGACGCCGAGATCTACCTGCGCCTGCCCCGCCCCGGCACCGACTACACGGAGCGCATCTGGGACCACGCCGCCGGGGCGCTCGTCGTGACGGCCGCTGGGGGCACCGTCACGGACATGCACGGCACGCCGCTCGACTTCTCCCATGGTCCCCTCCTCGAAGAAAACATCGGCGTCGTCGCCACCAACGGCCCACTGCACGACGACGTGATTGCGGCCCTGCGGGCGGCGGACGGGGCCGATTCGTAGGGGTCAGAATTCGTGCAGATGGAGCACGTTTTGAGTACGTGGGGATGGCAGCGTGAGGATCTGAGCGTGACACGCCGCGCCGATCCCCCGACTCCCACGCGTCCACGCTCTCCTCCCCATCCCATCCCCTCGATTCCAGCACGGAGCCCCGACGCCCAATCCCTCTTTTCCTCCCGTGATTGCCTATCTCCTCTGCGCCGGCTTTGGCACTCGCATGCGGCCCCTCACGGCAGACACGCCCAAAAGCCTCCTCCCCGTCGCCGGCCGCCCGATCCTCGACTACCTCCTGGACAACCTGCGGCGCTGGAACGCCCTCGACGCCATCCACGTCGCCGTCAACCACCGCGACGCCGACGCCTTCCGCACCTGGGCGGCGGACCGGCGGGACACACTCGCCGACGATGGCGTTGCGCTCACGATCCACGACGACGGCGTATCTTCTCCCGACGAGCAGCTGGGCGCCGTCGGTGATCTGCGGTTTCTGCTGGAGCACGCCGGCCCGCCGCCCGACGGGGCCCTCGTGAGCGGCGGCGACAGCCTGTACCGCTTCCCCCTGTCCCCGATTCTCAATGCCTTCGACGGCGGGACGAGTCGTGTGCTGGCCCTCCACGAGCCCGACCCACAGCGGCGCCGGAAAAGCAGTGTCCTTACACTCGATGGAGACCGAGTCACCGGGCTCACAGAGGACCCGTCGGACGGGGAGCACATCTGTCCGTCGTGGCACCTGCTCACCCCCAGCGCGCTGGCCGCCGTCGATCCCTACCTCCGCACCGGCCGCGACCCCGATACCCTCGGCACCTTCCTCCACGTGGTGGCCCAGCGGGAGCGAGTCGAGGCCGTTCGCCTGCCCGAACGCGAGGGGCTTCGCCTCCACTGCAACACGCCCGAGGACCTGGAGCGCGCCCGGACCCTTCTTGAGACCGACCCGCGCCATCTGCTTGATGCCGAGGCGGTTCGACAGTTCCTGCCGCAGCGGGAGCCGTGACAAGTGATGCGTGACGGGCACCCGAAGCGTCCGTTGCCCCCTCCTCTCCACGCCTCCCGCTTCACGCCTCCCGCTTCACGCCTCACGCTTCACCCAAAGGCCTCGCGCAGTTGATCGCAGGCCTGCCGTAGCACCGCCCGCTCTTTGGCGAAGCACAGCCGGAGCTGCGTGCGGCCGTCCGCCGGATCGTCGTAGAACGACCGGCCCGTGACGCTTCCCACCTTGGCGTCCTGCACCAGCGTCTGGCAGGCAGCCTCGTCGTCCGAAAAACCGTCCCGCTGCTCCGCAAGCGCGCGAAAATCGGCCAGGGCGTAATACGCCCCGTCCGGCCACGGAACCTTGAACCCAAGCGCCTCCAGCGTCTCACACAGGATGCGACGCCGCTCGACGTAGTCGGCCCGGAGCGCCTCGAAATACGTCTCGTCCAGATCCTCGAACGCCGCGAGGGCCGCGTGCTGAAGAGGACGCGGCGCGCAGATGTAGAGCAGGTCGTTCATGAGGCCCATCTTTTCCGCAATCGGGGCCGGGGCCACGCCGTAGCCCAGCCGCCAGCCCGTGACGTTATATGTTTTCGAGAGGCCCGAAAGCGTGATCGTGCGCTCGTAGGCGTCCGGCAAACTCGCCAGCGAGACGTGCTCGGCCCCGTCGTAGAGCATGTACTCGTAGATCTCGTCGGTAATGGCCACGAGGTCGTGCCGCTTCATCAGGTCGAGCAGGTCGGACAGCTCGTCGCGCGTCCACACCTTGCCACTCGGGTTGGCCGGCGTATTGACCACGATGACTTTTGCGTCGGCGGTGATGGCGGCCTCCACGGCGTCCGGATCGAACGTCGACTCGGGCCCGCCCAGCGGGACGTAGCGAATGGTGGCCCCCGTAAGCTCCAGAATGTTGCGGTGGTAGCCGTAGAACGGCTCGAAGAGCACAACCTCGTCGCCCGCCTCCAACAGCGACATCGCAGCGGTTACGAACACACCCGTTGAGCCCACTCCAACAACGACGTCCTGGGGCGAGGCGACCGGCACCTCATTGTACGACTGCTCCTTTTCCAGGATGGCGCGGCGAAGCGGCTCGATGCCCGCGTAGTGCGAGTAGATCGAATCGTCCCGGTCGATGGCACGGTGGGCCCCATCCTGCAACGGCTGGGGGGTTGGCAAATCGCAGACGCCCTGCCCCAAATTGATCCCCCCCACAGCGTCCACCTGCTGGGTGACCGCACGGATGTTGCTTTGCGCCAGGGGCTGGGCACGGGCGGCGAAGGACGAGCGACGGTTGAAATCCATGGGGGCCGACGGCATTCAGACAACAGTGCAGAGGTGCCCAAGAAAACGCTTCCGGGACCCGCGTGCAAACAGGGCCCCGTCCGTGGAACGACGGCGCGCCTGGCACTTTGGGACGAGCGCCGTGTTTTTCCATCACCCTGTGTCCTGTCATGTCCGCTTCCTCTCGCGCCGATTACCTCCAGTATGCCGTGGACCTGGCCGTCGAGAACGTGCAGTCCGGCCGCGGGGGGCCGTTTGCCGCCCTTGTGGTGCACGACGGTGCGGTCCTTGCGACGGGAACCAACCGGGTCACAACGAACAACGACCCAACCGCCCACGCCGAAATCACGGCCATTCGGGCGGCGTGCGAGGCACAGGGCGACTTCGAACTGACCGGCTGCACGCTGTTCAGCTCCTGCGAACCGTGTCCCATGTGCCTGGGCGCAATCTACTGGACCCGCCTGGATCGGGTGGTGTACGCAGCCACGAGCGCCCAGGCCGCCCATGCGGGCTTCGATGACGATCACATCTATGAGGAACTGGAGAAGCCCCCGGCCGCCCGCCGCATCCCGATGGAGCAGCACGACGGCGTAGCGGCCCACCGGCCGTTCGAGGCGTGGGCC
>JAWOAQ010000104.1:0-10020 GCA_046498495.1 Salinibacter sp. | reverse complement strand
GCTGTGCTCGCACGGCACCTGCGCACCAGCGTGCAGGCGTCGCTCATCCCGGTGGTCGATTCGCTGAAGAGCCTGGGCTGGGTCTGGATCCCCGGCGTGATGGCGGGAATGATTTTAGGGGGCGAGAATCCCGTCTACGCCGCGCTCTACCAGTTTGTCATCATGGCCATGATCTTCGCCGCGGGCGGCCTCACCAGCATGCTCACGAGCCTCCTCATGAGCCGTCGCGTGATGACCGAGGCCGAGCAGCTGCGACGGGTGGAGGGGGCGGGCTAGCGCGCCGGGATTGACGCTTTGGTAATGAGCGGGTGGGGAACCATGCAGGGCGGTCCTCGGGTTTCCCACACACTCCCTTCCTCGTGTTCGTTTCCAAAACGACCCCACCATCCGTGAGCGACGCGTACCACGACCGCCTGCGATCCAGTTCCGACGAGGCCCCGTCTCGCCGCGACTTCCTGAAAACCGGGGCCCTTGGGGCCCTTGCCCTCGGCACCGGTGGCCTGGCCGGAACCGCTGACGGCAAAGCCCGCACCGACGTCTCGAGCATTGAGGCGCCGGGCGACGCCAAAAACATCATCTTTCTGGTGAGCGACGGCATGAGCGCCGGCACGCTCACGATGGCCGACCTCCACCTGCGCCGCCACGAGGGCCGCCCCTCAAACTGGATGCGGCTCTATGAAGAGGGACGCGTGCAGCACGGCCTCATGGACATGGCCGCCGCGAACTCCATGGTTACCGGCTCCGCTGCGGCGGCCTCGTCGTGGGGATCGGGGCACCGCGTCCCCAACACGGCGGTCAACGTGGGGACGAACGGCGAAGAATACCAGACCATCCTTGAGATTGTCCAGGACGCAGGCAAGGGCACGGGCCTCGTGACCACCACCCGCATCACGCACGCCACGCCGGCGGGTTTCGGCATCAACATGCCCGCCCGGTGGAGCGAGGACAAGATCGCCGCGCAGTACCTGGAGCGCGAGTACGACGTGCTGATGGGCGGCGGGAAGCGCCACTTCGACCCCGACCAGCGCGACGACGGGACGGACCTGTATCAGGGGTTTGAGGACAAGGGCTACACGGTGGCCCGGTCGAAGCAAGACCTCACCTACTGGGGCCATGAGGGGAGCATCCTGGGGACCTTCTACGACTCGCACCTGCCCTACGTCCTCGACCACCAGAACATCCCGGCGCACCAGGAGCAGGTGCCCCGCCTGCCCGAAATGACCGACGCCGCCCTGCAGCGGCTGTCAAAGAACGACGACGGCTTCCTCCTGCAAATCGAGGGCGGGCGCGTGGACCACGCCGCGCACGGGGACGACACCGGCGGCCTCGTCTACGACCAGATCGAGTTCGACGACGCCATCGGCACGGCGCTCGACTTCGCCGAGGGGCGCGACGACACCCTCGTCATCATCACCACCGACCACGGCAATGCGAATCCCGGGGTCAACGCGGCCGGCGACCAGTACAACGATTCGAATCCCATGTTCGATCGGGTCGCGGACTTTCAGTACACCAACGACTGGATCCTCTCGGAACTCGACGAGAACAGCACCTACCGGCAGATTCAGGACCGCGTGGAGGAGGCGTGGCAGTTTCCCATCCAGCGCGACGAGGCCGGGATGATTCAGGACGCGCTGCGCGGGGAATACCAGGCCGCGTACCGCAAAAAGAGCGCCCCGAATCTGCTCCTCGGCGCCATCCAGGCCAACTACACGTCTGTCAACTGGCTCGGCGGGGACCACACGTCCGACTACGTGCAGCTGGCGGCCATGGGCCCCGGCAGCGAGGCGATCGGCGATTTCACGCGCAACACGGACCTGTTCGACCTGATGGTGGAGGCGGCCGGCGTGCGGGAGTACGTGAGCGGGTGAATCTCCCCAACCGGTGCGGCGTTTTTTGCGGCACCCGCCGGGCTAGGGCGTCCGGGAGGGTTCGGGGGCGGCCCGGTCGCCAAGAGAGGCGGTGTTGTTCGCGCCTGGGCGCTCCTTCAGGTGCACCACACGCTGGGGAAATGGAATGTCGATGCCCGCCGCTTGGAAGCGGGCGAGGGCCGAGCGGTACACATGGTCCCGCACGGTGCGCTTGCCGCGGGGGGCATCGATCCACACCAGAATCTGCAGCTCGACCGCATTGTCGCCGAGGGCGGCCACGTTGACCTCCGGGGCCGGCTCGTGCAAAACGCGGTCCTGCTCGTGGACGATGTCCGACAAGAGGGCGGTCGCGCGGTCCAGGTCCGCGCCGTAGGCCACGCCCACGCGCAGGTCCATACGCGTGCGCTGCTCGGGAAGCATGTGGTTAACAATCACCTCGCGCCCGAGCACATCGTTGGGAATCATCACGATCTCGTTGTCGCGGGTGCGAATGACGGTCTTGTGGAGGTTGATTTCCAGCACGTCCCCGACGTAGTCGCGCACCTGGATGCGGTCGCCCACGCGGAAGTTGCGGTCCGCCGTGAGGGTCACGCCAGTGAGAACGTTCGAAAGAATGGTTTTGGCGGCCAGGGCCACGGCGAGTCCGGCAATGCCCAGCGAGGCGAGGAAGGCGGTTACCTGAATGCCGAGTGCGCTGAGCGCCAGAAGGATTCCACCCATCCAGATAATGTAGACGGCCGTCAGGTCCAGGATGCGTACGATCCGCTCGTCGATGTCGGTGTCCGTGCGTTGGGCGAGGGGAAGGCCATACTCGCGGACGAGGGTTTTGACGAGGCTCGCAAGGATCCAGGTGCCGGTGAGCAGAAGAATTGCCCGCTGCGCCCCGTCCCACTGGTCGAAGTGTTGCTGAATGGCGGGGATGCGGTAGAGCGCAACGTTGAGGGCTGCCAGCGCCACGCCGACACTGAGCGGCGGGCCCAGAACACGCAGCAGAACGGCGTCGATGCGGTACCGGCCGCCTTCGGCGTTCCGGGCCCCCCACTGGAACGCGTGGTACAACAGGTAGCCTGCGACCCATCCGCCTGCCACGAGGGCCAGGGAAATCAGGAGTTGAGAGACAGAAACACTGGCCATTGGGGACGACGAGACGAGAGGAAGGCGGACGGGGAGCCCCGGACCGGTCGTAGAGCACGGCCGGGGCCCAGGATGTTTGATGACGCACAGAAGTACGCGTGGAGGGGCGGCCCGGGTCCCGTTGTGACGGGGGGCGACGGCCCACGGCCCGACGGACTCATCCCTTCGCTGGCGTGCCGGGCGGGCCTGAGAGGCCACTAGCCGAGGGGATGGGGTGGGTTGGAGTACCGGATGAGAAGGACGTGCCCGATCAGGGCCAGAGCGGAGGCAGCGACCCCGCCGAGCCCGATGGGCCAGCCAAAGAACGCGGTCCCGAACCCAAACAGCACGCCCCACCAGAGCGGCACGCCAAACATGCCGACGGCAAACTTGAGAGAAGCCGCAAACGGCGCCTCGTCTACCGCCCACAGCAGCGCACTCGCGAGCCCCAGTGGCCCGGCGTTCAGCGGGCTGAGGGTCCAGGCCAGCGTCTCCAGCCACGGCCGGTGAGGAAGCTTGGCCGGGAGCGCGTCCGGGGTGTCGAGGGCCTCCTTCATCTCCGGAAACGAAAGGTTCTCGGTATGCCGGTTGATTCGGGCCACCCGCTCGGGGTAGTCGTCCGTCTTTTCGGGGATCAGCATGCAGTCTATCATCGCGTCCGCGAGGGCATCGCGGAGGGCGTTCATTCCCGCGGCCCTGTTGTTGTGGTACGGCTCCATGTGCGCGGACACCGGGATCGGATCGCCAAAGACGATCGACACCTTGAAGCCCGGGCGACAGAGGTGATAGTAGTTGATGCCGACGGGGACGAGTTGCACTTCCGTGTCGGTTGCCGCCTGGGTGGTGAGGGCCAGCCGGGCGCTCCCGCGGCTCAGGGGACGGAGGTAGTAGGTGTGTGCGTGCTCCGTCTCGGAAAACATCACCACCGAGCCGCCCTGCGTGAGCTGCTCGCGCTGCTCGGCAAAGACTTCTTTGTTTTCGGCCACCTTCTTGAATCCATCCCGCCGCCGGTAGATGGGCGCCATGTGCAGGGCGTCCAGTACCCAGTCGAACGGCGTTCCGAAGACAGAGGCGCGGCTCAGAAAGGTGAGCTTGACGGGGGCGAATACGCCCACCAGCAGCGCATCGAGAAAGGCGTTCTGGTGGTTGGGCGAGACGATGCACGGCTGATCCCACGCGACGCGGTCGCGGCCCCGCACCTCGATTCGGCTGAACATAAATCTGCTCGTCATGCGCACGAGCATTGCCACGAGGTAGTAGAACAGACGCTTCATGGGAGGGCAGTGAGGAGTGCAAAGGGACCAGCGATTGGGGGAGGGGCCAACATCGCCCGCAGAATGAAAGGGCGAATCCGGACCGAATGTGCCGGATGCCCCACCTACCGGGCCTGGGCTCCGCACCTGTAGCGACGGGGGCTGTCCAGCACGCGGGGGACGAGGCGGAGGGGAATGAGCGGGACGACTGTCCCAAACGAGCGTCCACGGTTGTGAGCAGGGGGCCGAGTTCGGACATGGAACGATTCCTTGCCCTCCTGGGCGGAGCCGCACAGGTGCGACACCGATCATAGGCGGCACCGTGCCGAAAAACAAGATCCGACAGGCGGCACAAAAATCGTTGATCGGAGGCGACCAGGCGGACGACAGTTGTTACGTTCCTTCTATTCCTCTTTTGTAGCAGAAAATAACGAATATCGGCCCCGCTCATGCTGTACAAACATCGTCATCGTTGCTTCACGCACCTCCACAGGCCCTCTTCATAAGCACTCTCTCGCGTCCTGAAGCCGCATCCACCAGTGCCCCCATCATCGGGGCCAGCGCTCTCTCCGCTTCCAGCCGGAGCGTGCCTTCTCACATATTCTAAAACAGCATATTCCGGATTCACATCCTCGGGGCTCCCGCCGCATCGTCGGGCGATGCCCGCGAACAGTTTATTTTGCCTTGCCTGCCGGTTCCCATGCTTGCGCCCGTGCTTCTCTTGATGTCCCTCCTCTGTGTTGCCCCAGCCGGAACTGGTTCCGAGGCATGCGATCGGGGCCCTGGCCCCGCCGACGCACCGCCTGCACTGTCCTTGCTCCTCCACTCTGTGCCCGCTGATTCCCTCCCAGAACCGTCCCCCGCTCTCTCCCCGACCGAGGTCGTCCGCCTACAGGTGGAGGCGCTCGGCAACAACGACGCCCCACGTGACGATGCGGGAATCGAGGCGGCCTTCCGCTTCGCGTCACCGGCCAACAAGCGAGCGACCGGGCCCCTCCGTCGCTTCCACCGACTGTTCGACACGCCGGCCTACGGACCGATGATTGACCACGACAGCGCCACCTACAGCCCGCCTCACGTTGAAGAGGACAGGGCACAGATGGGGGTGATCCTGACCACCACCGAAGGCACCCGCGTGGGCTACCTATTCCAGCTCTCCAGGCAGTCCGACGCCCCACACGAGGACTGCTGGATGACCGATGCGGTCCAGCGCGTTCCCGTCGAGAACATTCCCACCCAACGAATATGAACATGGGCCTCCGAGAAGGGAGGACCCGGCCCCCGCCTCACCGTTGTTACGTTTCCACTACGCCTCCGATGGAGTGGAAAATGAGGGAAATCAGCCCATACGAGCTCGTGCAAGCATCCAGGAGGCTAAAATAACGCGCACTCGCAACTTGCCGATGCACCGGAGACATCGCCCTCGGCGGTTCCGGCCCCGACCGGAGAACAACACAAGGCGTGCGGATTCCCACAACGCCCGCCGAGACGCCTCCGAAGCTTGTGCGGACGATGAAGCATCTCGCGGAAACCGTCCGTCCCGTCAAGGCGGCGTCGGGCGAATCTCCGGTGCGGTTCGACCACTGCTTCAAGCGCATCGTGTACGATGTGGCGGTGGGGGGGCGTGGGACACCGCCCTTTTACGCGCCCGCTCCCCCGGAACAGGTCCGTCGTGCCGTGGACGTATTGCAGGAAATGGCGCGGGACCCGGACCGGGCCGCCGAGTACAACCGCTACTCCCTGCGCTGCCGCGGCGCCGGTGCGTAGCGCCACCGCCCCGTTCTTCATTCTGCTTCCCTCCCCCAACTGTTCAATGAGTACACGCCCTGAGTCTCTCGCCACCGTTGCGGACATCGACTGCACGGGTCAGGTTGCCCTCGTCACCGGCTCTACGAGCGGCATCGGCCGTGTGGCGGCACATGCGCTGGGGCGGCTCGGGGCAGAGGTGATCGTGCACGGCCGCGACCGTCAGGCGGGGGCGGCGGTCGTGGAGGGCATCCGCGAGGAGGGAGGGACGGCAACGTTCGTCGCGGCCGACTTCACGAAAGCCGGAGAGATTCGGGCGTTGGCGGCGGCCGTTCGGGCGAACACCAACGGCCTCGATCTTCTGATTAACAACGCTGGGGGGCTGTTTCGGCAGGGCCACCGCGTGGAAGGAATTGAGCGCACGTTCTACGTGAACCACCTGGCCCCATACCTGCTGACTGCTGCCCTGCTCGATCACGTGCGCGAGGGCGCCCGCATCGTCACGACCGCCTCCGATGCCCACCGCGGCGCCCAGTTCGACCTCGATCGCGTGCACATCATCGACGGGTATTCCGGAATGGGGGCCTACGCTCATTCGAAGCTCGCAAACGTACTGTTTGCGTCGGAGCTGGCTCGCCGCCTGGAGTCGGCGGGCCGATCCGTCGTGTCGAACAGCGTCCATCCCGGGTTCGTCCCCGGAAGCCAGTTTGGGCGGTTCCTGCCCGGGCCGCTCTCGGGGCTGTTTCGGATGCTCGGCGTGGTGCCGGGGACGTCTTCGGTGGCCGACGGGGCCGCGGAGCTTCTGCACGTGGCCCTCTCCCCGGATACGGCGGGCGTCTCGGGGCGGTACTTTTCGGGACAGTCCCCCGCCCCGCCGTCGAACGCCGCACAGGATCCCGGGGCCGCTGCGCATCTATGGGATCGGAGCGCGGAGATGTTGGACATCCAGGTCCCGCTGGACGACCTCGGGGCACGCCGGGGCCCGTAGGTGTGAACGAGATCCTGAGTCCCCCTCGGCGAATCACAGACCCAGATTCTGTAGTGGACACGCCCAGGGGTGTGGGGGGCGTGTAACGTATTGGGTGGGCCTGCCGGGGCAGGGGCTCCTGTTACGAGCTCTTCTCAACTCTCCGCGGACGGACAGGTGTGGATGCTTCACAGAATACTTATTCTCCGCACCGAAAGAGAGGCAGCGCGGACGACCGCGGGAGCCGCGGTCGATCTCGGATGTCTGGGGCTGCTGCCCGCTCGCTCATTGACCTCCTCTTCAGATGACACGATCTCCTACGGTCCTCGTCGTTGGAGGCGGCGCCACCGGCACTGGCATCGCCCGCGACCTTGCGTTGCGCGGGGTGGAGGTGTTGCTCGTGGAGCGACACGGGCTCTCCAGTGGAGCCTCCAGCCGCTCTCATGGCCTGCTCCACAGCGGGGCCCGCTACGCGGAGGCCGATGCGGTGGGGGCGGAGGAGTGCATCGCGGAAAATCGGACCCTTCGTTCCATCGCCGGGGCGTGCATCCGCAACACCGGCGGCCTATTCGTTCAACTGGCCGGTGATGACCCGGAATACTTCGAGGAGAAGCGGGCCGCCTGCGATGCGATTGGAATCGAGACGGACCTGCTCAGCGCGGCGGAGGCCCAGGCGCGCGTGCCGGATTTATCGGATGCGGTAGAGCGGGCAATGTGGGTGCCCGACGGGGTGATCTATCCGTCACGCCTCAGTGCCGCCAACGCCGCCGACGCCGAGGCCCATGGCGGGTTTGTTCGGCCGCACGCGCCTCTCGAAGACCTGGTCGTTGAAGGGGGGCGAATCGTGAAGGCGAGGATCGGTGGAACGGTCGACACGACGGTCGAGCCTACGTACGTCGTGAACGCGACGGGGGCCTGGGCGGGATCGGTGGCGTCGATGGCTGGCGTTTCCGTGGAGATGGCTCCGTCGCGGGGCGTGATGATTTCGGTGGAGTACGACGGCCTGGGCCCGGCGCTCAATCGATGCCGCGACCCGGACGACGGGGACATTGTTGTGCCGCACGACGGGGAGGTGGTGCTCGGCACCACGAGCGTGCCGGTGTCGGACCCGGACGATTATGAGAAGGCCGAGTGGGAGGTGGACGTGTCCTTCCGGGAGTGCGCCGCGATGCTGCCCCCTGTGGCTGACGCCCCGACGGTACGCACGTGGTGGGGCGTGCGGCCACTGTACGCCCCCGATGAGCAGAAGGGCGAACGACGCGGCATCTCGCGGGGGTTCTTCCCCCTGGACCACGCCGCCGACGGGGTCGACAATTTCGCCAGCATCGTTGGGGGCAAGCTGACAACCTACCGCCAGATGGCCGAGGCGGCCTCCGACCTCGTCTGCGACAAGCTGGGCGTAGAGGCAGCGTGCGAGACGGCCACCCGCCCGCTACCGGGGGCCGATCAGCCCAACCAGCTCGATGCGTTCGTTGCGGCCTATGACGGGCAGGGGCCGACCGATGCAGGTGTCGTAGAGCAGGGCTGACGAGCGACGGATCTGGTGTCGCGGCAGGGCCTCACGAAAGAGGCCACACGAAAGGGGCCTGCGGCCGATCCGTGTCTTGATTTCGGCCCGATGTCCCGCCGTTGAGGAGCGGGGACCACGATTGACCCCGACCCACTGGCGCGGCCCCGAGCCACACCGGTCATTCGGCGTCGTCGTCCACCTGTCTGGAGGGCGCGTCTTCACCGTCGGCCAGCACCTCGTCTTTCAGCCCCTCCAGCACCGCCAGTGCGTCCTCCCGATCCGCCGGGAGGTCCGGATCCTCGAAGATCACCTCTTTAATCGCCCCCAGCGCGCGGTTCTCGGGTCCCTCCAGCCGGTCCTGCATGGCTTCGAAGAGGGCGCCGCGGCGCAGGGCCTCGTCTTTGATGTCCATGAGGTAGTCGAACGCCGCGTCGTGCTCATTGGCGATCTCGCCGTCGAGGATGGCCTCGCGGATCCAGGTCTTGGCAATGCCCACGGCCACCCCTTCGTCGATCCCGAGCGTCTCCATGATCTCGTACCCGTCCACCGGCGGCTCAAAGTTGCGGAGGCGGTCCTTCTCCTCCACGATTCGCATCTTTTCCTCCACGCGGTCGAAGGCGCGCTGGTAGCGGCGGCGCCGATCCGGGTTGTTCGAGGTCACGTCCGAGCGGACGAGCGTCATGAGGTCGTCGATGTCGTCGCCGGCCTCGTAGAGGAGGCGGCGCACGGCGGAGTCGGTCACCTCCTCGTCGGCCAGCGCAATGGGGCGCAGGTGCAGGCGCACGAGCTTCTGCACGTAGTCCATCCGCTCGTCGGTGGGCAGGCGCCACTTGCGGAAGAGATCGGGGATCATGCGGGCGCCCACGTCCTCGTGGCCGTGGAAGGTCCAGCCGTCCGCGGGGTCGAAGCGCTTGGTGTGCGGCTTGGCAATGTCGTGGAGGAGGGCCGCCCACCGGAGCCAGCGCGTGTCCCGGCCGGGGCGATCGGCGGTCCGCTCGGCCACGTTGTCGAGCACTTCGAGCGTGTGGTAAAAGTTGTCTTTGTGATCGCGGCCGTTGACCACGTCCACGCCCTTCAGGTTCTGAATCTCGGGCATGAAGTGTTTCAGGACGCCGGCGGCCTCCAGCATCTTGAACCCGATGGAGGGCGTGTCCGCCTCCAGAATCTTGTGCAGCTCCTCCGTGATGCGCTCCTGGCTGAGGATTTCGACGCGGTCGGCCGTTGTGCCCATGGCGTGAAACACGCGGTCGGACACCCGAAATTCGAGCTGCGTGGCAAAGCGGGCCGCCCGAATCATGCGGAGCGGATCGTCCTCGAAGGTCTCCTCCGGGTCGAGAGGCGTGTCGATGGTGCGCCGTTCCAGGTCGCGCCGCCCGTCGAACGGGTCGATGAGCGTGCCGAAGCGGTCGGGCGTGAGGTGGATCGCCATCGCGTTCACCGTAAAGTCGCGGCGGTACTGGTCGTCCTCCAGCGTGCCGTCTTCCACGACGGGCTTTCGGGAGTCGGAGCGGTAGCTTTCCGTCCGCGCGGCCACGAATTCGAGAACCAGCGCGTCGTCGG
>JAWOAQ010000279.1:0-8313 GCA_046498495.1 Salinibacter sp. | reverse complement strand
CGATCGTAGTCCCCAGGTGGAATGCTTAACGCGTTAGCTTAGCCACCGCCCCTTTACCGGGGCAACGGCGAGCATTCATCGTTTATGGCGTGGACTACCAGGGTATCTAATCCTGTTTGCTCCCCACGCTTTCGTGCCTCAGCGTCAGTACTCGTCTAGTTGCTCGCTTACGCTTCTGGTGTTCCTCGTGATATCTACGCATTTCACCGCTACACCACGAATTCCGGCAACCTCTCCAGGACTCAAGAGCAGCAGTTTCAAAGGCACTTCTGCGGTTAAGCCGCAGGATTTCACCTCTGACTTGCTGCCCCGCCTGCGCATCCTTTACGCCCAGTGATTCCGGACAACGCTTGGACCCTCCGTATTACCGCGGCTGCTGGCACGGAGTTAGCCGGTCCTTATTCCTGCGGTACCGTCACACCCTGAACATACAGGGGTTTCTTCTCGCAGAAAAGGAGTTTACGCCCCGTAGGGGTGTCTTCCTCCACGCGGCATGGCTGCATCAGGGTTTCCCCCATTGTGCAAGATTCCCCACTGCTGCCTCCCGTAGGAGTCTGGGCCGTGTCTCAGTCCCAGTGTGGCTGATCATCCTCTCAGACCAGCTACGGATCGCTACCTTGGTGAGCCGTTACCTCACCAACAAGCTAATCCGACGCAGACCCATCCAAAGGCGCCCGAAGGCTTTCATCCAGTCCCCATGCGGGGTCTGGACGACGTGCGGTATTAGCCACGGTTTCCCGTGGTTGTCCCGCGCCTGAGGGCAGGTTGTCTACGCGTTACGCACCCGTTCGCCACTGTACTTGTTCTGGCAAAGCCAGAACGTTCTCGTGCGACTTGCATGTGTTAAGCCTGCCGCCAGCGTTCGTCCTGAGCTAGGATCAAACTCTCCGTAGTAGGAAAGTTTGTTCTAATCGATCGAACTCGCTTTCTGCCGTGAGGCGAGAAAGGAATCGACCAGGACTCGCTATGCTTCCAATTCCGTCAAAGAACAATCTGCTTCGTCTCGCGCCGCTGTTTTTTCATTTGGCGCGGACTCTAACAGTACGGCGGCTCGCTTTCTTTGTCAAGCGCCTCCGCCCATTTCACATTTTCTGAATAATGGGGGTGGGCTTGTTTCCAGCCGCCTGTACCGGGCAAAATGAAGAGAACAAGCCGCTATCGAGCCGGGCAGCCTCCCCCTCTCGATTGCAGCGTCCCATTAGACATAGAGCCCAGCGCTTGGTTTCCTATCTACACATGAAACAGAAATAAAGGAGGCGTGTGGACTCCGTGATCTATCTGTCCGGCGCTGTTGCCTGCTTCTGCAAGCACGTGTCGCAACGCAATTTTCCACATTCGCCTGCCCTTCGGAACAGGGCGACTCCTTGGCCTCGTTCTCCTAGTCGATGCGTCTAATTCGCAGGCACGGGCTTTTTAGTAACTTGGTCCTCTTATGTCTTGGGAGTCAACATTCCGTCCTCTTCTTCGCTGGCTCCAAACGCTCGGGCGCAATCCGTACTTTTGGGGGGGCATGGGCGCGTTGCTTGGAATCGGGGTTGGGCTTTATGTCTTGCTGGATTCCATCGTCATGCCGTCATACACCCGTCACGACGCATCGGTGCGCGTTCCAAACGTAGAGGACCGGTCCTTCGAAACGGCCAAGGCGACGATGGAAGAAAAAGGCCTTGATGTGCAACGACAGGTGGGACGATACAACCCGAACGTCGATCAGGGAATCGTCGTGGACCAGACGCCGCTCGCGCGCGCTACCGTGAAGCCGGGGCGCCGGGTGTATCTGACCGTCAACTCTGGGGAGGCTCCGATGGTGAAGATTCCTGACCTGAATGGGGTCTCGGTCCGAGAGGCAGAAAATCGAGTTTCGGCCGCCGGCTTAGAGGTTGGCACCGTTGAGCCCGACTCGATTCCGTCGCCTTACGCAAATACCATTACCCGCCAGTCGCCCGCGCCGGGCGACTCTCTCCAGCAGGGATCCACAGTCGATCTCTGGTACAGTACCGGGCTGGGTGAGCGCTCCGTTGACGTCCCTGAGGTCGTGGGCCGCACGGTAGCCGATGCCCAACAGATGCTGTTAAAAAATCAGCTTCGGTTTATTGTCGTGGACACGTCGGTTGCCGATACGGCAGATGCACAGCCAAGTGAGATGGACAGCACCGACATCCTGCAGCAGCTCTACGTTCGGCAGCAGGGGCGCTCCCCCGGTACGGAAGTCCGGGCCGGCACGGAAATTCGTCTTTTCACGACGGACGACCCTGCCTCAGTTCGTCCTCCAAACGATACAACTGCGACCGATACCACTGCAGCCGACACCACTTTGGACTCAACAAGGGCCGACACGACACGGCTGGAACGGTTTCCTGACGGTGCTCCCGATGAGGACTCCGGCGGATGATACCTTCTCCGTACGCTACGCCCTCCCGACGGAAGGGGGCCGTCTGATGGCATTTTTTCTACGAACCCGACAAAAAAAGCCCCGCCGAAGCGGGTGCTTGGCGGGTGAAACGGAGGTGACGGGCGGATTCGAACCGCCGTAGGAGGCTTTGCAGGCCTCTGCCTGACCACTCGGCCACGTCACCGCTGTATAGGGGAAGGAAAATCTATATAGTAAATGAGGGGATTTTCCGTTGAGTTCCTTTCGCCCTGGAACGAAAACACGTGCGGAAAGGGGCGCGCCCGGCAGGATTCGAACCTGCGACCTGCGGATTAGCAACCTCCCGGGGGCTTTCGCCACATGAGCCCGATGAGACGCGTCTCGGCTCAGGGGAGAGGCTGGACCATCTCTTCACCATCTCAGGCGCGGCGCGTATGGCCTCTACGGATCCCGGCGACTGCAGAAGCTGCAGCTCGTCGGTTTCCTCGGGATTGCCCGGCCTGGGTCCGAATTGCGAACATTGAATATCGGAGGGCGTGCCCGCCGATCAATGTTCAGAGGTCGACCCCAACGTAGGGATTCCCCGATACAGCGCCGGTCATCCCGCACGTTTCATTTCGGGCGGGCGCTCCTGTTGCGCGTCTAGGCGGACGCATCGTTGAAGTCCGCTGCTCTATCCAACTGAGCTACGGGCGCGTCGGGCCGGGACGGCGCCCGGCTGGTCGGGGCGGCCGGATTCGAACCGGCGACCTCCTGCTCCCAAAGCAGGTGCGCTAACCGGACTGCGCTACGCCCCGGTCTCTGCCCCTCGATTCTAGGGGTCAGCTCTTGTCTTTTGCTGCCTCAAGCTCATTCTCAACCTCGTCGAGGGGCACCATCTTTTGTCGAAATCCGTAGCTCCCGTTCTCGCGCTTTTCAGCGAGGACGAGCTTCGCCATTTTGCGAGAGCCCGGACTATCGTTGCTTTGTGCAGCCATGGGTTACTTTGTCTCTCGGTGAAGGGTGTGTTTCTGAAGAACAGGATTGTACTTCATCATCTCGATCCGATCCGAGTCGTTCCGACGGTTTTTGGTCGTGTGGTAGCGGGACGTTCCCGGCTCCTCGGTGCATTCGAGAATGACTTGTACGCGGTCGCCCTGAGCCATAGCGTCGTAGGGAGTAGTGGTAAATCAAGCGAAACGGGCCAGCGGCCTGTGGGCACCTGGCGCTGGATCTACACGTCAAAGCCCTGTTTCCGAGCTTCCTTCAATACCGCTTCGATGCCTTTTTTATTGATGGTCTTCAGCGTTTTGGCTGAGACCTTGAGGGTTACGTGGCGATCCTGTGACGGAATATAGAACCGTTTCTTTTGGAGATTCCGCTTAAAGCGGCGGTTCGTCTTCCTATTGGAGTCCGACACGCTGTTGCCCGTCACGGGGCCTTCGCCGGTGATGTCATCTTTCCGTGCCATGGCACGCTCGAGATCAGTGAACGGTTGCGGTGAGTTTGAAGCGCGGGCCGCTCAGTACAGCGGCAAAGCACTGGTAGGGCGTCCGGCCCGTCATTGTTCGTGAAAACGGGACAAGTCCTGTGCCGGGGCCTCATCCAGAGCGTCTACTGCCCGTCCCCAGACGGCGTTCCACCGGACGGGTGCGGGGTCACTCCCGGTCTGAGAAACTCGAAGAGCGTATCGCCGCGCAGGCCGAGTCGCAGCGTTTCGAGGGGAAGGACCTCGTCTGGGGGAATATTGCCAAGATTTACGTTGGCTCCTTGGTTTCGGATCAGCCAGGCCTGCTGCTCTTTTTTCGGGGCCTCGAAGATAATGTCCCGGGGGTTAACTCGGGCCAGAATTTCGTCGACGAGTCCCGTGCGCACCTCCCCGTTGGGCCGGAAGAGCCCCGCCGTGCCTGCCTCCCGCGACTCGGCAATCACCTTCCAACTGCCGGCCTCCAGCTCCGCCTGCATGGCCTCCACCCACTGGTACGGCGGCATAATATTGCTCGCGTCTTTGGAGCCGACCTCGCTCAGGACCGTGTAGTCTTTTGCAAAACGCTCAATAAACTGGAGCTTGTCTTCGTGCGGCATCGACACAGCCCCCGATGAAATCTCCAGGTGATGAACATCCAGCCGGTCGAGGAGGCGCCGATAGTCATCCACCTGGTCGCGTAGAAAGTACGCCTCAAACAGCGACCCGCCAAAGAAAAAGGGGATGTTGGCCGCCCGGTACACGTCGAGCTTCCGTTTTAAATTCGGGGTGACGACGGCAGTCCCCCATCCCAGCTTTACGAGGTCCACGATGTTGGATGCCCCCTCCAAAATTTGCTCCACGCGGTCCGCAGACATCCCCTTATCGAGCATATGGGTGAGTCCCCGGTCCCGCGGCTTCTCGGGGCGGTCGGGGAGCCCAATGAGTCCGTCAAAAGCATCGTTGATCATGGCGAAACGAAGTCAGCGGCCAGGGTCTTTGGGAGAACGAACGCGGAGGTGAGCCCACCGTTCGTTTTGACGAGGTCTCGCACAGTAGTTATGCGTCGATGTGCACGGCCTGCGCCGGCTCAATGGACGCGGCCCGGTGCGCCGGATACAGCGACGCCAGCAGGCACAGCCCAAACGACACCCCAGCGATGAGCACCACGTCAAGAAGCCGAATGGACACAGGATAGGCACTAATGAGAAAGGATTCGGCCTGGGTCATCGGCACCACCTCGTAGTATTTCTGAATGAGAGAGAGCCCAAGGCCCAGTACCAATCCCAGCCCGGTACCCACGCCCCCCACCAGCCCCCCTTCCAGGAGAAAAATGTGCCGAATGTCTGCCTTCGACGCCCCCATCGCCTGCAGGGCCCCCACGTCCCGCCGTTTTTCAATCACAACCATGGTGAGGGACCCAATAATATTGAACGCCGCCACGATGATGATTAGCCCCAGGATGGCCGACGCCCCCCACTTTTCCACCCGCATGACGTCGTAGAGCGACTGCTGGAGATCGTACCAGGTCTCCACGGTGTAGCGCTGGGGATCCAGACGGCGCTGAAGCTGTGCCTTGACCGTCTCGGCCCGCTCTAAATTCTCGAGCCGAAGGTCGACCCCTGTCACCTGTCCCCGGGTTTGGAAGAGGCGCTGGGCAGCATCGAGCCCAATGAAGACGCGCTGGCGATCGGTCGGGGCCTGCATGTCGAAGAGCCCGCGGACTTCGTACCGGCGGACGGGCGATCCGGAAAAGACCTGTGTGAGGGTTCGCTCAATGGCGGGGGCTGAAAGAAGCCCAACGGTGCTAGCATCGCCCTCGGCGCCTCCGGGCACGAGTCCCCTCTCGCGCGCCAGGGCCTGGTCCATCACGAGGCCCGGCACGCCATCGGAGCTCCGTCCTACGTCAAATGCGCCCATCGACATTGGCGGCGCGAGGCCTGCGGCCTCTGGCTCCACGCCTCGCACCTGTACAATCTGGTTCGACTCGCTCCCTCCCTGATGTACAAACAGGGCCTTGCCCTCCACGTAAGGCGTCGCCGAGGCCACGGGATCCAGCGACCGGGCCACCCGGAGAAGCGAGTCGGCATTCGCAATCCCCTGCTCGCCGGCGCTTACGACCCGCACGTGCGGATCAACCGACACGAGAAGGTCGCGCACAAAGTCGTAGAACCCGTTCATCACCGAGAGCACCACGATCAGGGCGGCCACGCCGAGGGTAACCCCGGTCATAGAAATGCCAGTAATGATGGAGATGAGCGACACCTCCCGGCGACTGGCAAGATAGCGGCGCGCAACTTGAAACCGGTAGTCCACGGCAGTTCTCCGTTGTCGGGGCCTCGTGATGGAGGAGTGGCTACTCGTCGGTGGAGAGCATCGGGGTGGTGGTTGAAAAGACGCCGCCTGGGGGCGACGACGGCAGGGCAAGTTGGTTCGTGAGGATGGCCTGATCCCCGTCAACAGCTTCGTGACGTCGGGCGAGCGTGACCTCACCCGCGGGGGCTTCCAGCGTCACGTGATCCGTCCACTCGTAGGTCCGCGGCGCGGCATCCGCCGGCATGCTTTGGAGGCGCATGCTCCACTGGTCGAGCCGGCCGCTTTCGGTCGATACATAGAACCAGTAGGTGTCGTCTGAGGTCAGGCCCACATCTCCAAATGTGAGGCGAAGGACCTCGTGATCGGCGGTCGACGAGTCCGCTTCGTAGCTCCGGTTGACCCCAGGATCGTACACCTTCAGCGGCGCCAACAGCCAGTAGGTGTCGTTAATGAAGCGTCCGTAGGCACGCTGAAGGGCCTCGTCTCCGGTATCGCCCGTCAGTTCGTTGCCGTTGAGGTAGACCGTTCCCTCGGGCGTTTGATCCTCTACGTCGCGCACGTTCACCAGGGCGACGTAGCTCGAATCCGACCCGGGCTGCCATTCCACGCGATATTCGCCCGTCAATCGATCCCAGAAGTGCCGTGCCACCACCTGCTCTCCCTCCGGCGTGTCGACGCCAAAGTTGAATCGCAAGTACGGGGCCGAGGCAAAGGCGTCGGCCCCATGCGCCTCCAACAGACGGAGCGCCACAGAGTCGGCCTTGGTTTCAGCGGTCAGGGTGTCGGTGAAGGCGGGCCCGTCGGATGCAGATGGGGTGTCCCCTCCGCATCCAACGGCGAGGCTACCAGCGAGAAGAAAGACGGCGACGAGCAGGGAGCGAGGACGAGACATGAGCAGACAAAATGAGTCGAAGGGGCGGACGGGACCGGTAAGAAAAGGCCCACGTCATAGAGACGCAGGGCGGTTGGGCTATACGTTGAAGCGAAATTGCATCACGTCGCCGTCGTTCACGACGTAGTCCTTCCCTTCGGTCCGAATCAGGCCGGCGTCGCGTGCAGCTTTTTCGGACCCGGCCGCATCGAAGTCGTCGAAGGAAATCGTCTCGGCTCGGATGAAGCCGTCCTCGAAGTCGGTGTGGACCTGCCCGGCGGCCTGGGGCGCCCGGGTGCCCTTTTGAATCGTCCAGGCGTAGGCGCCCTTCTCGTCCGCCGTAAAGAAGGTGATGAGGTCCAGCACGTCGTAGGCAGCGCGGATGAGGCGCTCCAGGCCCGAGCGGTCCAGCCCAAGGTCGTCCAAAAACAACTGGCGCTCCGCCGGCTCCAACTCCGCGATCTGCGCCTCCGCCTCCGCGGAAATCATGACGACCTGCGTCCCCTCCTCGTCCGCAATCGCCCGCAGCTCCTCGACGTACGCGGTGCCGTCGGGCAGGGCGTCTTCCGCCACATTCGCCACGTAGAGCACCGGCTTGTCCGTGAGCAGAAACAGCTCGTCGACGAGCGCCTGATGGTCGGACGAGGCCTCGAACGTGCGCGCCCATTCCCCGCTGCTGAGGTGGTCGTGCAGGCGCCGGAGGAGCGGCAGGTTCTCGGCCGCGTCTTCGTCTCCCTTCTTTGCCGCCGGCTCCACCTTCTCGATTCGGCTTTCGACGGTCTCCAGGTCCTTCAGAAGGAGCTCGGTATTGATGGTGTCGACGTCGCGCTCTGGATCCACCGATCCGTCGACGTGGGCCACGCCCTCGTCGTCGAAGCAGCGCACCACGTGGATAATGGCGTCGACCTCGCGGATGTTGGCAAGGAACTGGTTGCCCAGACCTTCCCCTTCGGAGGCGCCCTCTACGAGCCCGGCGATGTCGACGAACTCGATGGTCGTGGGCACGGCCTTGGGGGAATCGGCAAGCGCCTGAACGCGCTCCAGTCGCTCGTCGGGGACGGGCACGACCCCCACGTTCGCGTCGACCGTGCAGAAGGGATAGTTCTCGGCGTCGACGCCGGCGTTGCTCAGGGCGTTAAAGATGGTGGACTTGCCCACGTTGGGGAGGCCGACGAGGCCGCACTGGAGGGACATGGCATCTGGATGCACGTCGTGAGACGATGACGAAGAACTTCCCTAAACGAGCCTCCTCCTACACGTTAAATCGAAAAAGCATCACGTTGCCGTCCTGAACGACGTAGTCTTTGCCTTCCG
>JAWOAQ010000267.1:0-3924 GCA_046498495.1 Salinibacter sp. | reverse complement strand
GCGGCTCGTGAGCCGGCCGTCCGCGTTGGGCGACAGCGGGAGGTATTCCCCTTCCTCGAGCACGAACCAGTCGACGCGCTCGTCCTCGATCTGCCACACGACGTATTCCTGCACCCCGCTCCGACGGTAGACCTGCTTTTTGTCGTGAAGATCGTACGCCGCTGAACTGTGGGCGACTTCGACGATTAGTTCCGGCGGGCCGTCGACGTAGTCGTCGTCGCTGATGCGGGACTGGCCACCGCAGTCTGCCTCAATCCGGAGGAGGGCGTCTGGTTGCGGTTCGTTGTCCAGATCGAGGCGGACGGTCGCATTGTCGTAGGAGCGGACCCCAGGTGTGGCGGCGTCGTACGCGAGGAGCCATCCCATGATTGCACTGTGAGGGCGACCGTGGCTGTCGGCGTGGACGGGCGAGGGCATGTAGACGGTGCCTTCGATGAGTTCGGCTTTTTTGACGTGGGGCATGGCCTCGTAGCGGCGCTCGAACTCGTCGCGGGTGAGGCGGTCGCCGTTGGCCAAAACCGGGGCAGTCGGAGAGACGGAGGACGACATGAGGGGATGGTCGTTGTGTGTTGACTTCTCATGAAGAAACGGTCGGGGCAATGCCGTGATCCGCTTCCACTCTCAGAATGAACGACTGGGCGGGAAAGGCGTTTTCCATACACCGATAGTGTCATCACACGCTGGCTCATCATGTCCCCCGCGCAGCAAAACCGACTGAGGGCCTTATTTGCTCGGATGGACGAAGTGGAGCTGGCGTATCTCTTCGGGTCTCACGTGCGAGGCGAAACCGGGCCGATGAGCGATGTGGACCTCGCCCTTCGCGTCGACCGGGAGCGGATGACTGATGGGGTTGCCCTACAGGCCCGGTTGGCACACGACGCCGCCGGTGTACTTGAGGGAGAGGATGTGGATCTCACGCTGCTCCGGCGGGCCCCAGTGGAGCTTGCGTACCATGTAATCGCGCACGGAACGCTTCTGTACCGGCGAAGTCGGCGGGCCCAGGTAGACTACGAGGCATATGTGCTTGGCCGCTACGGAGACTATCTCCCCGTGCTACGAGCACAACGAGATCAACTCACGAACGAAACGTCCCATGACGCCCGAGTTCAGCGGTATCGAACGGCGCTTGGACGAACTGAACGAACGCTTAGCGCGATTGGCCCCGCTTCAGAAAAAGAAGAGACCGGCGTTTGACGAGGATCCCTATCTGCGGGACATCGTCGAGCGAAATCTGGAGGTTGCCGCGCAGTGTTGTATTGACATCTGCAACCGGATTATTGTCCTGGAAGAGGCGCCAAAGCCGCAGGACTACTACGAAGCAATCCGGAGGCAGGGTGAACTCGGCGTGTTGCCGCCCGAATTCGCGCGGTCGTTGGCGCCGCTCGCTGGCTTTCGGAATATTCTAGCCCACCAGTACTTGAGGGTAGACTGGGATGAGGTCTACGCCCACCTGCAGCGGATCGACGAACTGAATCGCTTTGCGCAGCACATACGCCAGTGGCTCAAGCGTCGATCTGAAAGTTAGTGGTGAAATTAATTGACAGCTCCGACGAGACGCGTTGTGCCCTGGAATAGAGGGGCCGTCGTGCCTACAAATTTCGAGCCTGTACCCTCTTCGTTTCCAGTTCGCTTACGTCTTCCGCCCATGCACCTCACCTCCTCCGACGCCAAAATCTACGTTGCCGGCCACCGCGGCATGGTGGGGCGCGCCATCTGGAATCACCTCGAGGACGCCGGCTACACGAATCTCGTGGGCCGCACCTCGGATGAGCTCGACCTCCGCGATCCGGCGGCCACGCGGGCGTTTTTTGCGGAGGAGCAGCCGGACGTCGTGGTGCTGGCCGCGGCGGTGGTGGGCGGCATCCTCGCGAATGACCGCTACCCGGCGGACTTCATCGGCGACAACCTGGCGATCGAGCAGTCGGTGATCCGGGCCGCCCACGAGACGGGTGTGGGCCGGCTTCTCTTTCTGGGCTCCACCTGCATCTACCCCAAGCATGCCGACCAGCCGATGTCGGAAGAGAGCCTCCTCACCGGCCCGCTGGAGCCGACGAACCAGTGGTACGCCGTCGCAAAAATCGCCGGACATAAGCTGTGTGAGGCCTACCACCGTCAGCACGGCGACGACATGCTCACCCTCATGCCCACGAACCTGTACGGGCCGGGCGACGACTTTGACCTGGAGACGGCCCACGTGCTGCCCGCCCTTCTGCGCAAGGCGCACGAGGCGACGGGCGCGGCGCCGGACGGCTCGGACGCCCCGGTGACGCTCTGGGGCTCCGGCACGCCAAAGCGCGAGTTTCTGTACGTGGAGGACCTGGCCGACGCGGTGCGCTTTGTGCTGGAAACGCCGGAGGACGATGTCCGCGAGGTGGCCCCGGACGGCATGCTGAACGTGGGCGTCGGCGAGGACCTGTCGATCAACGACCTCATGGCGCTGATTCAGGACGTAGTGGGCCACGACGGCCCCGTTGAGCACGACCGCTCAAAGCCGGATGGCACGCCGCGCAAGCTGGTCGATACCGGTCGTCTGGACGCGCTGGGGTGGGAGGCCGACACGAGCCTGCGGGAGGGCATTGAAAAAACATACGAGTGGTTCAAACAGCGTGTCGCGTCGAACGTGGAACGTTGAACGATATGCGTTGCACGTGTCACGTTGAACGCTCTCTATTGCACGTTCTACGCATTCGCCGTGGCTGAACGATTTGAGGACCTTCGAGTCTGGCAGACGGCCCGAACGTTGACGGACCAGATCTATGCACTGACAAAACGCAAGCCGTTTGAGGCGGACTGGGCCCTAAAAGATCAGATCCGGCGGGCGGCGATCAGCGTGATGTCGAACATTGCCGAGGGTTTCGAGAGCCGAACCCAGGCACAATTCATCGATTTCCTCGGAACCGCAAAGGCATCCGCTGGAGAGGTGCGTTCACAACTTTATATTGCACGCGATCAAGGCTACCTCGGCGAGGAAGAGTTCGAATCTCTATTCGATTTAGCCGACAAGGCATCACGACAACTCCATCGTCTCATCCGACATCTTGATCAGAACGGTGGGGCGGGACACGTCCGTGAGCTTCCGGCTAAGTATATGGCGGAGACATCATGAAAGTGGCGGGTACGGTCGTGAGGGCTCAACACGTTTTACGTTCCACGTTAATCGTTGTACACGCACATGCCAACCGACAAACAAGTCACGAGCAAAATCCCCGCGCACCGCGACGGTGAGGACCGCCCGGTCGCCCTCATTACCGGCGTCACCGGACAGGACGGCTCCTACCTCGCGGAGCTTTTGCTCGAGAAGGGCTACGAGGTGCACGGCATTAAGCGCCGCGCCTCGAGCTTTAACACGGGCCGCATCGATCACATCTACGAAGACCCGCACGCGGAGGACGTCCGCTTCTTCCTTCACTACGGGGACCTGACGGACTCGACGAACCTGATCCGCATTGTGCAGGAGACGCAGCCCGACGAGATCTATAACCTGGCCGCCCAGAGCCACGTGCAGGTCAGCTTCGACTCGCCGGAGTACACGGCGGACGTCGACGCGCTCGGGACGCTGCGTCTCCTGGAGGCGATCCGCATTCTGGACCTTGTGGGTCAGACGCGCTTCTACCAGGCCTCCACCTCGGAGCTCTACGGGAAGGTGCAAGAGGTGCCGCAGACGGAGGAGACGCCGTTTTATCCCCGCAGCCCCTACGCGGCGGCGAAGCTCTACGCCTACTGGGTGACCGTCAACTACCGGGAGGCCTATGGGCTACACGCCTCGAACGGCATCCTCTTCAACCACGAGAGCCCCCGGCGGGGCGAAACCTTCGTGACGCGCAAGATCACACGCGCTGCGGCTCGCATTAAGGTGGGCCTTCAGGACAAGACCTACCTCGGCAACCTCGACGCCGAGCGCGATTGGGGCCACGCCCGCGACTA
>JAWOAQ010000263.1:0-13927 GCA_046498495.1 Salinibacter sp. | reverse complement strand
CCCGCCCCTACGCATTCAGACCCGAACGCCGTGAGCAACATTCTCGATGACATCATTGCGGACACCGAGGACCTCGTGGCTCAGCGCATGCGGGAAACCCCCGCCGCCGAACTACAGGACCGTCCCCTGTTTGCCGACCACGACCCGCTGTCCCTCGTCGACGCCCTGCAGCGTCGCGGCATGTCGTTCATTGCCGAAGTAAAAAAGGCCTCTCCATCGAAGGGCGTGATCCGCGAGCCGTTTCATCCCGCCCGGATCGCGCAGGCCTACGCCAATTACGACGCCCACGCAATCAGCGTCCTCACGGAGCCGACCCGGTTCGGCGGCTCTCTGGAGACGCTCTCTTGGATTCGGGCCCACGTCGAGGACACCCCCCTGCTCCGCAAGGACTTCATTGTCGACCCCTACCAGCTGGTGGAAGCAAAGGCCTACGGGGCCGACGCCGTCCTGCTCATTGCTACGGCCCTCGATGCCCCCCAGCTGGCGGACCTGCACGCACAGGCGACCGAACTGGGCCTCTCCTGTCTCGTGGAAGTCTACAGTGCGGCGGACCTGGAGAAAATCGACTGGGACCAGGTGCAACTGCTCGGGGTCAACAATCGAGACCTCACCACCTTTGAGGTCGACATCGAGAACTCGCTCCGCATCTTCGACCAGGTGCCCCGCAGCGTGGGGCGAGTGGCTGAGAGCGGCCTGCACGACCCCGAGACGCTCGTCCGCCTCCGGCAGGCCGGCGTCAACGGCGTTCTGATTGGGGAGCACTTTATGCGAGCCGACGACCCGGGGCAGGCCCTTGCCACCCTGCGCAGCCACGCCAAAGAGATTGCCCTTCAGCACGCGACCTAACCCATGGATCTCAAGCTAAAAGTTTGTGGCATTACGGAGCTGGAAGACGCCCGCTACCTGGCCGGGGCCGGGGCCGACTACCTCGGGTTTATTCAGCACGAAGACAGCCCTCGCTACGCCCCGCCGGCCCTCGCCAGCGACATCATTGAATGGGTACACGGCCCCACCCCCGTGGGCGTTTTCGTGAACGACGACGCCCGCACCATCAACGCGGCCGTCGAAGAGGCCGGCCTCGAAATGGCCCAGTTGCACGGCCAGGAGCCGCCGTACGTGGTCGACGCCGTGGACTGCCCCGTGATTAAGGCCATCCACGTCCGCAACGACGCGGCCCCGGAGCAGTTGCGCACCCTCTTTGAGCGGTACGAGGCCGAGGCCGACTACTTTCTCCTCGATACGCACAATTCCAGCGTGTGGGGAGGCACCGGCGAATCGTTCAACTGGCGGCTGGCACGAGAACTATCGGACGACTACCCGCTCTTTCTCGCCGGTGGCATCAACGCCGACAATGTGCGCCGAGCCGCCGAGACGATGCGGCCCTACGCGATTGACCTCTCCAGCAGCCTCGAAGACGCTCCGGGCCAGAAGAGCTTTGCCAAGATTGACGCGTTTATGGACGCCTTCCAGCGCCTCAAGGCGGAGATCGCCGACGATCCTGCGTCGTAACCCCGCCCCTTTGCCTCCTTCTTTCCTTCATCGTACGCGTTCGACCATGCCTGACAGCGCAGCAACACCAACAGCGTACTCCGCACCCGACTCCACTGGACACTTCGGTTCGTACGGCGGGGCCTTCGTCCCCGAAATCCTGAAACCCGTACTCGACGACGTGCGGGCGGCCTATCAAACCTACAAGGACGACCCCGACTTCCAGGCCGAATTCCGGCGCCTCTCGCGCGAGTACACCGGTCGGCCCACCCCGCTCACGTACTGCGATCGGCTGACTGAGCAGATCGGCGGCGCCCGCATCTACGCCAAGCGGGAAGACCTCTGCCATACCGGTGCGCATAAGATCAACAACACCATCGGCCAGATCCTCCTGGCCACGCGAATGGGCAAAGATCGCCTCATCGCCGAGACGGGTGCGGGGCAGCACGGCGTGGCCACGGCCACCGTCTGTGCCAAGTTCGGGGTCGACTGCATCATCTACATGGGCGCCGAGGACATCGAGCGCCAGCGCCTGAACGTGGAACGGATGAAGCTGCTGGGCGCGGAGGTGCGCCCCGTCACCACGGGCACCCGCACGCTGAAAGAGGCCACGAGCGAAGCGATCCGAGACTGGGTCTCGAACCCGGACGACACGTTCTACATCATCGGCTCGGTCGTGGGCCCGCATCCATATCCCATGATGGTGCGCAACTTCCACCGCATCATTGGCACCGAAACCCAATCCCAGTTGCGCGAGGCGGAAGGGCGAACGACGCCGGACGCAATTGCCGCCTGTGTAGGAGGGGGATCCAATGCCATCGGCATCTTTCACCCCTTCCTCGACGACGAAGACGTACAGCTCCACGGCGCCGAGGCCGCGGGCGAGGGCCTCGACGGCCGCCACGCGGCAACCCTGTCTAAGGGGTCGCCCGGCGTGCTGCATGGGGCCATGAGCTACCTTCTGCAGGACGACGAGGGACAGATTGAGCTTGCCCACTCGCTCTCTGCCGGCCTCGACTACCCGGGCGTAGGCCCCGAGCACGCCCACCTTCGCGACACGGGCCGCGTCACCTACCACTCGGTGACCGACGAGGAGGGGCTGGAGGGCGTAAAGCTCCTCTCGGAGACGGAAGGCATCATTCCCGCCCTCGAAACGGCCCACGCCGTCGCCCTCCTGCCGGACCTGGCCCGCTCGCTGGCCGAGGACCGCGGAGAGGATGCCGTCCTGGTCTTCAACTGCTCCGGCCGCGGGGACAAAGACATGGAAACCATCGCCCAACACATTTGACTGCGGTTGGACGTATGCGGGTGGGCCGTCTGCACACGCCCCCCTCTGCTTCCGCCCCCACCCTCCACACGCCCATTCCCCCGACATGTCCCGACTCGACGATACGTTCGATGCCCTGCGGGCCCGAAGCGAGAACGCGATGGGGCTCTTCCTCACGGACGGGTTCCCCGAGCCCGACGCCACTGTGCCTCTCCTCCACGCCCTCGATCGCGGGGGGGTCGACTTCATCGAGCTGGGCATGCCCTTTAGCGACCCGCTCGCCGAGGGGCGCCCCATCCAAAAGGCGAGCGCCCGCGCCCTCTCCAATGGCGTCACGATGGCCGACACGTTCCGCCGGGCCGAGGCCTTCCGTGAGGCGAGCGACACGCCCCTCCTCCTCATGGGATACGTGAACCCGGTGCTCAGGTACGGCGTCGAGGCCTTCTGCCGAGACGCCGCCGCGGCTGGCGTCGACGGCCTCATCCTCCCCGACCTCCCGCCCGAGGAAGGCACCGCCCTTCGCCACGCCGCCGACGCCCACGCTCTCGATACGGTCTTTCTCATTGCCCCCAACTCATCGGACGACCGCATCCGGGCGGTCGACAAGCAGGCGACTGGCTTTGTCTATGCCGTGAGTGTTACCGGCCTCACCGGCAGCGACCTCGACGATGCCCCCACCGTGCAGGAGTACCTCAAGCGCGCCCGGCGCCTGATCGACCAAACCCCCCTCCTCGTGGGCTTTGGCATTAAGAGCCACGCGGACGCCATGCGGCTGAGCCGTCACACGGACGGGTTCATCGTCGGCTCTGCCCTCATCAACCACGTGGCGACGCTGTGGGACGATGCTTCGCGGTCCAACACGGACCGGCTCGATGCCGTAGAATCGTTTGTTCGACAACTGAAACAGGGCGCTCCTGCGTCCGCGTAGGGCCGCCCCGCGGTCGGGAGCATTTTACGTCCGTTGGTGTTTGTCTTCATAGCAACGTGCCCGTTCGCCCCTGGATCTTATGCCCCTGCTTGCCCGGAGTCCCGCTGTTCTTGCTCTCATCGCTGGGCTCTTCGCCTCCCTTCTCCTGGCCGGGTGCGAAGGGGATTACCGCCCCCGGGCAATCGGCAAAGAGGGAGAAGTCACCGTCGTCATGGATAGCTCCCACTGGACGGGGCCGGTGGGGGACTCCTTTCGCGAAACCGTGACGCCGTGGGTCAACACACTTCCGCAGCCGGAGCGCTACTTTGAGACCCGGCACCTCGAACTGTCAACCGAGCGGGTGTTCGACAACATCCAGGACCTGAAGAATGTGATTGTGGTCGCTCCGCTCAGCGACTCCACCAACGAGGCTGACTTCCTTCGGCGCCGCTTGTCCGAGGAAGCCCGCCAGGCCGTTCTCGATGGGCAAACTGCCGTGGTGAACAAGCCCAACTTGTGGCGCCGGAGCCAGCGTGTGTATTTCGTCACGGCCGCCACCCCCGAGGATCTTGCCTCTGCGCTCAATGACAATGGTGGCGACATCCGGTCCACCTTTAAGGAGGCCACGCTGGAGCGCATGGAACGAGACATGTACGACGATGCGCGCCAGTATTCACTCGAGGACACCTTGATGAATCGGCACGACTTTGCGGTCAACGTGCAGCACGATTACCAGCTCGCCATCGACACCGCAACGGCCTCGAAAGGCTTCGTATGGCTCCGCCGCATTCTCGCCAAGACGCGCCGGGAGTTCTTCGTTTACTACGAAGACGGCATGAGCCCCGAGGACATCACCCCGGAGTGGATTTATGAGACCCGCGACTCGCTGACCCGCGAATACCTGCAGGGCAACGTCGCTGGGTTCGCTCGCATTGATTACCGGCGCCCCCTCACGACGGAGCAGACGGAATTCAAGGACCGGTACGGCTACGAAACGCAGGGCCTCTGGCACATGGTAACGGCCACGGACGACCCGGATAATTTCCAGAGCGTAGGGGGTGGGGGGCCCTTCGTAACCTATGCCTTCTACGACCAGTCGACCGACCGGGTCTACTTGCTCGACGGATCGGTCTTTGCCCCCGAGTTTGAGAAGCTGGAGTTTCTCCGACAGATGGAAGTAATGGCTCACACCTTCCGGACCCGCAACGAATCAACGGAAGACGACTCATCCCTTGCTGCGTCGCAGTAGCCTGGCCTCATGCCCTCTCTCGTCCGCGCCGGGACGGCGACGCTTGCCCTCGTGGCAGCGCTCTGGCTCTCAGGCTGCTCGGTCGTTTCGAGCGACCGCCCGCCGCTCCCCGACAGCACCTTTGCCCAAATGCTGGTGGAGTCCCACCTGATGACGGCCCGTGCACGTCAGGACCGGGCCTTCCCGGCCGCCCTCCCCGACTCGATCATAACGCGATATGAGGCGGCCCCCGGCGACTTCGACGCCACGCTCCGCTACTATAGCGAGCGCCCGGAAGAGTTTGCCGCCCTCTACGACGGCGTGATCGATACGCTCAACGCGATCCAGCGCCGGCAGTCGAGTCGCTCCGTGCCCGACACCACACGGACCGACCGGCGCACCGATCCTGAAAGAGGCGATTAGGACAGGTGGGCGCGGCCCTCTTCTGTAAGGGCGTAGATCCCTTCCACCGGATCCTCGACCGAAAGGGATCCCTTCTCCACGAGCCAGTTCACGAGGGCGTCCACCTTGTGGCGAGGGGCCGGTTGCTCGTCGAACCACTCGGACCGGGGCTCCTCCTCCGCGGCAGAGCGAAGAATTTGGCGGAGCAGCGACTCGTCATCGGGCGTGACGACGGGCGGATCGTGACGTCCCAGGCACACGTCGCACGTGCCACACGCCTCCGCGCAGGCCTCGCCGAAGTACGTCAGCAAGAACCGACGGCGACATGTGGCCGACCGGGCGTAGCGCAGCATATACTGAAGCCGCGTTTCGGCCCGCGCCCGGGCCTGCTGCACTGCCTCATCGTCCACCGGAAGTTTGGACGTTCGGGGCTGCTCGAAGGCCAGCTGCAACGCCGCTCCGGGCGGCTGCCACTGTAGGAGGCCTCGTTCTTCCAGGTACTCGAGCCCGCGGTGCGTCCGCTCGCGCGAGAGGTCCAGGCGGCGGGCGGCCGCAGGCAGGTTGAGCCGCCACCACCTTGAGAAGGCGTCGGCGTGGACAATGCGCAGCAGCGTATGCACGAATCCGGCCAGCGCACGATTCGACACCTGGCGGGCCCAGCGGCGGAGTTCATGTGCCGACGCCCGAAATCGAATCAGACCGTATGTGTCGCGCCGGGGGAGCACGCGCCACGCCCCCTGGCGCGCCACAAGGTCGACCGCCGTCCGGAGTTTGGAGCGAGAAAACCCGGTCACCTTCAGCACAGCGTCCAGGTTCACTACCAGGGGCCCCTCCGGCGTGCTTCCGATGGGCACCTGGCCCACATTGCACACCGCGTCGTAAACAGCCTGGACCTCCTGGGCCGTGGGGTGAGAGGCCTCGATGAGCGCCTCCTGCGTTTCAGCGTCGGGCTCGCGAAACAGGAGAACCGCGTAGGCCCGCTTCCCATCCCGACCCGCCCGGCCCGCCTCCTGGTAGTACGCCTCGAGCGACGCGGGCAGTGCGGTATGGAGAACGAACCGCACGTCGGGCTTGTCGATGCCCATCCCGAACGCGTTCGTCGCCACCATCACCCGGGTGCGGTCCGCCATCCAGTCCTGCTGTCGCTGCTCGCGCTCCTCGGACGAGAGGCCGCCGTGATACCCTGCCGCGCGGACATCCTGGGCGCGCAGGCGTCGGGTCCATTTCTTGACCCCTCTCCGGGTGGCCGTGTAGACGATGCCGGTGCCGTCCACAGTCTCAGCCACCTCCTGAACCTTGGCGTGTTTGTTATTCGGTTGGAATACCGACCAGATAATGTTGGGACGATCGAATCCGCGCACGACCTCCGTCGGCGCCTCCATCTCCAGCAGATCCACGATATCGCGCCGTACGGCGGGCGTCGCCGTGGCGGTGACGGCCAGGGTGGGGGGATCGCCGAGGTAAGTGCGGGCCTCCGGGATCTCAAGGTAGTCGGGGCGAAAGTTGTGTCCCCATTCGCTTACGCAGTGGGCCTCGTCGACCGCCAGCAGCGGAACCGAAAGCCGCTCGGCACGGGCCCGAAAGACCTCCGTGGCAAGCCGCTCGGGGGCCATGTACAACAAGTCGTAGCGCCCGTGCTCCGCGTCGGTCCAGCGCTGCTCCACCTCGTGCGTCGGGAGGGTGCTGTTAATGAACGCTGCACGGACCCCGTGGGCCTGGAGGGCCTCCACCTGGTCCTGCATCAGCGAAATGAGGGGCGAAATCACAAGGCACACGCCCTCGCGCAGGAGGGCCGGAACCTGGTAGCAGAGCGATTTGCCCCCGCCCGTCGGCAGCACGCCCAGCACATCGCGGCCGGCGAGCACCCCCTCAATCACCGACGCTTGCCCGGGACGGAAGTCTGCGTAGCCCCACCGGTCCTGCATTACGCGTCTCGCATCGTCCAGGGTAGGGGCGGAATCCGAGGACATGACCGAGCAGGAAGACGAGAGGAGGGGCGAGGAGCGTGTAATTCTTGGCCGCTGCCTGTTATGTTTGACGGCAGCGCTTGTGTCCAGATGCCTTCATTTTTGTCGCGTTCCCTCACTCCCTCGTTATGCCCGCCCCCCGCGTATCGGTTGTCATCGTCTCCTGGAATGCACGCTCGCTCCTGCAGCAGTGCCTCCCCTCGGTCATGGCAACCGACTACCCCAACCTTGAGGTGATCCTGGCGGATAACGCCTCAACCGACGGATCGGCCGCCTGGGTGGCGCGCGCGCACCCCTCCGTCAAAATTGTACGACACCCCAACAACTGGCTCTTTGCTCGCGGCAACAACGCGGCCCTTCCGCACGCGACCGGTTCCTACGTCGTGCTCCTCAACAACGACGTGGAGGTGCCGCCCAACTGGCTGGATCCGCTCGTGGAGGCCATGGAGACGGATGCGACCATTGGAGCCATGCAGCCGAAGTTGCTCCAGTACGACGCCCGCGACCGATTCGAGTATGCCGGGGCGGCAGGGGGGTTTCTCGATCGGGTCGGCTACCCGTTTACCCGCGGCCGCCTCTTTGATACGATGGAGCCCGATCGTGGGCAGTACGACAACGCTCGCGATGTCTTCTGGGCAACGGGCGCAGCCCTCATGCTTCGCCGCTCTGCCCTCCATGAGGTGGGACTGCTCGACGATACGTTCGAAATGCACATGGAGGAAATCGACCTCTGCTGGCGGCTGTGGCGCCACGGGTATCGGGTCCGGGTGGAGCCGGCCAGTGCTGTCTACCACATTGGTGGAGCATCCCTGCCACAGAGCTCCCCCCGGAAAACCTACTATAATTTTCGGAACAGCCTTCTGATGTTATACAAGAACTTGCCCCCCGCACACTGGCGGAAGATCCTTCCGATCCGGGTCCTGTGCGACACCGCAGCTGCCACCCGTGCACTCGCGTCGGGGCGCCCCAGCGAGGCCGCCGCCATTGCCCGCGCCTACCGCGACGCCCTTCGCTTAAAGGGACGGTACGCGTCCGCACGCCCCTCCTCCACCGATCGCCCGGTGCGCCCCCCCTACCAGGGACTCGTCGCGGTCGATTACTTCCTTCGGGGCCGAAAGACGTTCTCCGCATTGCCCACGAGTCGCTTTCGGATCCCCCCCACGCCACGGTAGCCTCAGTCGGCATCCGAGTCCAGTTGGTTCCGGCGCCAAACCACGACTGCCACCCCCGTCATCACCGTTAGCATTCCGATCACGGAGCCGACCGGCGGCACTTCTCCAAACAGCGCATACGCCAGGAGGGATGCGCCCACGGGTTCCAGGAGCGCCAGCATGCCAACGATGGCGGCCGGAATATACTGGAGCGCGTAGTTGAACGAGCCATGTCCCAGCAGCTGTGGCCCAAGCGCGAGGCCCGCACAAAGCCCGTAGAAGGTCCACGAATACCCAACGAGCGGCACCCCGGGAGCGGCGGGGAAGACAAGAGCCGTCACGGCCGCCGTTACGTAAAGCGGTGTAAGATAGGCCAGCCACGACACCTTTTGGCGCACGACCCTTCCGATCAGCAAATACAGGCTGACGAGCACGGCACCCAATAGCGCCAGGCTATTGCCCCAGAGGGCTCCCCCGCCCAGATCCACCGTGCCGGCATCGGACCACCCGATGAGCGCCGCCCCCGCCACCGCTCCCAGAATGCCGCCCACCGTGGCTCGTGACAACTGCTCTCCCAGCAGCAGGTACCCCAGGGCCGCCAGAATGACCGGGCTTGACGTAACAAAGACCGATGCACTGGCCACCGTCGTGTGGTAGAGGGACTCAATCCAGACAATAAAATGGAGTCCCAAAAAGACCCCTGCCGCAACGATAAGGGCAAGATCGCGCCCCTCGAATCGGCGGATCTCCGAGCGAACGCTCACCGCTGGGGGAAGCAACACGGCCGCGGCAAGAACGGTGCGCCACACCGCAATGGCGAGCCCCGGGACGTCTCCCGCCAGTCGGACCAGGATCGGGGCCGCCGCGAAGCTCAGAACCCCACACGTCAGGGCCACATACACCCGGAACGGTCGCTCAGACATCAGAACAAGACTCGGGACAGGAGAGCGCCGCGCGCCACTCGCATCGGTTGGCGATGTGCCTACCGAAGGCGATCCATCGACTTCACAAGCTCGATGTCGTGATCAATGCCCCGGCGGGCCAGCCAGAAGAATCCATACGCCAAAATAGGAAGCAGAAGGGCAACAGCCCGCCCCCATTGGAGTCCGCCTGGGCCCCCAAAGTGGAGCTCGTCCGTCATATACAACCCCCCGTACAGAACGCCGGCGAGTCCCACGGTCAACACCTGCACACCCACAACCACAGTCCGCTGGGTTTTGCGCTGCGTATACAGAAAGATCGCCCCAAGAGCCGTCCCGATCGTCACGACGAGAAGCCCAAGAAGGGACGGCGTGTACCAGCCCAGTGTGGCCGCGGCGGTACTATCCCACGGTGTACTGAAGCCTCCCACCGCTGCGAGGGCCAGGGCGCCCAAAAAGAGATAAACCGTTTGAATCCGCTGAATCATAGATTCTGTCGTCAACTGTGATACACGAAACTCCCCGGATGCCCCCTACCCTGCGACCCGGTGCGACACCCGATCCGCGACTGCTTCTGCGAACGCGTCGGTCGAGGCGCTTCCCCCCACATCTGCCGTCAGGCAATCCCCCTCAACGTACAGTTCCTGGAGCGTCTCCTCAATGGCCGCAGCGGCCTCGTCCTCCCCGAGATGGCGGAGCATCATCACAGCAGAGCGAATGAGGGCCGTTGGATTGGCGACTTGTTGCCCCGCGATATCAGGGGCGCTGCCGTGCACTGCCTCAAAAATAGCGCAATCGTCCCCGATATTGGCGCCGGCTGTAACGCCCAACCCACCAACCAGTCCGGCCGCAAGGTCACTCAGAATATCCCCAAAGAGATTCGTACTCACGATACAGTCGTACTGCCCGGGGTCCATGACGAGGTTCATACACAAGGCGTCGATGATTCCGTCGTCGAACGCAATGTCGGGGTACTCGGACGCGATGTCTCGTCCAATATCCAGGAACAGGCCGGAGGTCTTTTTCAGAATGTTGGCCTTGTGGGCCAGGGTCACGCGCTCACGCCCGTGGGCCTTGGCGTATTCGAAACAGAACCGGATGATGCGCTCCGACCCCCGTCGCGTCACGCGCGCGATCGAATCCGCGATCTCAAGGCGCTCGTCATAATACTCAATCCCGGAATACAGCCCCTCGGTGTTCTCCCGGAAAATGATCAAATCGGTATCCTGAAATGGGGAGTCCACCCCGGGCGTCGTGGTACAGGGCCGAACATTTGCATACAGATCAAGACGCTGCCGAAGCTGCACATTCACACTGGTAAAGCCTCCGCCAACCGGGGTTGTGATCGGGCCCTTGAGGGCGACCCCATTGGACTGAATGGACTCGATAATATCCGGGGGCAGCGGGGGACGGTCGCGGTCAACCGCAGCCTGGCCGATCACGTGGTGCCGGTCCCAGGAGATGTCGACCCCGGTTGCCTCAACAACTTTGACGGCCGCGTCCGCGACTTCAGGGCCAATGCCATCGCCGGGAAGAAGGGTGATCTGGTGTGACATGCAATCGAAATCATCCTGTTAGAAAGAGAAGCAAGACCACACAAATAAAAAAGCCCTGCCGGAAAGCAGAGCTTTTTTACAGGTGGGAAGACAAGCGGGGCCTCCTAGTTTTCAGGAGGGTTTTCGCGATTGGAGGAGTAGTTGATTCGGAGCGCCCCTGCCTCGCGGAGCTCCTGCTGTACCTCATTGAGAACCTCCATCTCGGAATCGACATCCACCTTCAGGGAGGCAATCAACTTGGGCTGCTCCTGAAGCTTGTTGTACATAATCTGTCGAATGGTTCGACGGTTCTCAATCAGGGCGTCATCGATCTGTATGGCCGTCTCTCCCTGGTTCTCGCCCTTTTTCAGAGGCCCGATGTGAATCTTCGAGATCAGGCGCTTCTGGTCAATCTTGGTGAGGGCCTCGGCCTCCGGAAGCTGAGTTCGAACTTTGATGTCTTGCTCCCGAAGCACAGTGGCCACCATAAAGAAGATGAGGAGCATGAACACAATGTCCGGCAGGGACGCCGTTGTAAACTCCGGATCCGTGTCGGAGGAGCGACGCTGAAAACGCTGAGAAGGCATGGGGCGGGTCGTCGTCAGTCAAAAATCCAAAGGAAACGAGGACACTCGAGAGGATTAGTCCGTGTCCGGTTCGGCGATGGAAATTTGCGCCTTAAAGGCCTCTCGGATTTGGTTTTCATCCTCGGGCTCCAGGCCGGACCGATACTCCTCGTAGCTGTCGTACGTCTGACTCAGCACCTCTTCGCCTCGGGGGGTTTGTCCCGTCCGGGCCATCTGGTCCCAGATCTCCCGGTATGCCATCCACACCTCATCGAGAACCTCGATGTAGTCGTCATACGGGGTTTGGGAGTCGGTCTTGATCGAGATGACCGCATCGTCCGGACTTACCGAAAGGTCCGGATCGTCTCCGAAATTCGTCACGTGGTCTTTCACGCGCTGGCGAAGCTGGCCGATGTTGGCTTGCTCATCTTCGACCAGCAGCTCGCCCTGGGCATTCACCAGGATGTTAAACAGGTTGCGCTCCTTCACCGGTGGGGGCTCCTGGTCCTCCAGTTTCGGAGGAAGCGTCATCCCGATTCCGGTATCTACATTAATCGTCGTTGTGACGAGGAAGAAGATCAGCAGCAGAAACGCGATGTCGGCCATACCGGCCGTCGGAATCTTCGCCTCTTCTCGGTCCTCGCGTCGCTTATCAAGCAGGCCAGCCATGAGGGGTCAAGCTCCAATCAAACAAGGTGAGAGTACACGGGGCGAGGGGCTCAACGAAAGATGTTTCGCAGCCCGCTCAGGAACATGCCCAGCAGGGTAACACCGAACAGGGCAGCAAGAGTGAAGATGCCTGCCTGTGTCCAGGTTTCCATTGTGAACCCAAGAATAAGTGCAAGCACTCCTGGGAGGGCCACCACAACGATGCTCAGGGGCTTGATCTTACCGTACGCAAGGCTGCGAAGCCCGGAGATTCCCATTCCGAGAAGGCCAAGCCCGGCAAGGCCCAGCGCCGCATAAATCGCAATTGGGAGTATAACGTTCATAGGTATACCCTCGTCTGAAACGGTCAGTGGATAGGCGCACGCCCGATACGGGGCGCGTTCGGGGAAAGCAACTACTCCTCGTGCTCACCAATGGACTCCGGTATCGCCTTTTCCCCGGTGACCGAGTCGCCTCGCTCAAGGGCCACGAGCGCATCGATCAGTTCGATCGACGCGTCCTCCATTTCCGCAACCAGTCGGTCAATCTTCGACACTGCGTAGTTGTAGAAGAACTGCAGAATGACGGCGACAATCAGACCAAAGGCGGTCGTAAGGAGCGCGACCTTAATGCCACCCGCCACAAGACGCGGGGAGATGTCCCCGGCACTCTCAATGGCATCGAAGGCCTGAATCATTCCAATGACGGTGCCCAGGAAGCCGAGCATGGGCGACACACTGATAAAGAGCGACAGCCAGACCAATCCCCGCTCCAGAAAGCTCATTTCGATGGAGCCATAGGAGACAACCGCCTCTTCGACAGCGTCAATGCCTTCGTCGGCCCGCATGAGGCCCGCCTGGAAGACCGAGGCGACCGGGCCTCGGGTGCTGGCGCATTCCTCCTCGGCGGCCGGGATGCCTCCCTCGTCCAGCGCCTCCTTCACGCGCTGCAGAAAGGCCTGGGTGTTGATGTCCGCCAGGTTCAGAGAAATGATGCGCTCAAACGCAAGGGCCAGCCCGATAATCAGGCAGATAAGTACGGGCCACATCCAGGGCCCTCCCTCATTGAACCGTTCAACGAGTGCGTTCATGGCGCCCCCATTACTGGCTGCCTGGGGAAGCAGGAGCAGAACGTGGGCGGTTAGCTTGTCCAGAATCACCATAGGTGACGAATCCTCAATCGTGTCTGTTTACGGAGAGCGACCAGGAATGGAGCGTCCCTAACGGGACCCTCCGGGCGTTTTGCGACGACCAGCACCAGACGGGTGGGAAGAACGATGGCCAACATTCGGGCAGAGGCCCTCCAGCATGAAAGGGCGCGTTGGCACGTGTTTCGTCATGTCGTCTTGAGCCGTCGCTGGCACATGCGACAAAATCGTATTTCCAGTATATGTAGCCGGAGATAGCTTGTCAATGCCGTTCGTCCTGCGCTCGTGCGGCTCGTTTCACATTTCAGTTCTGCACCGGATACTGTGTGGCCCGTTTCCCGGCCTCCGCCCAGGCCCCCTCCACCACGTCCATAAAGGGGGCATCCACGTTCCGAATCCGAAGAGCCGCCTCTGGCCCAAACAGACGCTGTCCCAGGCGACTTCGGACATATGCCTCCACCCGATCCCGGGCCCCGGCGTCCGCTGTCGGATGCGGGGGACGGCCGCCCTCCTCCTGATCCAGAAAGCGAAGAAATTGAGAATAGACGGAGGCGGGCAGCTCATACCCCTCCGCGAACGACTCAGGCTGTCCCTGCCACGCCTGCCGCACGGAGTCCGCCCGGGCGTCAATCCATCGCCGAGCGAAGGTCTGAAGATGTCCCTGCGCCCGCGCAGAGTCCAGAAACGTACGCTCGCGAGAC
>JAWOAQ010000194.1:0-15511 GCA_046498495.1 Salinibacter sp. | reverse complement strand
CTCATCCGCGAGGAGATCGACTCGGGAAAGGATTTCGACACCGACTTCGCGCTCGGCCTGCACGTCCCCGGCAACTTCCACAAGGTGCTCGACCTTCAGGAGTGCCACCTGCACTCCGAGCTCAGTGCGCGGCTCGTCAACGGCATCCGCGACTTCGTGAAGGCACAGGGCTGGGCCCCCTGGGACATTCGCAACCAGGAAGGCTTCCTGCGCCACCTCGTCCTCCGCACCGGCGAGCAGACGGGCGACTGCATGGTCAACCTCGTCACCTACGGCGCCCCCGACGATCGGATTTCGGCCTTGGCCGAGTTCCTGCAGGCCGACTTCCCGGAGGTCACCACGTTCATCCACACCAACCACACGGGCAAGTCGCAGAACCCGGAGGGCGAGGAGCAGGTCGTCTTCGGCCCGGGTGTGATCTACGACGAGATCGGCAACTACCGCTTCGAGATCAGCCCCGGCGCGTTCTTCCAGCCCAACACCTTGCAGGCCGAGCGGCTCTACGAAGTGGCCCGCGAGTTTGCGGAGTTCCGGCCGTCGGATCATCTCTACGACCTGTACTGCGGCGCCGGCACCATTTCGCTTTTCATGAGCGAGTACGTGGACGAGGTGACCGGGGCCGAGCTGGTGGAGGACGCCGTCGCGAACGCCCGCACGAACGCGAAGATGAATGCGGTGGACAACTGCACGTTCGTGGCCGGCGACCTGAAGGACCTGTTGACCGCCGACTTCGTGGACACCCACGGGCGCCCCGACGTGCTGATCATCGACCCGCCGCGGGCCGGCATGCACAAGAACGTGGTCGCCCAGATTGCCGAGCTGGCCCCCGAGCGGTTCGTCTACGTCAGCTGCAACCCACAGACGCAGGTGCGCGACCTGGAGCGCCTGCGCGACACCTATCGAGTCGACGCCGTCCAACCGGTGGACATGTTCCCCCACACCCCGCACGTGGAGAACGTAGTTCGACTGACGAGAGCTACGGAATGACGAGGATAGAGCATCGAGGGTCGATGATCACACGTCGCCCCTCAGTCACGAGGAGGATTTACAGAAGCCGTCGGCACGTTGAATCATGCGTCTGAGCATGGCGCCGACGTGATTCCACGACTCATTGAACTCCCGATACTCCTTCTCGTCGAGGTATCCGCAGGAACGAGCGTGATCGAGCCATGCCTGGGTTTCCATCGCCTCCCCCAATGCCTGGTTGACTTTGTTGACAAACGCCGCCTCGTACCGCCGGCGGGCCCATGCCTCCGCCAGAAGGGCGGTAACGGCCCGGGACGAGCGACGGATCTGATCGGTGAGCGCATACTTCTCCTCTTTCGGAAACTGATTAGATCGTTCGAAGAGCGCGTTGGCGTGTCGATGCGCTCGTCGATACACGTTTAGATCTCGAAAACTCTCGATCTTCGCCATGACAAATGACCGTGTGTACGAATTGCCTTACACTTCGGAGACACCCCGAACAGACGGATCCTAACGTTTCCTCACCTCGACTCTCGATCCTCAATCCTGGACCCACACCTCAATCGTGCCCGCCTCCAAGATCGCCTTCGTCACCGGCGGCACCGGCTTCGTTGGCAGCCACCTCGTGGAAGAGTTGCTCCGTCGCGATGTGAACGAGGTGCGCTGCCTCGTCCGCTCCGATCCGAAGTGGCTCTCGGACCTTGACGTAGAGTATGTCCGGGGCGACCTGTCGGACGTGGAAGCCCTGTGGACGGCCCTCGACGGCGTGACTCACGTCTACCACGTGGCTGGCCTCACCCGCGCCCCCGCCTGGGATCCGTTTTACGAGGTGAACGTGCAGGGCACCCTCAACCTAATGGGCGCCGTCAAGCACGCAGCCCCCGACGTGGAGCGTGTGCTCGTGACCAGCACCCTGGCCGCTGTGGGGCGCTGCGACGATCCCCCAGCTACGGAGGACGATCCCCTCCGCCCCGTCAGCCGCTACGGCAAAAGCAAGGCGCAGATGGAGAACGCCCTGCACGATGCCCACGACATGACGGAATCGTACTGGGAGGCACTGCCGATCACTGTCGTGCGCCCATCGGCCGTCTATGGCCCGCGCGACCGCGACATCCTCGACTTCTTTCGGGCCGTGCAGTCCCACGTGTGTCCCATTGTCGGGGGCCGCTCCGCCCTGAGTCTGGTGCATGTGCGCGACCTGGTAGGGGGCATGGTGGACGTCAGCCTTGCGCCCGCCGCCGAGAAGGAGGTGTACCTGCTGGGAAGCGCCCGCCCCTACTCCTGGGCCGAGGTCAAAGACACCGCGACGACGGCCCTCGACACGTGGGCCGTCACGGTGCCCGTGCCCGGTCCCCTTGTCGGTGTGGTGGGAGCAGCGGCGGAGGCCTGGGGCCGCCTCACCGGTACCTATCCGCCGCTCAATCGCGAGAAGGCTCGCGAGATTCGATACGCCAGCACGACGTGCTCGAGCGCCAAGGCCGAGCGGGACGTTGGGTACGCCCCCTCCACGCCGCTTCGCGAGGGCGTCGCAGAAACCATCGCGTGGTACCAGAGCGAAGGCTGGCTGTAGCCGATCGCTACCTTCCCCCCCGTCCATAGTACACGAACGGCCCCCAGAAGCGCGGGTCGCGGAGCCGCTCGCCATAGTCTCCACTCAGGAAGGCGCGCTTCGTCTCCGCAAGGGCCGTGTCCCACGACCGGCCATGGTTCCAGACGCGGCGGTACAGGGCCTCCATGAATACCTGAGTAGAGGCGTCGTAGACGGACCAGAGCGACACCGCGGTGGCATCGGCCCCGGCCCGGAGAAACGACTGCGCAAGGCTCACAACCCCGCTTCCCCGATAGATCCGCCCCATCCCCGTCTGGCACGCCGACAGGGCGACGAACTCCGCATCCAGATTCAGTGCAGCAATCTCATCCATGGTGAGGTACCCATCCACGCCCGTCGTGTCGGGCCGGCGCGTGTCCGCCCCCGAAAGGACGAGGGCCGAGCGTGACGGTGCCTCGGGCACCACAAGGCCATGGGTTGCAAAATGAAGGGCTCGGTACCGGCGGAGCGCCCCCGTTTTGTCCAGCTGGCGCAAGGTGTCCTCCCGGACGTCTGCTCCTGTCAGGGCGCGTGACGACGGCGCAAGCTGGCTGAGCTGGGTTGCTTCCCGCAGCGACCACGGCAGGTTCGGCCACGGTCCGTCAGCCGTTCGCCGCTGGTCGGCAATCTGTGTCTGGGGCGCGGACAGGCGCGCCGTGTCCGCCGCGTAGGTGTTCGCATCGTAGACCCCCCCACCGAACGCCAGCACCCCCTCCGTCCGCTCCCACGGGGCCACCGGCCGCTCCTGCAACCGCCGCAGGACCCGAAGCGACTGCACATAGCGCACCTGTCGCTTCTGGATCAGGAAGGTGCCGTTCCAGTCCGTCAGCGTTTCGAACGGGAGGTAGCCCAGGGCCCCATCCGGCACCACAATGAGCTCATCATGCCCCGCCAGATCCTTCTGCAAAGGGGCAAGAAGCAATTCGTGCAGATACTTCCCAAGCAGCCGGTGGCGCTTGTCCGACAGCACCTGCGTGCGGGACGCCACCTCCTGATCGTGACGGTACAGACGCACGAGGGCGGCCAGTCCGTCCTCCCCGTTCGCCTCCGCCCTCGAGAGCCCCTTCGACGCACGGAACGGCGAGGCCGATGCCGGGGACGCGGGCGCAAGGTCCTCCCGCACCCGCAACCGCCCAAGGGCGTCCTGGTATTTCGACTGCACCGTCTGTACCAGGCTGGAGTCGGGGATCTCGTGCGCCTGGATGGTGTCTTGCGTCACAACCAGCGCCGTGAGCGGGCGCTCCGTATCGGTGTTGGCGTAGAGCACGGCAGCCCCCTCCCTTCCCACGGCGGCCCGAAGCTCACGTGCCGACGGGATCTCGCGGGCCTCGGAGCGGTCCTGTTCAGACAGCCGTTCGGCCAGCAGGCGGGCCCGCCCCCGCTCAAACGCCCGAAGGGCGGACGACGGCGTCCCGGCCCGCACCCGTGCCGTAACGAGTGCCTGAAAGGAATGCGCCTCCTGGGCCAGATAGTCGCGACGGTCCACACCGGTTGCCGTTTCCATCAACTCGTCCGTGAGGCGAACCGCCCGGGTAAGGACCGAATCCGCCGTCCCGTATCGCTCCTCGGCGAGATGAAGCTGCCCCAGCCCGTACAGGGTGGAGGCCACGGCTTCGCGGCGCCCCAGCTCCTGGTCAATTCGAAGGGCCTTCTCGTAAAACGCCTGGGCCTGTTCAGCATCGTGGGTCCGCCGGTTCAGCTCCCCAATCGACTGCAGGTTGCTTGCAACCCCAGCCCGATTGTCGATTTCTTGGTTTATCCGAAGCGCCTCCTGGAGGGTGCGGCGGGCCGCCTCAAACCGCTCGCGCTCCATCTCAATCTTGCCAATGTTGTTCAGGTTTGTCGCCGCTTCCAGTTGTTTGTCGAGCGACCGGTTGACCTGAAGCGACGCCCGATACCGACGAAGGGCGTCTTCGTACTGTCCCTGCGCCTTCAGTGAAATCCCCAGGTTGTTGAGCGCATCCGCGACGGAGGAGCTATCGCCTGTTTCCCGGTGGAGCTGAAGCGCCTCCCGGTGGGCTGCCTCGGCCTCCCCGTATTTCCCCTGGCTCCGCAACACCAGTCCTATGTTGTTCAGGTTCATCGCCACGTCCCCCGAGTCGTCCAGGGCCCGGTTGACTGCGAGGGCCTGGCGTAGATTCTGGAGGGCCGCCTGGAATTCCCCTCGCTCCTCCTGGATGTTGGCGATGTTATTCCGCCCCGAAGCCACCCGCTTTTCGTTTCCCAGGTCCTTATGAATCTCAACGGCTTTGCGGATGTGATCGAGAGCAGCGTCGTACTCGCCGAGCCGCCACTCCGCAAGTCCGGCATTGTTTATCAGGCTGGCGCGTCTCTCCTCCGCCCCCGCGGCCCCCGCCTCCCGCGCCGCCTGTTGAAACGTGCGGCGCGCCCGCTCCCAGTCGCCTTCCAGGTAGTACATCACGCCGATATTGCCTCTCATGGCCGCGGCCTCTTCGCGCCCCCCAGCGTCGCGATAGGCTGCCCGCGACCGGCGGTAGGCCTGCCGGGCGCCTGCCAGCGCCCGGTCCTGCCGAAGGGAATCCCCCACGGCCGCGAGCGAATCGCCCCGGGCCCGGTTGAGCGAGTCTTCAACCGCCTGTCCCAGGACGGGAGGGCTCCCAAGCCCCAATCCCATCCAACAGCCCAGAAGAAGTCCCCATAGCGATCGCTGCATCATCAAGGTCGTGCCTGGTTTGGGGCTGGTGTGTGGTGGAGCAAGGTGGTTATGGATGGTGTCTCATGCAACCGGGCGAGACACTGAACCCTCGCCACGGATACAACGTTACGAATACGTCCACCGTTTGCTCGCCCCGTTTTTCATCATCCAATCCCCTTCCTCCACCGTGAGCTCCCTCGGATTCAATACGGGCTACATCGAGGAACTGTACAAGCAATATCAGGACGACCCCGAGAGTGTCAGTGAGAGCTGGCGGGAGTTCTTTGCGGACTACCATCCGGATGCCTCCTTCATCCCGGCCGCCAAGCCATCGGGCGACGGCACGCCGCCCCCCGCCCCAACCGACCCGGCCCCCGAACCCACACCGGACGCCCGCGAAGCGCCCCCCGAGCAGCCGACGCGAGGGGACGGGGCCGCGCCGCCCCTCCGGCCCGCCTCGGCGCCCTCGGTCAACGAGGACCAGGTGGAGGTGCAGGCCCTCCGCGGCCCGGCGGGCAAGATTGTCGAGAATATGGAGGACAGCCTGGGCATTCCCACGGCCACCTCCGCCCGGACGATGCCGGTGAAGCTGCTGCAGGAAAACCGCGCCCTGCTCAACAACTACCAGAAGCAGGTCGGCGGCGAAAAGGTGTCGTTCACCCACATCATCGCCTACGCGGTGATCCAGGGCCTTCAGAAGTTTCCCGATATGAACAGCACCTTCCGGCGCGACGAGGAGGGCACGCCCCAGCACGTAAAGCCGGACCAGATCAACCTCGGCCTCGCCATCGACATTGAGCGGCGGGGCAAGCGCACCCTGCTGGTGCCCAACGTCAAGGACGCCGGGAGCCTCAACTTTGCTGAGTTCCTCGGCATCTACAACGACCTCATTGTCCGGGCAAAGAACAACGACCTGGACCTGTCCGACTTCCAGGGCACGACGGCCACCCTCACCAATCCCGGCATGATTGGCACGTCGATGAGCGTGGCCCGCCTGATGCCGGGGCAGGGCGTGATTGTCGGCGCGGGCGCCATCGGGTACCCGCCGGAGTACCGGGGCTACGACCCGTCGGTCGCGAGTCAGGCGGGCATTTCGCCCGTCATGACGCTCACCTCCACCTACGACCACCGCGTGATCCAGGGCGCCACCAGCGGCGCGTTCCTCAACTACATCGAGGAGCTGCTGATGGGGCAGCACGACTTCTACCGCAATGTCTTCTCGGACCTGAACGTCTCGCACCAGCCCTTCGGCATGGCGCCGGACTCGACGCCCCAGCTGGGCCAGCCCGAGCCGCAGGACGAGCTGGACATGACGGAGAAGCAGGCGGCCGTGCTCCAACTCATCCGGGCCTACCGGGTGCGGGGGCACCTGCAGGCCGACATCAACCCCCTCGGCTATGAGTGGCAGTACCATCCCGAACTCGACCCCGCCACCTACGGGCTCACGGTCTGGGACCTCGACCGCGAGTTTATCACCGGCGGCCTGGGCGGCGAAGAAAAGCTCCCCCTCCGCGAAATCCTCTCGATTCTGCGGAAGGCGTACAGCCACAAGGTGGGCACCGCCTTCATGCACATCTCGGACCCGACGGAGAAAGCCTGGGTCCAGAACCGAATCGAGCCGATGCGCGACGCCGAGCCGCCCTCGACCGAGGAGCGGCACCGCATCATGCGGAAGCTGAACGCGGCGGAGGCGTTCGAGCGCTTCCTGCACACCAAGTACATCGGGCACAAGCGGTTCTCGCTGGAAGGGGCCGAGACGATGATCCCGATCATCGACACCCTCTTCTCCGACGCGGCGGACGCGGGCGTGGAGGACGTGGTGATGGGCATGGCCCACCGCGGCCGCCTCAACGTGCTGGCCAACATCATCGGGAAGCCCTACGAGGAGATTTTCTCCAAATTCGAGGGCAACATCGACCCGAACACCACGCAGGGATCAGGCGACGTCAAGTACCACCTCGGCGCGGAGGGCACCGTCACCTCGCCGAACGGCAACGAAATCGACGTCACCCTCGCCTCCAACCCCAGCCATCTGGAGGCGGTGAACCCGGTGGTCCAGGGCATGGCGCGCGCCAAGCAGAACCTGATGCGTGACCACTACCCCGAGGCCGAGGAAGATGATTACCACGACGCCGTGATGCCCTTCCTCGTCCACGGCGACGCAGCGTTCCCCGGCCAGGGCGTGGTCGCGGAAACGCTCAACCTCAGCAAGCTGCGCGGCTACACCACCGGCGGCACCGTGCACCTGGTCATCAACAACCAGATCGGCTTCACCACGCCCCCGGGCGACGCGCGCAGCTCCACCTACGCCACCGACCTCGCGCAGGCCATCGAGGCGCCCATCTTCCACATCAACGGCGACGACCCGGAGGCCTGCGTGCGCATTGCGCGGCTGGCGTTCGAGTACCGCCAACGCTTCAACAAGGACGTGGTGATCGACATGCTGTGCTACCGCGTCCACGGCCACAACGAGGGCGACGAGCCCACCTTCACGCAGCCGCTTCTCTACGAGAAGATTGAGGAGAAACGCTCCCCGCGCAAGCTCTACACCGAGATGCTGCTGCGCCGCGGCGACATTGAGCCGGACGAGGCCGAGCAGATGCTCGACGACTACCGCGGCCGCCTGCAGGAGGCGTTCGACCGCACGAAAGACCTCGAAGAGAAGGACGCGGAGGAAGCCCTCGAAAAACGCACCGAGCGGAAGGACGACACGCGCCTCCCCTCCGTCGACACCCGGGCCGACCGCGAGCACCTGGAGCAGGTCGTGGAGGTGCTCACCAACTTCCCCGACGACTTCAACGTCCACCGCAAGCTCAAGCGGCAGTTCGACAAGCGCGACACCCTGTTCTACGAGCAGGAGCGCATCGACTGGGCGTTCGCCGAGGCCCTGGCCTTTGGCTCACTGCTGCAGGAAGGCACGCGGGTCCGCCTCAGCGGGCAGGACTCGCGCCGGGCCACCTTTAGCCAGCGCCACGCCGTGCTCATCGACCAGGAGACCGGCGAGGAGTACACGCCGCTCAACAACCTGGCCGACGACCAGGCCCCGCTGCTCATCTACGACAGCCTGCTCTCGGAGTACGCCGTTCTCGGCTTCGAGTACGGCTACTCGGTGATGGACTCGGACGCCCTCACCTGCTGGGAGGCCCAGTTCGGCGACTTTGCGAACGGGGCGCAGATCGTGTGGGACCAGTTCGTGAGCGCGGCGGAGGAGAAGTGGGGCCAGACCTCCAGCCTCGTGGCGCTCCTGCCGCACGCCTACGAAGGCCAGGGGCCGGAGCACTCCTCGGCCCGCCTGGAGCGATTCCTGCAGCTCTGCGCCGAGCAGAACATGACGGTCGCCAACTTCTCGACGCCGGCCAATTACTTCCACGCCCTGCGCCGGCAGGTGAAGCGCGACGTCAAAAAGCCGCTGATCGTCATGACGCCGAAGAGCCTGCTGCGGCACCCGAAGTGCGTGTCGACCCCGCAGGAGCTGACAGAGGGCGGCGTGCAGGAAGTCATTCCGGCAACGACCGACCCGGCCGACACCACGCGACACATCCTCTGCAGCGGCAAGGTGTACTACGACCTCGTGAAGGCGCTGGAGGAGGACGACCGGCGCGACGAGATCGCCATCACGCGGTTGGAGCAGTTCTACCCCTTCCCGAAGCAGGAGGTGCAGGAGGAGCTGGAGCGCTACGCCGACGCCGACGAGACGGTGTGGGTGCAGGAGGAGCCGAAAAACATGGGCGCCTGGACGTTTGTCCGTCCCCGCCTCGACGACCTGCTGGAGCAGGTGCACGGCCCGTGCGAGCAGCGCGTGCAGTACGTGGGCCGGCCCGCCAGCGCCAGCCCGGCCACCGGCTCGGCCAAGGTGCACGACCGCGAACAGGAGAACCTGGTCCAGGACGCACTCGGCATCTCCTAATTCTGCCCCCCCCTCAAAAACAAAGCCCCTCGGCTACGGCCGTACGGCCTCCGCAATCGGCGTGTCGCCGCCGTACAGCTCCATCGACCGGCCAATGGTCGTGTCGTCCTGGAGGCAGGCAACAATGGCTTCGGCCACGTCCGCGCGGGGGATGGACTCGCCGTCGTCGGTGGCCACGCGGCCGGTGCCAGAATCATCCGTGAGCCGGGTGGGACGGAGGATCGTCTCGTGGAGGGCCGACTGGCGGAGGTAACGATCCGCAAAGTGCTTGGCGACAAGGTAGGGGCGAAGCGGCTCCCGCCCGGCCTGCGGGGCGTCGGCCCCGCGCGAACTGACCATCACAAACCGATCAATGCCCGCCGCCGTACAGGCGTCAACGGCCCGCTTGGCGCCCCAAAGGTCGACCAGGATCGTCTTGTCCCAACCGGTTCCGCCCCCGGAACCCGCGGTAAAGACGACAGCATCGGCTCCGTCCAGGGCCGGCGCGATTGTGCCCTCCAGATCGCCGAGTCGGGGTTCGCCCCCGTGTTCCCGGATGCGATCGAATTGGTCGTCCGCACGCACGACCCCAATGGCCGTGTGGCCGGCCTCGGCGAGCCGTGATACCAGACGCCGCCCGATGCCTCCGTTGGCACCAATGACTGCAATCGTGTGGGGGGCATTCGACATGGGTAGATCAATTGATTTTGATCGTGTCGACGAACAGGCCGAAAACGCTCCAGCATAGAAAAAGGGACGGGCCCAATGGGACCGTCCCTCAAGGAACAACGTGGGGGCGCGAGGCTTCTCGATCGTCTCTCGGGGGAGGCCTCCGCACCGCGTTGAACGGGCGACTACAGGCGCTTCCGGTTGTTGTTGCGCTTGCGCTCGCGGTGGCGCCGCCGACGCGCCTGCTTCTTTTTCATGCGCTTCTCTTCCGACGGCTTCATGTACGCCATGTTCTCACGGTATTCTCGCAAGACCCGGCTGCGGTTCACCTGCCGGCGGAAGCGTTTGAGTGCGCGATCAATGTCTTCGTTGTTTCGGACTTTAACACCTACAGCCACAGTGAATCTCCTCCTTGGGGAGTCTGTTTTGGGGGATAGCGAGCGAGCGGTTGCTACCAATGGTCTGGCAAGCCCGTAGAACGAGACGGGGGGAAGCGTGTTTCTCTGTTTCCGATACCCTCTTCTCCGTTCCCACCGAACATGGCCCGCTTCGACCCCCTCGTCCTCGGCACTCGCAATCCGGGAAAGGTCGACGAGCTCCACGCTCTTCTGGCCGACCTGTCCCTCACGCTGATCCCCGCCGACACGCTCGACGCTCCCCCCGACGTGATTGAGGACGCCGACACGCTCGCCGGCAACGCGCGCAAAAAGGCCCGCGCCTTCCACGCGCACACCGGCCACGCCGCCTTGGCCGACGACACCGGTCTGGAGGTCGCAGCCCTCGACGGCCGCCCCGGCGTCCACACCGCCCGCTTCGCTGGGCCCGACGCTACCTCTGCGGACAACAAGCGCAAGCTGCTCGCCGTACTGGAGGGCACCGACGATCGCCGGGCCCGCTTCCGCACCGTGATGGCTGTGGTCTCCCCCGAGGGCACAACGCGTACCTTCGAGGGCATCTGCGAGGGGACCATCACACAGGCCCCTCGGGGCGACGAGGGCTTTGGCTACGACCCGCTCTTCCTGCCGACAGGCCGCCAGCAGACGTTCGCCGAAATGCCCGCCCCGGCCAAAAACGAAATCAGCCATCGCCGCAAGGCGCTTGATGCCCTACGGGATTTCTTGGCCCATGCCGAAGGCGAAGCGTAGTGCCTCCTCAAAACGGATTTCTTGTTCCAACCCTTCGCTCCTTCATGGTTGCTCTGGTTCAACGCGTCTCCGAGGCCGCCGTCGATGTGGATGACACCACCGTAGGCGCCATCAACGACGGCCTGCTCATCCTGCTCGGCGTCCACGAGGCCGACACTGAGGCGGAAAGCGAATGGTGCGCCGCCAAGTGCGCACACCTGCGCGTCTTCCCCGACGCCGACGGCAAGATGGACGACTCTCTCCTCGACACCGGCGGGGACGCGCTGGTGGTGCCGCAGTTTACGCTCTACGGGGACGTCACGCGCGGGAACCGGCCCTCGTTCGACGAAGCGGCCCCACCGGGCCGCGCCGAACGACTCTATGACCACTTCGTCGATGCGCTCGAAGGTCACCTGAGGCGCGACGTGCCCACCGGAGAATTCGGCGCCATGATGGACGTGCGCCTCACAAACGACGGCCCGGTGACGCTATGGGTGGAGCGACGAGCGGACTAACTTGGCGTGGGGATGGGGGTCTCGTCCCTCCCTATCAGTGATCGAGAGGGGATTCTGCGTCTGGAGGCGGGTCGGCAACTTCAACGCGCCGCAAAGACCCGAGAGGGGATGCCTCTACGGCCCTGCCATCGGCCTGGTAACAGAACAGATACGGCCCAGCATCCACCTAAAACTCAACGGGTCGCCCGCCCTCCCAACAAGACACAGGCGGGGTGCACCGAATCTCAGACTCTTCCTTCTCTTCTGATGTCCCCTCGCTCCCCCGACTACGTTCTCCATAATGCCCAGATCTACACGGTCGACGACGAGTGCCCGCGGGCCACGGCCTTCGCAGTCCGAGACGGGCACTTCGTTGATGTTGGGGCAGCAGAGGTACTATTGAACCGGCATCCCGGATCTCGGCGCCTTGATGCGGAGGGAGGCACGGTGGTGCCCGGCCTCATCGACGCGCACGCGCACCTGCATGCCCTCGGGCACAGCCTGCGCCGCGCCGACCTCTCGGACGCCACCTCGGCGAGAGATGCGGTCGATCACCTCGTGGCCTTTGCCGACGACCGCGACCTGCCCGAGGATGCGTGGCTTCGCGGGCACGGCTGGAACGATGCCAAGTGGGCCGGCCGGCAGGCCCCGTCCCGAACGTTGTTGGACGCCGCCTTTCCACATCGGCCCGTCTGGCTCATCCGGGCCGACATCCACGCCGGCTGGGCCAACACGGCCGCCCTGGAAGCCTCAATCGGCCTCGACCGCCTCCGCAGAATGGGGGACCCGGACGGCGGTGCCATCCGCCGGGACGCCGACGGAACCCCGACCGGTGTCCTCGTCGACGCCGCAATGGGTTTGGTAGAGGATCACCTCCCACCACCGACGGCAAAACAGCGCGAGAGAGCCCTGTCCACCGCCCTTGACCACGCCGCGCGCCATGGCCTCACGGGCCTGCACGACGCCGGCGTGGGATTGGGGGCTATGCGCCGGTTTCGTCGATTCATCAACGCGAACCGCTTCCCCCTCCGCGTCTACGCAATGATCAACGGTCGGGGGGACACCCTCGATCACTTCTGTGAACGCGGGGCGTATCACGGCCCACGCGATCGCCTTCGCGTCGAGGCCGTCAAGTTTTTTGCCGACGGCGCCCTGGGCAGCCGTGGCGCCGCCCTGCTGGACGACTACACGGACGATCCGGGCACCCGCGGGCTGCTTCTCCAGTCGCCTGAGCAACTCCGCACCAACGTGCAGGCCGCTGTCGACTGCGGGTTTCAGGTGTGCACCCACGCGATTGGCGACCGCGCGAACCGGCTCGTGCTGGACGCCTACGAGGCCGCCCGGACCGCATCCGACAACGCCCTCCGCCGCCCCCGCCTCGAACACGCCCAGATCGTGCACCCGGACGACCGGCCGCGGTTGGGGGCGCTCAACGCCATTGCCTCCGTCCAGCCCCTCTTCGCCACGAGCGACAAGGGGTGGGTCGCCGACCGCCTCGGGCCCGACCGCCTCGACCGGGCCTACGCCTGGCGCAGCCTGCAGGCGGCCGGCGCGCCGCTCGTGTTCGGGTCCGACGCCCCCGTCGAGCCCATTGATCCCATTCGGGGATTCCACGCGGCCGTCACGCGTCAGGACGCAGACGGCCAGCCGTCCGGCGGCTGGCAACCGCAGGAGCGCGTCTCACGAGCCACCGCCCTCCACGCCTACACACAGGGCGCCGCAGCCGCCTCCTTTCACGAGACAACCGTCGGCTCCATCACACCAGGCACACGCGCCGACTTTGTTGTTCTCTCGCAGGACCTCCTGCAGGTGCCGGCGGACGCCCTCCTCGACACCGCGGTCGTGGCAACCTACCTGGACGGCCGGCCCACCCACACGGCCGCCGGCTGGCCCGCCGGGTGAGCCGCGCGCCGTCGTCATTCGGCCGAGCCGCCGTGCCGCTCAAACCACTCCAGCACGTAGGCCGCCTTGGCCGCCAGGTGGCTGGGCCGGGCCGCAATCCCGTGCGAGGCGCCCGGCACCCGGACGAGCGCCGCGTCCACCTCCTGCAGCTTGAGCGCCTGGTAGAACTGCTCCGACTCCGACATGGGCGTGCGGTAGTCCTCCGTCCCGGTCATGAGCATGGTCGGCGTCGTCACGTTGTCGACGTACGAAAGCGGCGAGCGGTCCATGTAGTGGTCCTCGTGCTCCCAGGGCATGCCCGGAAACCAGTACTTGACTCCCATCGGATACATGTCCGCCGTGAGGGCCCAGCTGTACCAGTTGATAACTGGCTTGGCAGCCACGGCCGCGCGGAAGCGATCGGTGTGCCCCACGATCCAGGCCGTGAGCACGCCGCCCCCACTGCCCCCGGTCACGTAGAGCCGATCTTCGTCCACGTAGCCGCGCTCCAGCACCGCATCGACGCCGGACATCAGGTCGTCGTAATCGTGGCCCGGATAGTCGTGGTGGATGGCGTTTCCGAACTCTTGCCCGTAACTGGTTGAGCCGCGCGGGTTCGTGTAGAGCACCACGTAGCCGGCCGACGCGTAGAGCTGCGCCTCCGCCGAAAAGTGCGGACCGTACGCGGCGAAGGGCCCGCCATGAATCTCCAGGACCATCGGGTACTCCTCCGAGGGATCGAAATTGGGCGGCGTCACGATCCACCCCTCAATTGTACGTCCGTCGTGGGACGACTCGAACGTAATCTCCTCAACCTCACCGATGGCCGTGTCGTCGAAGAGGTCGTCGTTCAATGACGTGAGCACCTCCGGTGCCTGATCGGGCTGGGCGACGGCCACGTCCGCGGGGCGCTCTGTGGTGCCGTGCGTGTAGGCCACCTGCCCGCTCGACGCCAGGCTGAACGAGCCGCTCGTGTAGGGCCGCCCGATCGACGTGCCCCCCACGTTCTCAGCAACGACGCTCCGCTCCCCCTCCAGCGAGACGCTTCCAATTTTGGTTCCCCCCTCGTCGTCGTACTGAAAGACGATGCGCTCCCCGTCGGCAGTAAACGTTGGATTTTGTACATCCCGATCGAAGTCCTCCGTAAGCAGGCGCTGATTGGTCCCGTCGCGGTTCATGACGTAGAGCTTCGTCACCTGATAGCCCTGCTCCCGATCGTCAAAGCCCGTGTAGGCAATCCGATCCCCCTCAGGGGAGACGGCCGCGTCTCCATCCGGACCGTCTCGATTGGTGAGCGCTGTCACGTCTTTCGAGTCCAGGCCGATCTCGTAGACCTCCGTATTGAGCGGATCGAGGCGCCAGTCCTCATGCCGGTTCGCGCTGAGGATAAGGGTCTCGCCATCTGGCGTCCACTCGGGCGTACCGCCGTGATTGTACGGGGCCGTGGTGAGTTGCCGGGGCGTGCCGCCCGAAGCGGGGATCGTGAAGACCTGCGTGAAGCCTTTATCTTCGTAGCCTCCTCCGTCCGAGCGGTAATAGGTCTGATCGATATACTCGGGCCGTTCTGCCCAGTCCGCCCCCTCCGGCGGGCTCGGCATCTCCGCGAACGGAGCCGTGTCTGCCTCCTCAAACATGGTGAAGGCGAGGCGCTCTCCGTCGGGCCCCCACGAAAGGCCACTGGGCGATTCGTCGAGTTGGGTCAGGCGGGCCGTTTCGCCGGTGTCCATCCAGCGGACGAAGATCTCCGCTCCGTCATCGTCCGTAGAAGCCACATAGGCCAGCCGGTCCCCACTCGGCGACCACCGCGGCTGCGACGCGTTTGTCTCCGGATCCGTAATCGGGCGATGCATCTCGCCGTCCGCCCCCACCATCCAGAGGCGCGAGACGCGCCGGTCGTCCATCTTGTCCATGGAGGTGCGGGCGTAGACGACGCGGTCTCCACCCGGGGCAATCTGCGGATCGGATGCGTACTCCAACGCAAAGACGTGCTCAAGGTCGAAAGCCAGCGAATCCTTCGCATACTGCGCCTGCACAGGGGGCGCGCCGGCGACGACAAGGCCGAGCATGGCAACGACAAGGAGGGGGGTAAAACGGCACATCTCAGCAATGGGACTGACGAAAAGACACGACACATGAACCTGGCAGACCGCGCCCGCCTCGATCGCCGCGAGGATCGTCGCTACCGCCGTGAGGTGATCCTCGCGCGGGAGGCTCGTCCAGGCGATCTGGGGGCCGGGCGCAGCGGGC
>JAWOAQ010000170.1:0-7595 GCA_046498495.1 Salinibacter sp. | reverse complement strand
TGGACGGGCGCTCGTCCTCGGCCGCGGGATCGGTCGGGCGGTGACGGCTCACATTCGCTATTGCTCTCGCTCGCAGCCCCAGCACTGACCTTGTCCACCGATCGTCTGAATGTCGGCGTGGCCCTCGGGGGCGTGGCCCCTGAGCACGAGGTGTCCATCATCTCTGCGCTTCAGGCCGCCGCGGCCCTCGACCGCGATCGCTACCGGCCCGTTCCCCTCTACATTGCAAAAGACGGCCGGTGGTATACGGGCGATCCGCTCTTGGAGATCAACACGTACCAGGACCTCGAGTCCGTGCTCGACGAGGCCGTGCCCGTGGCCCTGGCCCCCACCCCGCACGGGCGCCTGGAGGTGGTTGAGGACCGGACCGCAGGGGCGTTCCAGCGATTTGCCCGACCGCGCCGCCGCATCCCCGTGGACGTGATGCTGCTGGGACTGCATGGCGGGGCCGGTGAGGACGGCGGGCTGCAGGGGCTGTGTGAAACCTTCAACGTGCCCTACACCAGCACCGGCGTCTTCGGGTCGGCCCTTGGCATGGACAAGGTGATGTCGAAGCGGCTGTGCCGGGAGGCCGGGATTCCCGTCGTCGATTTTGTCGCGCTCCGTGAACGCGAATGGGCGTACAACGAGGAGGACGGCCTGGACCGATGCGAGGAGGAGGTCGGCTACCCCATGATTGTCAAGCCCGCCCGCTGTGGCTCATCCATCGGAATCGCCCGCGCCGACGACCGCGCCTCGCTCGACGCGGCCATCGAGGAGGCCTTTCGGTACGACGATAAGATTGTGGTGGAGCGAGCCGTCGATGCCCTCCGCGAAGTCAACTGCTCGGTCCTTGGGGATGCCCACACGGCGACCCCCAGCGTACTCGAAGAGCCCCTCCCGTCCGATGAGGAGGAGGTCCTCAGCTTCCAGGACAAGTACATGCGGGACGAGGCAGGCGGCGCGAAACAAGGGAACGGGGCCAAGACCGGGGGAGAGTCGCCCGGCGGCATGGCGTCCCTGGACCGGATCGTGCCGGCCGAGCTTTCGGACGAACGGACGGAGGCGATTCAGCGGCTCGCCGTTCGCCTCTTCCATCTCTTCGAGTGCGCCGGTGTGGTTCGCATCGACTTTATCATCGACGAGGCCACCAATACCCTCTACTTCAACGAGATCAACACCATTCCCGGCTCCTTTTCGTTCTATCTCTGGAAGCCGTCCGGCGTCCCATTCGACGAACTGATGGAGCGACTCATCGAGATTGCCCAGCGCCGCCATCGCGAGCAAAACGGCCGCGTGCGGACGTATGACGTGAACCTCCTGGCCGAGAAGAGCTTGGGGGGACTGAAGAGCGGGAGCCCCGAATAATCGGTGTGGAGGGACCGGAACAGCCCCTCGGAGCCGGAGGTTTGCCCGGGTCCGCTGCGTGCTCGCAATTCCGCCAACCGAATGATACGCTGGGCGACGACCGGAATGGTCGTTCTACTTCTTGTCGTAGCGAGCAGCGGAACAACGGCCTTCGCGCAGACGCCTGCAACGGAAGACGAGGCCCCCACTACCGTTCTGCGGGAGCCCTTTGTGCGGGAAGAGGGGAAGAGAGGGCTTGATCTGCTTTACAACATGCAGTCCGACGAGGCCCGGGCCATTTTCCGGGAGATCGATCAGCGCCACCCAGAGCACCCGGTCGGGCCCTTCTTGCAGGGCCTCAACTTGTGGTGGACCATCATGCTTGACCTGACGGACCCCTCCCACGACGAGGCGTTTTTCGAGCAGATGGACGAGGTCATTGATCGATGCGACGAACTGCTCGACGAGGACGAAGATCACTTCGACGCCCAGCTCTTTAAGGCGGCCGCACACGGGTTTAAGGCCCGGCTGGCCTCCAACCGCAGCAACTGGCTCAAGGCCATTCGCAACGGCCGCACCGCCATCAAATATGCCCGCACTGTGGCTGAGGAGGCCCCCACGGACGGCGGCGACTACGTGTTTGGCAAGGGCCTGTACGATTACTACGCCGCCATTTTGGAGGACGAGTATCCGGCCACCAAGGCGTTCACGTGGATGATGCCGGACGGCGACAAAGAACGCGGTCTGCGGTTTCTCCGCCAGACGGCGGAGAACGGGCACTACGTACAGACGGAGGCGATCTACTACCTCGCCCAAATTTACTATCTGTACGAGGAGGACTACCAGACGAGCCGCCGGTATGTCCGCCGCCTCCGCGAACGCCACCCGGCGAACCCCTACTTCCACAATTTCGAGGGCCAGATTCACGCGCGGTGGGGGCGATGGGACCAGGCCCGGCGGGTGTTTGCATCCGTGGTGGAGCGGGCAGCGGCCGACGAGGCGGGGTACAATGCGCACATGGAAGAAATCGCCCACTACTACCTGGGACGGGACCGGCTCCGCCGAAACGACTACGAGCAGGCCCTCGACCACTTCACGCGTGTGCAGCGCCTGACCAACCGGGATATCGAGGACAACCGATACCGCATCCTCGCTCTGTTGTACCAGGGAATGACGCACGATGCCATGGACCGTCGGGCGCTGGCGAAGAAGCACTACCGGCACGTCCTGGAGCTGGACGACCCGGTGGATGCCCACGACCGTGCCGAGCAATACCTCGACGAGCCCTATTCGTAACGGCAGCAGAACACGCGGCCGCCCGTGGGCCCAAACAACGTCGCGCGTCCCGGCGTACGCTGTCTCCCATAGTTATTATAGCAATTCGACCGTCTACCCATGCGTCTTCGGTATCTTGAGTGGGATCCGGACCGGCACGGCCGTCAGAAGCCACTGTTTGAGGACCTGATGGATCTGTTTGAGAAGCTTCTGGAGCATACGGCCGGAGACGCCGAGGAAGCGCTCGACTGGATGCGTCATCTCGACGAGCAGCACGATTTGACGGCCGGGCACGACCAGGACCTCGACGATTTCATTGAGGAGCTCAAAAAGCGGGGCTACCTCGAAGAAGACGAGGCCTCCGGAACGGTCCAGATTACTGGGAAGGCCGAGCGGTCCCTCCGGCAGTCGGCCCTGGAGGAGATCTTCGGGGAGCTGCGCAAGCACGGCGATGGCGACCACCGCACCCCGCACAAGGGCAAAAACAATGAACGCCGCCCGGAGACGCGCGACTGGCAGTTTGGAGACGACGTCTCGCAGTTGGACATGACGGGCACCCTCTCCAATTCCTTTCGTCGTAGCGGGGTGGGGGACGACTGGCACCTCACCGAAGACGACTTTCAGGTCCACGAGACCGATCACCGCGCCACCATGGCCACGGTGCTTATGGTGGACCTCTCCCACTCCATGGTGCTGTACGGGGAGGATCGCATTACGCCCGCCCGCCGGGTGGCGATGGGACTGTCCGAGCTCATCATGACGAAGTACCCGAATGATACGCTCGACATCGTCGCGTTCGGGGACGATGCGTGGGAGATCGACGTGGAGGATCTGCCGTACCTAAACGTGGGGCCGTATCATACGAACACCCGCGCGGGGCTGCAGCGGGCACGGAATATCCTCCACCGTCGCAACAACCGCAACAAGCAGATTTTCATGATCACCGACGGGAAGCCCAGCTGCCACATCGAAAACGGCCAGATGTATCGCAACGCCTATGGGCTGGACCAGAAGATCGTGAACAAGGTGCTCGACGAGGCCGTGATCTGCCGGCGGCAGGACATTACGATTACGACCTTCATGATTGCCCGCGATCCTGGACTGCAAGACTTCGTGCGCAAACTGACGGAGGCCAATCGGGGGCGTGCCTACTACGCCCAACTCGATGACCTCGGCTCCTTTCTCTTTGAGGACTACGTCCGAAACCGCCGCAAGCACGTGCGTTGAACGGGGTGTACGTTCTGTTTCTGTTCGCCCCCCCATCTCATGCCCGGACGTGTCCCGTTTCGCCCCAAGCAGAGCCTCGGCCAAAATTTCTTGCAGGACCCAAACATGGCCGAGAAGATCGTGCGCACCCTGCAGGCGCCGTCCGACGCCCCTGTCGTAGAAATTGGGGCGGGCACCGGCGAGCTTACCGGTCTCCTGGCCGAGCAGTACAGTCGCCTCGTCGCAATCGAGATCGACGAGCGGGCCGTCAAGGTCCTTCGGAAGACCCACCCGTCGCTCGACGTGCGCGAGCAGGATGTGCGTTCGACCGACTGGGCCGCGCTCGCGACGGAGGCGGAGGGGCCGCTGTACGTGATCAGCAACACGCCGTACTACCTGACCACCGAGATCCTGTTCGCCCTTCTGGAACACCGCGAGCACGTGGCGGAGGCGGTGCTCACGATGCAGAAGCAGGTCGCCGAGCGGCTGGTGGCGACGCCCCGGACCAAAGGGTACGGAATCCTTAGCGTCCTTCTTCAACTCTTTGCGGCGCCCACACTGGCATTCTCGGTGCCGCCGCAGGTGTTCGCGCCGCAGCCGGACGTGTCGAGCGCTGTGGTGCGCGTCACGTTTTCCAGTGCGGATGCCCCGGCGGACCTCGCCCTGGACGACGTGCGGCCCTATGTACGGGCGGCCTTCCAGCAGCGACGCAAGATGCTCCGAAACAGCCTGAGCGCGTGGGTCAAGGACCAGGGCGTCGACCTTCCGCACGGCTGGAATCGGAAACGGGCCGAGGCCCTCGCGCCCGAGGACTTCGCGGAAGCGGCCCGGCACCTCAACGCGCGAACCGAGCCGGTCGAGCACCCGTAGCGAACAAGCGGTCCGCAGGACCCATGTTCGTTTGCCCCGCAGCCACCGTGTTCCCTCGCCGGCATGTCGACGTCGTCGTCTCCAGAGTCCGTTCCTCCTGCCTCCGTCCCCGAAGAGGCCCGGCCCGGCGGGGCCCTGGAGCTCGATGACTCGGTCGTTGAAGACATTGTCACGCTGCTCAACGAGGAGCAGCGCGGCATGGTGCTTAACCTGGTGGCTGATCTGCACCCGGCCGACGTGGCACTGCTTCTCCGTCGGTTGCCCGACCACGAGGCCCGTCATCTCTTCCGGTGGCTCCCGCCGAGCCTGGCGAGCGGCACCCTTGCCGAGAGCGATGACGTGCAGCGACGCACAATCCTGGAGGGCCTCTCCGAATCTGAACTCATCCGCCTCCTCGACGCCCTCGACACCGACGATGCCGTTGATGTCCTCGCGGATCTTCCCGACGAGGTGGCCCTGCAGGTGCTCCCGGACCTGGAGGACACCGAGGATCTGACGGAGCTCCTGGAGTACGGGGAGGAAACGGCGGGGGGGCTCATGGCGCGGGAATATGTCGCCATCGCACCGGATGCCACCCTGCGGGAAGCCACCCAGGCGGTCCGCCAGTATGCCGACGATATCGACGAGATCTACACGGCCTACGTGGTGGACGACGACGGCCGGCTCGTCGGCGTCGTGTCTCTCAAGCAACTGTTGCTGTCCCCCGCCACTGTTCTCGTTCGGGAGGTCATGGAGACCGATTTCGTCTCGGTTCCCATCGAGGTCGACCAGGAGCAGGTCGGCCAAATTGTGCAACGATACGACCTCGTCTCGGTCCCCGTCGTAGACGACGCGGGGCGGATGATGGGCCGCATCACGATCGACGACGTGGTCGATGTGATCCGGGATGAGGCCGAGGAGGACATGCAGCTGATGAGTGGCCTTACCGGGGACGAGGAAGCTGCCGATACGGTGGTTGACGTCAGCCGCGGGCGGCTGCCCTGGCTCGTCGTGGGCCTCGTGGGCTCGGGCCTCTCCGGCACCGTCATCGGGGCGTTCGAGGCCACCCTGGAGCAGGCCGTTGTGCTGGCCACATTCATCCCCATCGTCACCGCGATGGGCGGGAACGCCGCCGTCCAGAGCGCAGCGATCGCCGTGCAGGGACTCGGCTCCGGAGAGCTCTGGATGTCGGATGCCTTTACGCGCATCGGTAAAGAGATGGCCGTCGCGGCGCTGAACGGCCTGGTGGTGGCGGCGCTCCTGTGTGGGACCGTGGCGGCCCTGGGCATGGGAAATGTCGGCATGCTCGTGGCCACGCTCGGCCTGACGATGCTCTCGGTCAGCCTCGTGGCGACGACCAACGGCGCGCTGATTCCGTTTGTGCTCACGTGGCTCGGCATCGACCCGGCCAGCGCCATGGGACCGTTCGTGACGACCCTGAACGACATCCTCGGCCTCGCCATCTACTTTATGATCGCCACGACGCTGTACCTGTAGGGCTGTACCTCTGGGGAAGCGCTACGGTAGGGCCTCGTCGACGGCCCGAAACAGTCGGTCCACCCGTCGCCGGTTCACTCCAAGGTCGCTGTAGCCGACACGGCTGGCACTGCGGACGTGTAGTGTGCTGCCATCGTCCTGGGGCACGACGGCCACGTCCACATCGTCCTTAAAGAGGAGGGCGACGCGCACGACCGCCGAGGCCTGCTGATCCTCAGTGTGGACCCGAAGTTCGACCGGGCCTAGCGATTCGAGGGCCGTCTGCGCAGCCTGGAATAGAGCATCCGGACGGACCGAATACGTGCGCTCGGCCCGCTCGCAGTTCGGGGTCTCAGGACACGGGGCGAGCGGCACCTCCTGCGAAGAGGGAGCGTCCGGCGAGGACGAGGTATTGGGGGAAGACATGCAGCCGAGAGCAAGAACCGAAAGCAACGCGAGGACGCACGGCCGACACACAGGAAGCAGGCGGGCGGTTACGGTTGCGTAGTGCCGGATTGCGCGGACGCCTCGGCAGTGTTTTGCTGAAGCCCCTTCTCCTCGTTGTACTTCGAGGGGCACTTCACGAGAATGCTCTCGGCCTGGAACGCGGACCCGTCGGCGTGGCCTTCCACGACCACCTGCTCGGCCTCTTCGAAGTTGGCCGGTTTCGGGTTCTCGTATCGCACCTTGCGGACCGTGCCCGACTCGTCGCGCATGTAGAACGTAAAGACATTATCGGCCCGGTCGTACTCCGTGGGGCGGTCCTCGGCCCAGGTCCCCACGACGTGCGCGCGCGCCTCACTGGCCGATGCCTGCTCGAAGTTCATGTATCCCCCCACTTGGCTCCCAAAATTAAAGAGGAGGACGCCCGCAAAGCCGATCATGGCCACGAGGCCGAGAAGGGTTTTTTTCTTCATGGGAGAAAGGAGGGGGTGAGTGTCACAACCATAGGGGCTACGCCGGGTCTTCTGGAATGTCCTGGTCGAGGTCCCGTTCCAGCCGGTCGATGCGACGATCCGTCCGAAACACCATCACGACCACGCCGGCCCAGATGATCAGGACGACGGCCAGGACGACATAGATTTTGCCGTCGGGCAGCATCACGCGCTCCAGGCCCTCGGGCGGCCGGGCGTCCGACTGCTCGGTCCAGGTGGTGTCGTAGGCGGTGGTCGAATCGGGCCGGTCCTGCTGGGGGCGAAGGGTGGTCCAAGATCCGTCGGGCTCCGGTGGAGGACAAAGGGGAGTTGGTCGGAATGATTTCTCTTATCTCGCTGATTCTGGATGGAAACGTGTTTTGACGGCGCGGCCCTGCCCCCAGAGCCCGTAGGCGAACACGGCCGCCGCGACGCCGACGATCACGATGGCCAACAGCCGGGCAAAGCGGTCCATCTGCGCGAGCAGTGGGGTCGTGATGGCCTCAACGTCGGAGAGCATGCCGCTGATGCGGCCGATCTCGGTGGCCG
>JAWOAQ010000137.1:0-21222 GCA_046498495.1 Salinibacter sp. | reverse complement strand
CGACGACGTGCAGTCGCTCCTCCGCAACATCCAGGTCACCGAGAATCCCGACTACAGCGCCCGCTTCCCCGACCACATGGTGTGCGACCTCCGCATCCACGCCAACGGGGAGGTCTACGAAATCCACAAGGAGGACTACGAGGGCTTCCACACGAAGCCGATGAGCTGGGACACCGTCTCGGAGAAGTTTGCACGCCTGGCCGAACCGTACACCGACGCCGCACTCCGCGACGAGATCATCAGCGCCGTGGAACAGCTGGAGACGCTCCCGGCAAACGACCTCTTCGATCTCCTCGCGAAGGTGGAGACGCCTGAGGCGTGATTCGTGAGGCGTGATTCATGAAGAGTGAACCGTGGGACGTGAGCTCCGAGACGGGGCTGATTTCCCTTCACGGGTCACATATCACGATTCACGTATCACGATTCACGACGTGAAGAAGGGAACTCCCAAAGATCGACCATTTTCTCGCCATCTAATCAACAACCCTCCAAGTCACCATGTCTACCGACGTCACCGGCGACCCCCGACGCGCCTTCCAATTTCTGGACCTCAACGACCGCGGCGAGAAGCCCCGCTCAACGGGCGTCACTGAGATTCGCGGCCCCTACTACAGCGTCATGGGCCCGAATTATCTCGACGACGTCCTCTCGACGATGGGCCACTACGTTGACAGCCTCAAGTTTGCCGGCGGCTCCTTTAGCCTCATGCCCGAGGAGGAGGTGCAGGCCCTGCTCGACCTCGCCCACAAGCACGACGTTCTCGTCTCCACGGGCGGGTTCATGGAGTACGTGCTCACGCAGGGCGAGGACGCGGTGCACCAGTACATCAACGAGTGCGCCCGACTCGGCTTCGACGTGATCGAGATCTCGGCCGGCTTCATCACACTGCCCACGGACGATTGGCTGCGCCTCATCGAGGCCGTGCAGGCGGCGGGCCTGAAGGCCAAGCCCGAGGTCGGCATCCAGCACGGCGCGGGCGGCGGCGCAACGACGACCGAGGAGCTGGAGCAGATCGGCCAGCAGGACCCGTCGCAGGCCATCGCGCAGGCCCGGCGCTTCATCGACGCGGGCGTCTACCAGGTGATGATCGAGAGCGAGGGCATCACCGAGAACGTCCCCGAAATGCGGACCGGCATCCCCGCCCGGTTCATCGACGAGCTGGGCCTGGAGAACCTGATGTTCGAGGCGGCCGACCCGCACGTCTTCCCCTGGTACATCCAGAACTACGGCCCGGAGGTCAACCTCTTCGTGGATCACAGCCAGATCGTGCAGCTTGAGTGCCTGCGCAGCGGCATCTGGGGCCCGCACGACCTCTTCGGTCGCGTGCAGACGTTCAAAGACGATGCGTAGTCTGTCGCCCATCACCTGCGCTGAGGGGCCGCGGGGTCCACGGCCCGTCGGCGCCGGATCACGAGGCGCTTTCCTCATCCGCGCCCTGCTTGGATCGAAGGCCGACCCAAATGGCCCCGACAAAGCACAGCGTTGCCAGGAGCAGGAGGGCCGACCCCTCGCGTGGGACGCTGTACTGGTCGAAGTTGGCAATCTCCTTCTTGCCAATTAGCATCGGGGTGAAGGGATCGATGTCCATGGGCGCCTGCGGGTCCAGGTTGTGGGCGTAGGTGTACAACTGGTAGTAGAATCGCCACATCGAAAACGCCCCGAAGTACACAAACAGCACCAGCGTATCGATCACGGTGCGGACCGTGGCAAAGAAGGCCGCCCGCAGGGCCAAAAGCGCAAATCCACCGAGGAGGAACGGGATGAAGGTCATCTCCGCAAAGTCTTCCTCTTCGATCGGCGCCATGCCGATGTAGTGGTTCAGGTTGTTGATCTCTTTCAGGTCCTGGCCCTCGTTCCCCGCCTCCAGCTTGTGGCTGTGGATGTACAAATCAAGGCCCTCCTGGTACTGGGGGGCCACCAGATGAATCTGCCACAACGGGAGGAAGATGGAGATGGCAAGCAGGACCGCCCCAGCGACCATCAGGAGCCGTCCCCGGTTGGGAATCGGCCGGTCTGCCAGATCTGGAATGCGGTTGATGAAATCAAGCATCTGCGGGTCTGCAGTTGTGCGTGTGGGCGTTTGTGAGTTCAGACGTACGAGTATGGGAGTTTGGGAGTTTGGGAGTGGGTGTTTCTTTCAAGTGACCCGTCTCCCACACTCCCATCCCCGCATACTCACGCACACCCATCCGCGGTTAGCTCGGCTGAACTTCCAGATCCCCCTGCATCTCCTGATGGAGTGCCGAGCAGAAGTTGGTGCAATAGAACGGATAGACGCCGGTCTCGTCGACGGTACACTCCATCGTCTTCGTTTCCCCAGGCGTCACAACGACGTTCATATTATGCTCGGCAACCCCGAAGCCGTGGATCATGTCCGACACCTGCTCAACGTTCGTCAGATGAATCGTGACCGTGTCGCCCTCCTGGGCCTCAATCTGATCCGGGAAGTACTGGCTCCGCTTCGAGACCATGTGGACCTCCACGCCGTCGCTGGTCCGCGTCTGGCCGGTATTCTCCGGGTCCCAACGCGCCTCGGGGTGGTCGTTATTTTCCTGCTTGTGCACCTCAATCGGATCGATGATGTCCGCGGGCACGACCTGGGCGAAGTGGGGCCCCAGATCGGTGCAGGCGTAGCCGTAGTCCTCGTTGGTGCCGGCCTGGGCGCCGGCCTCCCCGACGCGTTCAAATACCGCATCCTCCGTCGAGGTGATGATCACGACATTGTGGACCATCGAGGGGGACGAGGCAACATTTTCGAAGACGAGCCGCACCGTCTCGCCCGGGGCAACGGTAAACTCCGTCTGCTTGTACTTCATCTCATTGCCCTGCGGCTGCAGGGTGACCGTCTGGTCGACCTCGTCAGAACTGGCCGCCTGCTCGGTGCTTGTCTCGTTCGACGATTCGGAGGAGGCCGTGTCGGACGACGAGTCCGAGCCGCCGCACGCCACCAGACTCAGGGCCAGGAATACGACGAAGGGAAGGGTGCGCATAGGATTTGGGAGCGGTGATTCAATATCGGATGCGCTCCCAATCTATGCGTGCCCCCTCGGGGTGTCTTTGACCTACGTCAAGCCGGGTGTCGCTTCACATTCACTTAACGCCCAATCAACCGGAGATCACACTGCCATCCGTTCTTGATGGGGTCCCCTGATGAGCCGCTTCCCTCCCGTCACCCTTCAGACCAGAAGGGCGAGACGACGGGCCGGGCGTGTGATTGCCACATAGAGCAGAGCCTGCCGTTCGTCGCCCCGGCAGGCCTGCAGATCGCGGTGATCGACAAAGACGGTATCAAACGTGGAGCCCTGGGCCTTGTGGACGGTAGAGGCGTAGGCGTAATCGACCCGGGCAAAGCGCTCTCGGAGCGCAAAAAATCGCTCCCACTTCGACCCATCCTCCTTGGCCTGTTCCCGTCGCCGTTCCAGGGCCTCCTCGTACCGGTCGCGCTCGTCCTCGTGCAACACATAGACGGTGCGCGCAAGGCCCCGTCCCGGCGTGCGCACCTTGAGCTTCCAGGTCGTCCACTCGCTCTGGTCATCGGCCTCGAACGTATCGACCGTCGCCGTCTTCACCCGCACCTCCTCGCTGTTCGTCAGGCGGGGGACGCCCTCGTGGAACCACGTCTCGGTGGCCACCAGCCATTCCCCCTCCACAAACCGGTCGGCGTCGGGGCCGTAGCGGGCCGACCGGATGTTGCGGTTGTAGCGGCGGACGGTTCTGTTCCGGTAGGCAAGGACCCGGGCGTGGGTGGCATCCTCGGCAAAGGCCTCCGTTTCGAAGGCACGGAGGACGCTCTCCAGGAAGTCCGCTCGATTATCCGTGATGGCGACGCCCTGGCCATCCTCGAATGTCCCCTCGAACCGCTCGTCCGTGCGCTTTCGGATTTGCGTGGCGAGGTCCAGGATGGGATTGTCGGCCGCCTGGCGGTGGATCGTCTCCAGCGTTGGGCCCGGCACGTCAAGCGCAGGGGAGGGGGGTTCGTTGACCGGGGGAAGCTGGGCCGGATCTCCGACGAAGAGCCACTGGACCCAGAACGGCGCGTCTTGGATGTGACGCCACTCCTCGCGCCCCACCATCGACGCCTCATCGACGATGACGATGCCCTCGCTGAAGTCGCGCGCCTCATCAGCCACCAGTTCGTACTCGCCCTCGTTCGTCGGCTGGAGGCGCAAGCCCAGAAAAGAGTGGAGCGTCTGCATCTGAACGGGCACCTCGCCGAGCTCTTCGCTCAGCACCTGGACAGCTTTGTGGGTGGGGGCACAGACCGTCACAGTGCCGTCCTCTTCCACCAGCTGTTCGACGAGGCGGCTTATAAGAAAGGTCTTGCCGGTGCCTGCATAGCCGCGCAGGCCGGTAAAGCGCTCCCCCCGCGCCAGGCGATCGTAAACCTCGTCGTAGGCGGCGGCCTGCTCGTCGGTAAGGACAGGATCTACAGCCGTGGGCATGACCTTGCGATCGGGCGAGCTATTCGATCGTGCGCGGATCGGTGGAGGCGGTCACTGGGGCTTGCAGGCCCGTCTGCTCGTCCGACAGGCGGGCGAGGTGGCGCCGGAAGCGGTGCATGACGAGAAGATGGACGAGGGCCTGAGTGCCATTGTAGACCGGCCACGGGAGCCGCGGCGAAAAGTCGTGCACGGCGGCGAGCACCGTGCGGCCGTCAAGGGCTTGGCGGAATTCGAGACGGCCGGTGCGCGGCGCCGCGTCGTCGACCAGCAGTCCGCCGGTCACGTAAAAGGCCTGACGCCCCTGCGGGCTGCGATCGTCGGCGAACTGGAGCGTGAGGAGCGTGTGCCCCGTCGGCCGGATCTGGAAGCGGGCCACGCGCCGCTGCGACACGCGCACCTGAAGCAAGGGCCACCCCAGCCGGGGCAGCCACCGCAGATACTCCAGGGCCACGTCGCGCGCGTCAAAGCTGGGCGGACACGGCATGCGCTGCACCGACCGCGCGACGCTCTGGGCTTGGATCTCAGCGTCGTCGCGGTCCCGGAGATCGTCTCGGGGGTTGGGCAACGGGCGCCCGTCCGCGTCCACCGACGCGGCAAGGGCCTTCGAAAAAGAGGTCGCCTCGGCCACGAGCGCTTCCTGCAGCGGATTGGACTGGACTTCGGCCTGGTATCGGAGGCTGTCGACGATGGGACTGACGAGGGCCCACGGCACCCCCCCAAACACGTGCACCCACAGCTTCGAGAGCTCCGGGGCATCAAACGGCACCGTGGCCATGGGGCGCCGCAGGCCCAGGACGTCGGCCGTGCGAGTCAGCAGATCGCGGTAGGTCATCCGCTCTGGACCGCCCACGTCGTAGGTGCGCCCGTAGGTCTCCGGCCGTCCCAGGCAGTGGAGAAGGCCCCGCACGATGTCGTCAAGCGCGATGGGTTGAGTGGTGGCTTCGGTCCAGGCCGGCAGCAGCATCACCGGCAGCCGGTGCACCAGATTGAGCAGGAGGCGGAGCCACGTGCCTCCCGGCCCTACGATAAAGCCGGTGCGGAGCGTGGTGACAGGCACGCCGGCGGCCCCCAGGGCCTGCTCAATCTCCTGTCGGCTGCGGAGGCGGGGCGGCAGGGTTGTCTCGTCCGTCGGCACCAGGGCGCCGAGGTACAGGATCTGTTCAACGCCCTCCGCCGCCGCGGCCCGCGCAAAGTTGTCGGCCTGGAGCAGGTCGAGATCGGCCACCTGGGCCTGCGTGAGCCGCGACGTCGGATGCATGGAGTGAACGAGGTAGATTGCGACGTCGGCCCCCTCCAGCCCGGCCCGCACTGCGTGGGGATCAAAGAGATCGCAGTGCCGCCACGTCTCCGCCTCGTGGCGATCCGCGTTGACGCGGGCACGCACAGGAGAGCGCGTAAGCCCCACAACGTGGGCGTCTCCCCGCAGCGCCCGCCGCACGGCCGTGCCGATAAATCCAGTCGCCCCTGCGATCGCGACCGTTGGGCAATCGGGACAAGACACGGCCATTGGGAGACCCGTCGGAAGTGGTCGAAGGAACGGCGCTACGCATGGCGCCCAAACAGAAAAGGCCCGTCCCGAACGACATCGGGACCGGCCCAGCGGCGGAGAGGGGGGGATTCGAACCCCCGAAACGGGTATGAGCCCGTTTACTCCCTTAGCAGGGGAGCGCCTTCGACCGCTCGGCCACCTCTCCGTACGCTTTATACGTATGCTGCTCGTTCTACAATGTTGCGTGACGCTATCCGGACTCGTCGAGCGCCTCCGCGCCGCTGGCAATGTCGAGGAGCTCCATCGTAATGGCGTTCTGCCGCGCCCGATTGTACTCCAGCGTCAAATCTTCGATCATCTCCTCGGCGTTCTCGGTCGCGTTGTCCATCGCCACCATGCGCGCTCCCTGCTCGGAAGCGTTCGACTCCAGCAGGGCCCGCCACACCTGGTAGTACAGAAACCGTGGCACGAGTTCGTCGAGCAGCGTGCGGGCGTCCGGCTCAAAGAGATAGTCAATCGCCTGCCCATTCTGGGGAAGCTCAAACCGATTGGCCTCCTCTTCCATTACCGGCGTCTGAAAGCGTTCCTCCGGAATGGGGAGGAGCGGCTCCGCAATCTGGTTCTGCGTAATCGTGTTTTTGAACTCGTTGTAGACGACCCGCACGTCTCCCCAAATCTCCCGCTCAAACCCTTCGACGGCATCTTGAACAATCTGCTTGGCCACCCCAAACGCCAGGTCGTCGAAAACCCCCTGGTAGTCTCCCACCAGACGATGATCGCGCTTCTGAAAGTGTCGTTTTCCCTTCTCCCCCACACAGAGAAGATACACGTCGTCCGCGCTTCGGCCCGCGTTCTTCTCCTGCTCGACGACGCGCTCGGCCCTGCTAATCACGTTGCTGTTGAACGCCCCACACAGCCCACGGTCCGCGGTGATAACGACGATCAGGGTCCCGGTGGCCTCCTCCGGGGCCTGAAAGTACGGGTGGACCGTCGGGTCAAGCTCGTCCTTCAGGTGCTCCAGCAATTCCCGGATCTTGTACGCGTAGGGCCGGGTCTCGAAGATGCGCTCTTGCGCCCGCCGCAGCTTGGCCGCCGCCACCATCTTCATGGCACGGGTCACCTGCTTCGTGTTTTCAACCGAGTCGATCCGGTTGCGAATGTCGCGAAGGTTCGCCATGACTCAGACGACTGGGTATGTAGATAACGATTAAACCAGAGAAGAAGCCTTCCTCGCAGGATGACCATTCAGTCCCATGGGTATTGCGTATTTCGTTTTGCGTTGACGTCCGAGGCGACGCGACAGAATACGAAACACGCAATACGACACTCCCTCTTCCAAAATCCGCCGCTGTATTTCAGGAGCGAACGATCTTCGAAGCAGACAATCACAGCCGCTACGCAAGCACGTCCTCAGCCTCTTCGTCCTCCTCCTCGCTGTACACGTCGGTGAGGTCGGCGGCGACTTGCTCGAAGACCTCTGTAGCTTCGTCGCTCAGTTCTCTGGTCTCCCGGATGGACTGGAGAACCCCCTCGTGGCGGAGGCGGATGCGTTCGATAAACTCTTCCTCGAAGTCCTCGATGTCGTCCACTGGAACCGGATCCAGATGGCCGTTGATGGCCGCGTAAATGATGGCGATTTGCTCCTCGACCGGCACCGGCGAGAACTGATCCTGCTTCAGGATCTCAACCAGGCGCTCACCGCGGTTGAGCTGGCGCTGCGTGGAGGCGTCGAGGTCGGAGCCGAACTTGGCAAACGCCTCCAGTTCCCGGTACTGCGAGAGATCGATGCGTAGGGTTCCCGCCACGTCCTTCATCGCCCCAATCTGGGCCGAGCCCCCAACGCGCGAGACCGAGTTTCCGACATCAATGGCCGGGCGGATTCCGGAGTTAAAGAGGTCCGTCTCCAGATAAATCTGGCCGTCGGTAATCGAAATCACGTTCGTCGGGATGTACGCGGATACGTCACCCGCCTGCGTCTCAATCACCGGCAGAGCGGTGAGCGATCCTCCGCCCTCCACTTCGTCCTGCAGCGGCTCCGGCAGATTATTCATCTGCGAGGCCACCGTATCATCATTAATGATCTTGGCGGCGCGTTCGAGCAGACGGCTGTGGAGGTAAAACACATCGCCCGGGTATGCCTCACGTCCCGGCGGACGGCGCAGCAGGAGGGAGAGCTCGCGGTAGGCAACGGCCTGCTTCGAGAGGTCGTCGAAGCAGACGAGCGAATGGCGGCCCGTATCGCGGAAGTACTCGCCGATGCAGGCCCCGGCGAACGGTGCAATGTACTGCAGCGGGGTCGGCATGGAGGCCGAGGCATTCACAATGACGGTGTGCTCCATCGCTCCGTTGCGCTGCAGATCCCGCTTCACCTGCGCGACGGTTGAGTCCTTCTGCCCCACCGCCACGTAGATGCAGTACAGCGGATCGCCGCTTTCGGCCTCCGCCTCGTGTGTCTTCTTCTGATTGATGATCGTGTCGATGAGGACGGCCGTCTTTCCGGTCTGGCGGTCGCCAATCACGAGTTCGCGCTGGCCCCGCCCAATCGGAATCATCGAGTCGATCGCCTTGATGCCGGTCTGTACCGGCTCCTCGACCGGCTGACGGTAGATGACGCCCGGCGCCTTCCGCTCAAGCGGGAGCGTCATCTTGTCGCCCTCAATGGGGCCCTCACCATCGAGCGGACGCCCGAGCGGGTCGATGACGCGGCCCAGCATGTTCTCGTTGACGCCGACCGACGCAATTTGCCCGGTGCGGCGGGCCTCGTCCCCCTCGCTGACGGCGGTGACATCTCCGAAGAGAATCACGCCAACGTTGTCCTCTTCCAGGTTGAGGACCATTCCCTCCACCTCCTGCTCGGGAAACTCAACGAGTTCGCCGGCCTGCACGTTGCTCAGGCCGTACAGCGTGGCAATGCCGTCACCAGCCTGCAACACCGTGCCGGCCTCGTACTGTTCGGCCTCCGCCTCGAACCCGCCCAACTCGCGGCGGAGGACGTCGGTCACTTCGTCAGGTCGGATTGTGCCGTTGGACATAAGCGGTAGGGAAAATCTAAGGTCGAGAACAGACAGAAAGGAGCGCGCCGCGGCGGCGCGTGGGCGTTCCTACGTGGGCGTTCCTACACGTCGGCCGCGGCCCCGTCGCCGCTCCGAGCGCCCGACAGGGACGACTCGCGCAGCCGGTCGCGCAGGGCGGATAGCTGATTGCGCACGCTACCATCAAATACCTGGTCGCCGATCCGGATGACGATGCCGCCCAGGAGGTCGAGGTTTTCCTGCACGTGAAGCCGGATCGACGCACCGATATGTGCCTCCAGGGCCTCCACGAGCGCCTCGCGGTCGTCGTCGCTGAGGGGGCGAGCCACCTGCACGTGAGCATCGACAATGCCGCGCTGCTCATCGCGCAGAACCTGGTACTGGTCGAGCACCTCCTTCGTCAGGACCTCCCGATCCTTTCGTACCAGCAGCCGCAGAAACCGAAGCGTCAATCCCTCGACCCGGTCGGCCAGGAGCGACTGAAGCACCGCCTCCTTTTTCTCTTGCGGGATGACGGGGCTTTCGAAAAATCGTGCGAGCGGGCCGGTGTCCTCGATGCTTTTTCGTAGCATCCTCGCGTCTTCGTCCACCGCCTCCTGGATCCCGGAGGCGCGGGCCTCTTCGGCGAGGGCGGAGGCGTACCGTCGGGCAACCGTGCGCTGGCTCATGAGGGAAAGCGCGTTGTCTCTGCGATGTGCAGAGAATCAACGGTCAGTTTTTCGGAAGGTCATCGATGAAGTCGTGCACGAGTTTGCGCTGGCGGTCGTCGTCCAGGTCGTCTTTTACGACTTTGCTGGCCGCCTCGATCGCCAGGTCGGCCACCTCGTCGCGCAGTTCCTGAAGGGCCGCCTGCTTCTCCCGTTCAATTTCGGCCTGGGCTTGCTCCTGCATCTGCTGAATGCGCTTGCGGGTCTCGGCGAGCTCCTCTTCTCGGAGCGCCTCGGCCGACTCGCGCGCCTCACGCAGAATTTTTTGGGCCTTCCGTTCGGCCTCACGGCGGGCCGTTTCGTTTTCAGACTGGATCTCCTTGGCCTCTTCGAGGGCCTTCTCCGCCCGTTGGATGGAGCTTTCAATTTCCTCTTCTCGATCTTCCATCGCCTCGGTAATTGGGCCCCACCCGTACCGGTAGAGCAGGAAGAGAAAGATGAGAAACGCAATGGATTTCCAGAAGATGAGCCCCACGTCCGGCCGGACAAGGCTCTGAGCAAGGACCTCAGTCATGGGGGAAGGGGAGGCTGGCTGTGCACGAAGGGGCAGCCCTCAGCACGTACAAGGCCGCGGCCGGGCACCGGCGCGGTGTCGTGGGGGCTACGCGAGCAAGACGAGCAGGAGGCAAACGATGAGGGCAAAGAGTGCCACACCCTCAATGAGGCCGGCGGAAACAATCATGAGGCCTCGAATATCACCGGCGGCTTCCGGTTGGCGCGCCGCGCCGTCCATTGACGAACTGGCGAGCCATCCAATTCCGATGCCAGCACCGAGTGCGACGATGCCGGCGCCAAGGCCTGCGGCAAGGTATGCGAGAGCAGCGGGGTCCATAGTAGCCTGTGGTTGTAAGGGAAAATTCGCAGTTGCGATTCGGAGTCGTGCAAAGCGTGAGGCGGGGCGTTAGGCCGGAGCGGGCTCGGTGACCTCGTCGACGGTGTCGTCGACCGCGTCAAGCCGATCCTCCAGGGCCCCGTCTGCATGCGCGGGCGCACCGGCGTGTGTCTCCGCCGTCTCGTGCTCCCCATGGTCGTGCTCTTCGACGGCCATGCCTATGAAGAGCGCTGAGAGAATGGTAAACACGTACGCCTGAATGAAGGCAACCAGCAGCTTCAGCAGCAAGATGAAGACGGTGAATCCTATGCTAATGATGCTGGTGCCGAAGGCCATCGCCTCCCCAAAGAGCACGTTCATGATAAAGACGAGCCCAATGAGGCTGAAGATAATAAGCGAGCCGCCCATCATGTTGGCGAACAGACGAATGGCCAGGGCCAGGTGCCGCATGACCATACCGATCAGCTCAATCGGGACGAGGATGACCCGGATGGGCCACGGCGCGTCCGGCGGGCCCAAAAACATGTGCTTGTAGTGGTCCTTCGACCCGTAGACAAGGCCGATCGCGAACGTCATGATGGCAAGCACCCCGGTTACGGCGATGTTGGAGGTCGCCGCCCCGGCAAAGGGAACGAGCCCGAGGATGTTGGCCATCAGGATGAAGAAGAAGGCGCTCAGTAGATACGGAAGGAACGTGCGCCACTTCTCCCCCTGAATGTTGGGCTTGGCCACCTCGTCACGGATGAACACCACCATGAGCTCCATCATGTTCTGGAGGACGCCTCGGGGCGCCTCGGTGCGCCCCACGCCTCGCTTGTACCGCTGGGCAAGAACGATGAAGAGGCCCAGCACGATGCCCATGGCCAGTAGGCCGAAGACGAAGTGCCGCGTAATCGACAGGTCGGCGACTACATACCCCTCGGTGCGTACAAGATCCCCATGGAGGTGGGCCTTGCTGGCAAACGCCTCTTGAAGGGCCGACGCCTCGGTGATAACCTCCTCGTGGTCACCCTCCTCCCCGTCATGGGCGAGCCCGTACGCCCCCCCTTTGAGGAGCCCCTTCGTGCTTCCGTACACGTCCAGTGTCAGCGTCCCGTCTGCGGTCCGGGCCACCATGATTCGGGGAAGCTCGACGGTGCCGAAGGGATCGAAGTTCAGGTAGTTTCCATCCTCGGCGTGCCCAACGATAACGTCACTGACGATCGCGTCGAGCGTCAGCTCCCCGTCCCCATCGTCCGCGGCGTGTGCCGACGGGCTCGACGCCAAAAGCCCCCCACTCAGCAGAGCGAGGGCGAGAATGGCGACGCGGAGACGAGATCCAGCGGAGGACGACATGAAGGCGAAGGCAGGAAATGACACGTTCGGGACGTCTAGGTTACGCGTGAGACGAGCCATCGTGTAGGCGGCGGGAAACAAGGACAGCCTCCCCGGCGATGCTTAGCAGTAGGAACCCGATCAATGAAACCACAAACGGCCCGGCCGGCACCGGCACATACAACAATACGAGTGCCGTGAGCACAAGCACGAGTAACATGCGCCCCCCCATCCCGGCCAGTTCCATACGGACCGCGAACTGCATGCTCTCTGCCTCTCGGGTCCACCAGCGCACGCCGAGGCGAATGCCCACGTGAAGGATCACGATGCCCGTCCCCATCCCCACCGCAATCCACCAAGATGGGGGCATCATGCGTCCGAGATCAAACCCAAAGGATCGCGGCCGATTTTTCTTCCATTGTGCGGATACGAAGCTACGAGGAGAGGTTGTGGAGGTCGTATGAGAAGCGGTGAATTGCAAATGAAAGAATGTCAGAGACAGACGTTCCCGGGGTATTGGTTACCGCGGGGGCCGGGTGAACTCATCGTTGAGCCGCACCAGTTGTAGTGTCGCCCCCGCGAGGCCGATGCCGCCCCCAACAAGAAGTCCCCAGGGACCGGTGCCAGCCCCCACGTCCACGGCGTATCCGATGATGGGCGGCCCGGCCGTTGCTCCCATTAGCCGCCAGCCCAAATCGAGGTACGGCGTGATGTCACGAAGCGTGGCCGTCCAGGCCGACCAGTCGGTGGATCGCGCCTCCTTATCCTCTGACGCCTCCGCCCCGGAGGAATCGTCCGTGGCGTCCGGCCGAGGCTCCCTGGGGTCCGTCATGGCAGCGGGGCGGTCGGGGGCAAGGGAGCGTGGGAACGCCGCGGATGTCTTCCCAACGCGCAGTGCATCCGGCGACGGTTCGTGTCTACACCGAAGGCTCTTCCGCTTCACCGGACCGCGGCTCTTCCGCGTCCCGATCTGGAGCTTCCGGAGCCGCATCGTCGGCCCCAAACGTCGGTTGGGATCGCGACGACGCCCCAACGTCGGGCGCATCGTCGTCGACCGACACGGATCCGTCCATCTTGCATTCGCCCGTGAACTGGGCCCCCTCCTCCACAACCAGCCGATCGGTCTCGATGCGGCCGTCCACCTGGGCGCTGCTCTTTAGGACAAGGCGCTCCTCAACGTGGATTTCCCCCTCCACGTGCCCGGCGATATCTGCGTTCACGGCGTAGATCTCTCCTTCGACGGCTCCCCCGTCCGCGACGATTGCCTTCCCGCGCACACGAAGCGTGCCGATGATGCGGCCGCTGGTGCGCACGTCGTTTTCTGCCCGTAGGGTGCCTTCGAGGACGGTTCCCTCCCCGACGAGATTTACTTGATCTTGTGCGGCGCTCGATTGATTGGCCATGGGTGTCGAATCAGTCTCGTTGGATGATGTGCCGAAAAGGCCCATAAGGTGCAACCTTCGTTCAAGAATGCAATGCCAGGGCGGCCGCAGCCGCCCCCGGTCGGCCGGTTCCACGGGACGCTACCAGCCGGTGACGTACGAGCGGGGATCTTGTGCCAGCCCATTCCGCCACAATTCAAAATGCACGTGCGGGCCACTCGTGATCTCTCCCGTGTTTCCACTGACCGCAACGGCCTCCTGGGCCTCCACGCGGTCGCCCGTCTGCTTGAGCAGTTGCTCATTATGCTTGTATACGGAAAGATAGCCCTCCGCGTGCTGGACAGCAATGGTGTACCCCCCCGCCTCGGTCCAATCGGCCAGCACGACGACCCCCGGACCGATGGCCCGGATGCGAGTGCCTTCCGATACCGCAATATCGGTGCCGTAGTGCGCCTCCTGGGCCTGGAAGGGCCGTGTGGGGAAGCCCCCGTCGACCGGGGGGCGTGCCGGAAGTTCAAGCGCCGCGGGAGGACGGGTGGGTCCCGTAGCGGGAGGACGCTCGGGCGTGTCGCCCCCCGCGGCCTCCGCCTGGGCCGACCGCCGCGCCGCGCCGTCCGGGGCCTCTTCTCCCCCGCCCCCAGCCGCCCCGAGCAGAGAGCGCGACGATTCGCGGCCGGTCTCCTGCGCCGCCGAGTCGACCCGGCCCGTCATTAGCTGTTGAATGCGCTCGATGTACCGGCGCTGCACCGCCACAGAATCCTGCAGGGCGGACACCCGAACGGCGGCGCGTTGGGCATTTTCCCGAAGCTCCTCGGTCCCATAGCCCGGAATCAGGGTGCGAATCGGGGTAAAGACAACCAGCCCCACCGCTACGAGGCCCACGAGGAGGAGCGTGCTGCCCCAGGCGATCAGCAACCGCTTGGGCGTTACGGTGTACTGGCGCGGGGGCCCCGTGTCCGATTCGTCCAGAACCACCACCGTCCGCGGCGTATCGGGCGTCCGGATGAGGTCGGTCAGAAAGGACCACATAGGCAAAGGCAAATCGAACGACAGCGAAACCGGGTAGTGCAGTTGTCTCCGCCCCGCAAAGCACCGGACCTGTCCGACCCGACAGAGACGCAGCTTCCGAGGAGATGCCGAACGAGGGCACCCGCTCCCGGTTTCTGTAGCCCGGGTGTCACCATTTCCCCCTTCTCCCTGTCCCCCTCCGCTCCGAAGGGATGGGAACTTTTTTTCGGTTTCAATCCTACGTCCAACGGGAAATGCTTACCGGGCGGCTGGACTCCCGGGGGCCTCCCATCGCATACGCCTTCGTTTTCTCGTTCCCTAAACACACAGTCCCTATGCCGCAGCACGAGTCCGCCAAAAAACGCATGCGCCAGAACGCCAAGAAGCAGAAGCACAATAAATCCCAAAAAAGCCGGGTCCGCTCGAAGGTCCGCACGCTGAAGTCGATCGATGACCCCGCAGAGGCCCGCGAACTGCTGAACGACGTCAAGGGAGAGCTCGACCGCCTCGCCGCAAAGGGCCTCATCCACAAAAACAAGGCCGCCAACAAAAAGAGCGCCCTGGAACAACACGTCAATAACCTTGAGGACGAATAGCCCCTTTTTAGGGCCGAAGGGCCGTTCGCGTGGCGCTTTTCTTCTGGATGCCCCCACCCTTCTAAACGCATCGCCCACACGCAAGACGGGCCGTCCCGATGCCCCCGCGGTTTTTGCTTTGGATGCGTCTGACGAGTCCCTGAGGCTTTTTCCACCTACGTATTTACCCCATATCCTCCGTAGGACTGAAACAAAGTTCCTCCATCAGGGATTCTGACTTGTAATAAGCAGGGTCGTTTTCACTGGCCCTCGCCGACGGGGTCCGACCGGGCAATGATCGGATTGCCATTTACAGCGACACCTTCTCCAGACGACGTTTGTCGGTATTGCGTAGTCGGTGCTCGCTCCTTTTCTTGCAGGCCGAAAGGCCGTTCTATGCGACCGTGGCGACACACACTCTTCCTTTCGGCTTTCGCTCCTTCTGACGCAGCGCAACCTTCTGATACCATGAACACCTTGACACATTCTTCCTTTCGTGCCTTCTGGCTTCCGCTCCTTATTGCCGGGGGGCTTCTGCTTTCCGGCTGTGGATCGACCGCCCCCATTGTGGGCTCCATCAGCGGTCCGGACACCCTGGAGGCCAACGAGACGGGCTCCTTTGAGGCAGCCATTGAAAATGAGGACGACGCCGATACCCCTGTAACCTACGAGTGGACCTTTGGCGACGGCGCGTCGGCCTCTGGCCTCTCGGGCACCCACGCGTACGGCTCCACCGGCGAGTACACTGTGCGCTTTAGCGCCAGCAACGAGGGCGGCGCCGACACCTCCAGCACCTCGGTAACGGTGGTTCCGGAGCCGGTGCCCGCAAGCATCGCCTCGCTGAATGCGGATCCGAACCCGGTGGACGAGGGCGAAACGGTGCGCTTCAGCGCCAACGTCCAGGGCGACAGCCCCGTCTCCTACGACTGGTCCTTCGGCGACGGGTCGTCGGCCTCGAGCGAGTCCCCCACCCACACCTTCGACGAGCCCGGCGAGTACACCGTGAGCCTCGATGCGTCGAACGACGTGGGCGACGACAGCCGCTCGGTGACCGTCCAGGTGGAACGAGACCTGCCGGAAGTCTGCATGACCGTCAGCGAGTTCAACTCCGCGTTCTTTGACCGCAATGCCAGCACGCTCACCGACGAGGCCGAGGAGGAGCTGGAGGAAAACGCGGACATCCTCTCGGACTGCCCGAACGTGTCGGTGCAGATCGAAGGCTTTGCCGCGCCGGGGGAGCGCAACGCAGAGTCGCTCTCGGAGGACCGCGCCGACGCGGTGGCCAGCTACTACGAGGACAACGGCGTCTCCAGCGACCGCATCATGACCAGCGGCGAAGGACAGGTCGAAGACGTGACCAGCAAGAAGGACGGCACGCAGGAGTACCGCCGCGCCGACTCCATCCCGCAGCGCGAGGACGATGACATGTAGTTCCCTGTTGCCCACGCGGGCGAGTGGTGCCCACGGCGGGCACGAGATGGAACCACAACGAGGGCGGACCGGCCACCACGGCGGGTCCGCCCTTTTTTTGTTGTCCCCGGCTCTCTGCCGCCGGGCGGTTCTATTCTGGTAGTCCCGGCTCAACCATCACGACATCCTCGCGGTCGACGCGGACCACGCCGGGATCGGCTCCTGTGGGACTGGTCACGTACTTCCGCTCAGTCACCATTACGGGCACGAGGCCGCTGCCACGGGCCTTGCTGTAGTGGGCCGCAATGGCCGCGGCGGTGAGAATGCGCCGGCGGCCCGGCTCGGCGTCGCGGTTGGGTAGGTGCAGAACAGTGTGTGCGCCAGGAACCTCTCGCGCATGCAGCCACAGGTCGTACTTCTGTGCGGCGTGAAACGTGAGTTCGTGGTTCTGCCGTGCGTTTTTGCCAACCCACACCTCAAACCCGCCCCCGAGGTCAAACCGCCGGTACGGAAAGCGACTCACGTCGGCGTCGCTGCGGTCCACGAACGGCGCGAGGGCCGACTCTCGTGTACTCCGAAAGTGCTTGATCCCGTCGAGCGTGTCAATGGCCCGGAGCTCCTCCAGGAGTTGCTCCGCCTCCTCGGCCCGGTCCAACGCATCGTCGAGGCGGGCCTCGGCCTCCTCCCGCGAGCGGCGCGTGCGGCGGGCCCGCCGGTAGTAGTGCTCGGCGTTCTCGACGGGCGACTTCGCGGGGTCGAGCGGAATCGTAACGGGCGTGCCGTCCTCAAACAAATCAGGCAGCGTCACGTCGTCCGCCCCCTCCGGCACCTGGTCCTGCTGTGCCATGAGCAGGTGGCCCCATCGCTCGTAGCGACCGGCGCGGCTCTCGCTTTCAAGCTCGTCGGCCATGCGCTTGGCGCTGGTGCGGTGGTGCTCGGCCGCCTGCTCGAGCGCCGCCTCCAACGGGTCGTAGAGACGGCGGAAGTGGGCCTCCGCGAGGCTGCGCTGGACGTAGCTGCGCACCGCGGCGTCTACTGTGCTGAACGACTCGGCCGGCGTGCCGGCGCGGTGGCCGAGCGGCACGAGCGAGAACGCATCGGGAAACGAACCGTCACCGTACACCACTGGGTCGGGCCGTTCCAGGGCGGCGCGGAGGGCCTGTGCCGCGTCGAAGAGGGCGCGCCGCTCCGCCCTGGTACAGTCGGCCGGATCGCCCGTCTCCACGCCCGCCCGGTGCAGCGTCTCACGCGCCAGGAGCTTGCCAAAGAGAGACATGGCCGACTGTATGGCCTGCCGTGTTTTGTTGCGATTGGGCCTCCACCGGGCCTCGAAGTCCGCGAATGTCTCCGGCATCGGCGCTGGGTCGGGCTCGGGCGCGTCGGTTCCCACGAGTTCGTCGTGGCGCTGAAACGCCGCGCGAATGGTACCGTCCGGCCCGACGTATACCCCATTCGCGCGGGCTCCAAAGAGCTGCCACAGCAGGCGCGAGCCGTCGTCCAGGTCCAGTGAGATGAGACGGTCGCGTTCGGCAATACGGAGGCCCGTGGCTGTTCGCCCAATGACGGCCTCAAAGAGCGTGGCCACGTTGCGGCGGGCCTTGTGGTAGCCGTCGACGCGGAAGATGTGGAGGTGGGGCCGCTGGACCGATGCCCGCAGGGTGTGGGCCTGGTTCGATCCAACGAGCGCCACGCTCAGTTCATTTTTGACCTGCGAAAATACGTCCTCCACCGTGCCCCCCGAGAGCTCGGGGGCCCACTCTTGGACGAGGGCCCGGAGGGTGTAGTAGTTGTTGACCACAACGGCGGTCCCGTTATCTGACGAAGCTACCGATCTGTCGACTCCCGCCCGGCGGTCCGATTGCGCCTCCCCAACGGAGGCCAGCCCCCTCAGCGTTCCCTCCCGTGTCCCACGCCCCGCCAGTAGCGCCCCATGGGCCGGCTACGCTCGCGCCACGGGCAATTCGTCCCAGCGCGTGGTGTAGCGCTTTGAGCAGTGGTCGCGCGTCATTGCCCAGTCGCGGGTGCCGGGCCGCCCGGCGGCCGCCACGCCCACCGTGCCCCGACCCATCGTGGCGTTCAGGCGATCGACCGCGTCCATCAGCGCCTCGTCCGCGGCCGTCGATCGCCCGAACAGGCTCGCCTGGTGGGGCCGCCGTGGACGGAGGCCGTGGAGCCGCACGCCGGCCTTCTTGTAGGCCGGGCCCTCCCGGTAGATGGTGTGGAGGAGGCGGCGCGTGGCCCGCACGAAGGGGCCGGTCGCCGCGGTGTGCTCGGCCAGTGTGGCGACGGCCTCGTTGGCGTAGTGCGGCGGGGGGCCGTGCGTCTTGGTTGTGATGAAGACGCCAATGCCACGGGCCACCAGCTGATCGTCCCGCAGCTTCTCCGCGGCCCGCTGGGCGTGTGTGGCGAGGGCCTGCCGAAGGGCGTCCCGCGTCTTCACCCGCTGGCCAAACGACCGGGACCGGATGAGCGACTTTCGGTCGGGCCGCACCAGCTGTAGCGGCAGGCATTTGTGCCCCCACAGCTCGCGGGAAAGGCGAAGACCCACCACGGACAGCGCCGACCGAATCCAGGCGTCCGGCAGGGCCCGAAACTCGGCCGCCGTTGTGGCCCCCCGCTCCCGGAGCGTCTCCGCCCGGCGGGCCCCAATGCCCCACACGTCGTCCACCGCGGTGCGCTGAAGCACGGCGTCGCGGTCCGGCTCTCCCGGACACACGTAGACGCCTGTGCCCCGTCCCGCGCGTTTTTCGGCCTTCGCCCACGTGTCGGCCACCTTGGCGAGCGTCTTCGTAGGCCCGATCGACACGCGCACCGGCAGGCCCACCCGCCGGCGCACGCGGCGCCGAATCGCCTCCCCGATCTCATGGAGACGCCAGCGCGCCTGGGCCGGCAGCGTCAGAAAGCACTCGTCGATGGAGTACCGCTCCAGGTCGACGCACACCTCCTCTAGCACGGCGGTGACGCGGCGGCTCATGTCGGCATAGAGCGCGTAGTTGCTGGAGCGAACCGCCGCGCCCAGATCTTCAAGCGTGTCGCGCCATTGAAAGACCGGCGCCCCCATCGGCACGCCCGCCTCGACCACCGCCGCCGAGCGGGCCACAATGCACCCGTCATTGTTCGAAAGGACCACGGTGGGCCGGTCGCGTAGCGACGGGTCGAAGACGCGCTCGCAATGGACGTAGAAGGCCTGGCAGTCGACGAGGGCGATGACGGTGTCCATGACACGGGAAGGAGCCGAGCGGAACAGGATGGGCGTACGGGCGGCGCGTCAGGACACTTCGTGGATGGCGTGCCGCACGACCCCCCAGATCACCAGGTCCTGCTGCTCGCCGATCGGAATCGGCTCATGCTGTGCGTTCTCAGGTACAAGGACCGCCTGGCCCTCATGCACGCGGAGACGCTTCACCGTGAGCTCGCCGTCCAGCGCGGCCACCACCACGTGGCCGTCCGCCGGCTCCACGGCCCGGTCCACCACCAGCAGGTCGCCGTCGTGAATGCCGGCCTCCCGCATCGAGGAGCCCGACACGCGCAGGAAGTAGGTGGACGCTTCGTGGTCGATTAGATGCTCGTCGAGGGCGAGGCGCGTCTCGACGTAGTCGGATGCGGGCGACGGAAACCCGGCCTCCACACGTGTCAAGAAGACGGGGCGCCCCCGACCGGACCCGCACCGGGCCCGCTGCACGGCCGTCACGACGACGGACGCGGGCGCGACCTCATTCACACGGGATGCCGTCAACGAGCCGCGGGGGACTACAGGGCGTGGCGTAGGCATGAAGCGCGAGGGTGTGCTCGGGACTGTGCTGGTGGACTTCCACAATACAAACCAGAGCACATATTTCAAACATATACCCCCATCGCCTCATGCAGTACCTCTCTGCGGCCCTCCCCAGCCCCTGGGGCCGGCGCCCGATTCTCACTGGCAGTGGCATGAGCCAGGGCTCCCGATGGCGACGCCCTGAGCGGATCAACGAGACACGAAGCATGGTGCGGGGCGACGTGCCCTCCTCTCGGGCACAACGAAATGGACGCCGGGGCGTCCTTTTCTCACGTCTTTTCCCCGAGCAATCCGTCACGGTTCGTCCCTGTCGAGCATCGTTTCCGCCGCCGGGGCCCGCAGGTTGTAGGTGTTGCTCATGCTCGCCCCGTAGGCGCCCGTGGTGGCGATGAGGATCGTGTCGCCTGGCTCCGTGGGCGGCAGGCGGCGGCCGTGCCCCAGCACGTCTCCGGTCTCGCAGATGGGGCCCACCACCGTGGCGGTTCCGGACGGCGGCGTGTCGAGGCGGCTCAGGTTGACAACGTCGTGGTAGGCGCCGTAGAGGGCGGGACGCAGCAGACTATTCATGCCGGTGTTGAGCCCTACGTAGCGCACCGGGCCCTTGTCTTTCGTCTGGGTGACGGTGGCCAGGAGCACGCCCGCTTCGGCCACGAGGTAGCGGCCCGGCTCCATCCAGAGGGCGTAGTGCCGATGCCGCTCGGCAAAGGTGGTGAGGCGGTCGTCGAGGGCGTCGAGGTCGAGGGGCGTGTGGGAGGGGCGCTGGGGCACGCCGAGGCCGCCGCCCAGGTTGAGGGTCGTCACGTCCGGCAGGTCGGCGGCCAGTGTGTCGAGAAAGGCGGCGATGTCGGGCCACGTCTCCTCGTTCGTGATGCCGCTGCCCACATGCACGTGCAGGCCCTCGATGGTGGCCCCGGCCCGTGCAGCGGCATCGTGGAGGCGCTCCAGTTCTTCGGGAACGACGCCGAACTTCGACTGCGCCCCGGCGGTGCGCACCTTGCGGTGGTGACCGTGTCCCTGCCCCGGATCGACGCGCACGAAGAGGGCCGCGCCGGCAAACACCTCCGGGTGGTCGGCGAGGGGCTGTACGTTGTCTAGCGTCACGTGCACCCCGCGGTCGAGAGCCGCGGCGTACTCGTTGAGCGCCGCAAAGGCGCCGCCCCCGCCGGGGTTTACAAGGACCCGGTTGCCGTTTATAAAAAGGTCGGAGTAATCGTTTGAGCGGGTCTCAAAAACATACTCACCGCTTTTTGGTATAT
>JAWOAQ010000025.1:0-4489 GCA_046498495.1 Salinibacter sp. | reverse complement strand
CTCCTCTGACGGGGAAACGGGGGGATATAATATACATTTCCTTGGGAGACTGGAGGGAAGGATCAAGGCGTATCGGCGCTCCAACGGTCCGGTTCAATCCCGTTACGTCCAGAGGCAATCTCTGGTAAGACGCCAGCAGAGACTTGGGTGGGGGGTTCTAGGTGGTGGAGGTTCTCTACCGGCAGTTATTGGCTGGACCACTTGAGCCCGCCAAGAGACAATTTATCTCCGCGGTATATACGGACCCCCAGATCTCAACGCCAAAAAGAAGACTTAGTAAAGCGCTTACGTGACATTTATTTCACACTTTAGTCCTCTAACCCATGCTGATGGGGGGATTCCTTTTCGTACAGAGAAATTGGGGGGTCCTCTCCTACTTTGAGCATAGGTGTTCGGACTGCCCCTCCACCCGTCCCCACCAGCTCGTGTTTTTGTGGGCGATGCCGCCTCGTTGGCTGGCGACATTTCCGGGCCAATTTGGGAACGTGGCCGCCCCTTTTAGACACAGAACGGCGGTGGCCCTTTCCCTCTCATTTTTTCGTATTATTGTGGTAGAGAGGCTGCCCATATCTTTCTGAAAGGTGCCTCAAATGGCCTTCCAGCGGTCTCTCTCTATCCTTTTCTGCTTTCTACTCAATTGTCTGACAGAACCCAATGCACCGATCCACACCTTCCGTTTTATTGGTGAGCGCCTTTTTCCTCCTGTTTGCCCTGACGGGTTGCGACTCCGGCGGTTCGAATGGAGTGTCCGACAACGAATTCTCCCTCGACATCACTCCTTCCGGCCAATCTTCATCCTCGATCGAAAACGTCGAAGACAAAACGGTCAACGGCTTCTCGTTTTTTGCCGATGGAGAGGTGAACGGCGAACAGTTCTTTGCGATTTACCTGACCGGGGACAACTCCTTCTCCGAGGAATCGACGCCAGAGGGCCTCTTCGGGTGGATTGCCCGCACCTCCGGCCAACCAAACACGGGGACGTACGATCTATCGGACGCGGATCTTACCTCCTCCCAGTTTGGAGCCGCCCTCTGGGAGGACTTTAGCGAGGACCTCACCACAGAACAGCCATTCTACGTTACCCAGAGCGGAACCCTAACCATCGACGAGTCGAGCGATACCGAAGTGGCCGGGTCGATCGACGCAGAGGCGACGGGGTACACGTTTACAAACGGCACCCTTGAGGACGAAACGGTGTCCATTACAGGCTCCTTCACGGCCACAAATGTCGAGGAGTTTATCGAGGTCACCTCTCCCGGCGTGGGCCAGTGAGCCTGGGAGATTCGTTATTCGTTGCCTCCTTTAGAGCGTCCCCTCCGGCGGTTGTGCGCGCCCCTCCTCCCGGCTACCGCACGCGGATGCGCTCTCCCGGTTGAAGGCCGTTGGTTCTCAGGTCGTTGAGGGCCCGCAGCTGCTGAACGGAGGTGTCGTACCGTTGTGCAATTCGCCATAGCGACTCGCCCGCCTGCACGGTGTGGTAGACGGGCCCGGTGGATCCCTCGTCTCCGGCCTCGTCGTCTTCGGTTTCCGAAACCGGCGCGCCGCCAACCGTCAGTTCGTTGGTCACCGCCTCGACGCCCTCCACGCGCCGGGCCGTTCGGTCCGCCTCGTCGTACTGGTCGCGGGTGTTCACGTCGCCCTGGAGGGTAACGCGTCCGTCGACAACCGACGGCCGGAGGTCAAAGACACGAAGGCTGCGCTGCTGCACGAGGGCCTGTTGTATACGCGCCTCCATGCGGGCATCGTCCAGCCTCTCTGCGAGGGTGCGCTCTCCGGACGGCGCGTCGGGGGACGCGGCCGTTGACGAGATCTCCGTGCGTGCCGGGTCCTTCTCTGCGACCGACGTGTCGGGGTCCGCCGCACGGGTGGTGTCGGGCGAGGAGGAGCTTGTATGCTCCGACGTGCACCCGCCCCACAAGCCCCCGACAAGGAGAAGCCCAATGAGGACAAACGGCCCGCGGGTCAGAGGAACGGAGGCGGGGCGACGCGACACAACCCGTTTCATCGGTGCGTCCACTACGCCTCCACGGGCTGTCGTCCGGCCTCGGCCGGCGCCACGGTGCCGTGCTCGGCCAGCCAGCGCTCCGCATCAATCGCCGCCTTGCAGCCGGTGCCCGCAGCGGTGACGGCCTGGCGGTACTCATCGTCCTGCGCGTCGCCCGAGGCAAAGACACCCGGCACGTTGGTGTAGGTCGAGTCGGCCTTGGTCTCGATGTAGTCGTTCTCGTCCATGTCGAGCCATCCCTCGAACGGGCCGGTGTTCGGCGTGTGGCCAATGGCGAGGAAGAAGCCTGTCACGTCGTCCATCACGTAGGTCTCCCCCGTCTCGTTGTTGATCACCTCGATGCCCTCGACGGCGGTTTCGCCAAGCACATCAATGACCTCCGTATTCCAGACGAACTCGATCTTGTCGTTCTCGAAGGCGCGCTCCTGCATAATCTTCGACGCGCGAAGCTCATCGCGCCGGTGGATGACGTACACCTTCTCGGCAAACTTCGTGAGGAAGGTGGACTCTTCCATGGCGCTGTCGCCGCCGCCCACCACGGCCACCGTTTCGCCGCGGAAGAAGGACCCGTCGCACGTAGCGCAGGCACTTACGCCGCTGCCGATGAGGCGCTGCTCATTCTCGAGGCCGAGGTACCGGGCCGAAGCCCCCGTCGACACGATGACCGTCTGCGCATACACCGGCGTCTCCTCATCCACGAGTAGGCGATAGGGCCGCTCGCGAAAGTCGACGTGCGTGATGGTGCCATAGCGGCTGTCGGTGCCAAAGCGTTCGGCCTGCTCCTGGAATCGCTCCATCATCTCCGGCCCCATGATGCCGTCGGGAAAGCCGGGGTAGTTCTCCACATCCGTGGTCGTGGTGAGTTGGCCGCCGGGCTCCGGCCCCATGTAAATGAGGGGATTCAGGTCGGCGCGGGCGGTGTAGAGGGCGGCGGTCCACCCCGCCGGCCCGGTGCCTACGATGACCACGTCGCGAACCTCCGCGTCCGTAAAGTCAACACCGTCAAAGGCCGCGAGGTCGGGATGGCCATTCAGGGCCGTTCCGTTTTCACGCATAGGGATAAAAGGAGCTGTTGTGGGAGTGCGCAGTTTGACTGAAATGGCGAGTGCCGAACGCAGAGGCGGCTGCCCTGATTCGACACTCGCCACTCAATACTCAACCCTGTTCGTCCGTTAGGCAGGCTGGGCCACGAGGGTTTCCAACTTCTCCGCGAGGGCCTTCTTGCGTCCAGCGCCGACGAGGGTTTCCTGTACCTCCCCATCTTTGAAGAAGAGAAGGGTCGGAATGGAGCGGACGCCGTACTCCTGCGCGGTCTGCGGGTTTTCGTCGACGTCGACCTTACCGACCTTGGCGCGGCCCTCAAACTCGTCGGCGAGGTCTTCAATGATCGGGGCGATCTGGCGGCACGGCCCGCACCAGGTGGCCCAGAAGTCTACAAGAACGGGCTCGTCTGCATTCAGCACCTCGTCCTCAAAATTGTCGTCGGTCAGCGTCGTGACGTTCTCACTCTCGGCCATAATAATCTCGGTCTGTATGGAAAAAGGCGTGTGCAAACGCATCGGCGTGGTACCGCAGCGCAGCCCGTGCGGTTTCTGGAGCCCCAACCCGCGGCTCGGGTCGGGCCCTTCTCACACCGGAGTACAAGTACAACAAAGATCCTGCGACGTTACGAGGGCCCGTCGTTTCGACGGGGTGACGCGACAATCGTTGCGTGGCCGTCGCGTTTGCCTCGCCCGCTCCGACTTATCGTCATATTACGATGACACAGCCGCCGGAATGGCAGTCTCGTAGGGAGCGGCCAGGGCCGCATGGGGGGCCGCAAGGACCCGCGTTCCGTCGATGTGCAGGCGGAGGTCCCCTTCGGTTACGCGCCCAAGTTGATGGGCCGCGACGCCCTCATGCTCGGCAAGCGTCGCCTCCAGCGCCGTCACGGATCTGGGCTGCACCGACAGCACCACGCGCGACTGGGCTTCCCCAAAGAGGATTGCATCGAGGCGTGTGCCGCCGCGGGGTGGAGGCAGGTCCACGTCGGCACCGAGTCCGTCACTGTGGATTACGGACTCGGCGAGGGACATGGCAAGGCCGCCGTCGGATATGTCGTGGGCGTGCTGCACGATTCCTTCTCGGATGAGGGCCCGTGTGGCGGCCTGCACCGCCACTTCTTCGTCGAGGTCGAGGTGGGGGGCATCGCCCGTCGTACGGTCATGGACGAACGACAGGTACTCGGTACCGCCAATGCTGTCGGGATGGACCCACCCGCTCGGGTGCAGAAGGAAGAGCACGTCGCCCGGCTGCTTGAAGCCAGCGGTCGTGGGTTGGGTCTCCAGGTCGTCGACCACACCGAGCATGCCAATGGTGGGTGTGGGGAAGATGGCGCCCTCGGGGTGCTCGTTGTAGAGGGACACGTTGCCGCCGGTGTCGGGCGTGCCGGGGGCCCGGCGGGCGTCGGTCATTCCGTCGGTCGCCTCCGCAAACGTCCGGTAC
>JAWOAQ010000165.1:0-2514 GCA_046498495.1 Salinibacter sp. | reverse complement strand
CTGCGCCCCGCCCTGTCCGTCATCACGAACATCGACCTCGACCACACCGACATCCTCGGTGATACGCTGGGCGCCATCGCCCGCGAGAAGGCCGGCATCTTCAAGCCGGGCACGCCCGCCCTCTCCGCCGTTACGCAGGACGAGGCGCGCACCGCCATCGCGGCCGTCGCCGACGAGGTGGGGGCCCCCCTCCATGAGCTGCGCGACGAGGGGACGTGGACGAGCCGGCAGTCCGACCTTACCGGCAGCGTGCTGACTGTGGAAACCCCGCTCCGCCGCTACGACGACCTCACTGTGTCGCTGCCCGGCCGTCACCAGCAGGGCAACGCCGTCCTCGCCCTGCGTGCCGCCGAGCTGGTGCTGCCGACCCTCAAGAACGACCCTCAGCCCGCCCACGACGGCCTCCGCGACGTGCGGGGCCGCACCGGATTTCGGGGGCGACTGGAGGTCCTTCGGACCGATCCGCTCGTGATCGTCGACGTGGCGCACAACCCGCCCGGCATCCGGGCGACGCTCGACACGGTGGCCCCCGCGGTAGCCGACCGGAGCGGCACGCTGCACGTTTGCCTCAATGCCGTGCGCGGCAAGGGCCTCGACGACACCGCCCGGATGCTCGCCGACTGCGGCGCCGTCGTGACGCCCATTCCCATCGACACGGACCGCGCCCTCCCGCCCGACGAGATTGCCGACCGCCTCCGTGCCCAGGGCGTCACGACCCGCGCCCCGCGCGCCTTGTCCGCAGCGCTCAATGCCTTCGTGCGCACCGCCGCTCCCGAGGACGTGCTGCTCCTCATCGGCTCGCACAAGCTGGTGGAGGTGCTGCCCGACGACTGGGCGTAACGCCTCCGACAATGACCGACCGGCGCATCTGTCGCGCGGACACTCTCCGGCGCTCGAGCGTGTAGCTGTCCCTTCTCCTCCTTTTGCGTCCCCTCCTCCGCCCGATGCTGTTTCCTACCGACGACGCGTCGACCCCGACGTTCGGCACGCGCATCCTGCTCTTTACCGGGAAGGGCGGCGTGGGCAAAACCACGTGTGCCGCCGCCACCGCCCAGCGGGCCGCGCGGCGGGGAAAGAAGACGCTCATCCTGTCGTCGGACCCCGCCCACAGCCTGGCCGACGCGCTCGACCAGGACCTTGGCCCCGAGGCGCAGGAGATCGAGGACAACCTGTTCGCGCAGGAGGTGGACCTCTACTACTCTATGAAGAAGTACTGGGGCAACATGCGGGAGCTCATGCTCACGGTCTTCCGCTGGCAGGGGGTCGACCAGATCGCGGCGGAGGAGATGGCGGCCCTCCCCGGCATGAACGAGGGCTCGGTGCTGCTGTGGCTGGAGCAGGCCCTGCGCGAAGAGGACTACGACTGCATCGTGGTCGATAGCGCGCCCACCGGCGAAACGCTCACACTCCTCACCCTTCCCCAGGTCACGCAGTGGTGGCTGGCCAAGGCGTTTCCCTTCCAAAAGCTGGCCGTGAAGTCGCTCGGCTTCGGCGTACGCAAAACGACCGGGATTCCGCTGGACAAGGGCTACGAGGAGCTGGAGGTCATCTTCGAGAAGCTGGAGCGCATCCGCGACGTGCTCGCCACGCCGGAGACGACCTCGATCCGCCTCGTAATGAACCCCGAAAAGATGGTGATTGAGGAGGCGCGGCGGGCCTACACCTACCTGCAGCTCTACGGGTACGCGGTGGACAGCGTGGTGGTAAACCGGGTGCTGCCGGAGGAGCAGGTCCCCGAAAACTCGTTCTTCGAGGGGTACGTGCGGTCGCAGCGCGAATACCTGCAGGAGATCGAGAATAGCTTCGGTCCGCTCCCCATCCTGCGCGTGCCGCACCTGGGCGAGGAGGTCTTCGGCGCCGAGCGGCTGGCCCGCGTCGCCGACGCGATGTACGCCGACGACGACCCGACGGCCGTGCTCTACGACGAGCCGACCTTCAAGGTCGAGGAGGAGGGCGATAAGTACGTGCTCCAGCTCCGTCTGCCCTTCGTGGAGGACGAGGACGTGGCCGTGCGCCAGGCCGGCGACCAACTCGTGGTGCAGATCGCCAATCAGCGCCGCAACTATCTTCTGCCCAACTTCCTGAGCTACTACAGCCTCACCGACCACGTCCTGCGCGACGGCTGGCTTCGGGTCGTCTTCGCCTCGGACGGAGGGGCGGAGCAATAGGCTCATGCGGGGAGGTCTCGTCCTCCACGACACTGCCGTCTCCGTTCGCCTCGCAGCACGCGTCCGCCCGGCCAAGGGAGGGACCACGGACTGACTGCCGCGCCGGGATCCATCCCAGCCACCTGGGCCTGGGTTACACTGAAAATAGTTGTCGATGGGAGATGTCGCAAAATGTGCCGTGCCTCCCTTGACCGCGAGATAGATCCCGGATCTCCGCTTCGCATCGCTCACCTCGTCCGGGATGACGTGTAGGCAGGTTCGTAATGGATTCGCCTTTTTCCTCACCACGCTGCCGGTCCCGACCGGCCCCCAGCACCCGTCATCCCGGCCAAGGGAGGGACCGCGG
>JAWOAQ010000163.1:0-5491 GCA_046498495.1 Salinibacter sp. | reverse complement strand
TGGAGGCCATCGAGCCGGAAACCCTTCACCTCGACACGCCGGAGGGCCCGGTCCAGCACGAAGTCGTTATCGATCTGGACCGGGCCCTCCGGCGTGTCGAGGTGAAGGGTTTCCGGCTCGATGGCCTCCACGGTGGTGTGAAAGTAGGCGTTGATGGCGCCTTCCTCGATCCGGTTCTGCACGTCCGGTTTAATCCAGTACTTCACCCCGTCGTCGAGAGCACCGTCACGCACCACCATCGTCACGTTCGCATCGTGGCGGTAGCAGGCCCGGGCGGCCTTGGCCGCCGAGTTGCCCCCGCCCACAATGGCCACGTCCGTGAGGGCGTACGGGTACGGCTCCTTGAAATAATGACGGACCTTGTCGAGATCCTCGCCCGGCACCCCCATGCGGTTCGGCACATCGTAGAAGCCCGTGGCCACCACAACTTTGCGCGTCGCGTAGGTGCCCTGATCCGTCACGACCCTGAAGCTGCCGTCTGCCCCCTCCAGGCTCGTAACCGGTTCGTAGAGGCGAATATCGAGGTCCTCGGCCACCGCCACACGCCGGTAGTAGTCGAGCGCGTCCTCCCGGCTCGGCTTGTAGTCGCGCGTCGAAAACGGGTAGCCCCCGATCTCCAGCTTTTCGGGGGTGGAGAAAAACTCCATCCGCGTGGGGTAGCCGATAAACGAGTTGCAGAGGGCGCCCTTTTCGATCAGGAGCGCATCGAGCCCGCGGCGCTTTGCTTCGATGCCGGCGGCAAGTCCCACCGGTCCGGCGCCGATGATAACGACGTCGCGCATGGACAAGGGTGCATTGGGAGTGGATATGAAAGGACGTATTGAATCTACCGCCGGAGAGGGGGGTTTCGACAGACGCGCGGTCTTCGTCCGGGGGCACTTGAATTTCGGGTCACGATCCCATCGGGGCGCGCGCCCGGTCGTCCGGCGACCAGGCGAGATGCATCCGTTCCGGCCGATCGTTGCCCCGCGCTCGTACCGCCTGAGCCCGCGAGGAATTCTCAAAGAGCGCGTAGACGGCCCCGCCGGACCCCGACAGCGATACGTAATCCGCCCCCTCGCCTCGAAGCCAGTCGCGGGCGGCCGCCACCTCCGAATGAGCCGTGGCGATCGGGGACTCAAAATCATTCACGAGCGACGAGCGCCACTGGGCCAGATCATTCGTTCGGAGAAGCGACGGCAGGTGCGGCCGCTCGGCCTCGTCCGGCGTCACGTGGGCGTAGGCCTCCGGCGTGGCCACCTCGACCGGTGGCACGACGACGAGAATGGAATACGGCAGACGGTACGGACGGCCTTCGTGGCGGAGCGGCGTCAGGTTGTCGCCCCGGCCGGTAGCATACGCCGCGGGGGCTTCTCCGAGAAAGAAGGGCACGTCCGCCCCGATCTGGCGAGCAATGTCGTGAAGAGCGTCGGGGGATGGGTTCAGTTCCCAGAGGCGCGCCAGGAGACGAAGCGTAGCGGCGGCGTCGCTGGAGCCGCCCCCGAGCCCGGCCCCGTACGGCACCTGCTTGTTGAGGTGAAGCGCGGCGCCGGATGTCACACCGGACGCCTCGGCCAGCGCCCGCGCCGCCTGCATGCACAGATTGGCCTCATCCGTTGGCAGAGCCGGGTCCGAGCACGTCATCGAGAGCGTGTCTGCCGGCTCCGCGGTAATCGTGTCGGCCCAGTCGATGCGATGAAGCACCGTCTCCACGTCGTGGTAGCCATCCGGGCGCTTGCGCAACACATGGAGGCCGAGGTTGATCTTCGCCGGGGCGCGTTCACGGAGACGCATAAGAGAGGAGCCGCATGATAAAAAAGCCGAGTCAGCACAGGGGGCCGGACCGCCCCGACAATCATTCGGCGTATCCCCGATACTGAGCAGCCAATTCCGGCTTGCCCCACTGGTCGTACAACGACTCTAAGTCGGCCTGGAGGGTCGGAATTTTGGGGTGGCCTTCTTCGTGAATCGACTGTCGGAGGGCAAGCGCCTGCTGGTAGGCCGCTTCCGCGTCCGTGTACCGCTCTTGGGCCCGGAGGACATTTCCGTGCTTTTCCAGGGCATGGGCCATAGTGGTACTTTCCCCTTGATCCGTGGCCTGAAGCATGTCTCGGGCCGCCTGTAACGCCGAGTCTGCCGAGGCAAGGTCTCCCTGGTCGTGAAGGATCCCTCCGAGATTATGGAGATGAACCGCAATCTTGGGATGCGGCTCTTCTTGCAGGGCCCGACGCATCCGGAGCGCCGAGCGCAGATGGGTTTCCGCCTCTTCGTATCGGCCGCGCCGCTCAGCCAGCTTGCCGAGGTTGTTTAGCGTCGTCACGACCCTCGGGTGCGGCGTGCCGTACAGATCGCGCTTCATCGAAAGGGCCTCCTGGTAGTGCGCCTCGGCTGCTTCCAGGTCCTCTTGCTCTTTTAGAAGAAACCCCATGGCATCTAGATTGGCTGCCGTGCCGGGATGCGGACCCTCCGTGTGCTGCCGGGAAAGGGCCAGGGAGCGCTGCTGCACGTCTTCTGCACGTTCATACTGCTTTCGGTCGCGGAGAATGGCCGCCAGGTTAAAGAGCGTTTCCGCCACCGCCATGCTGTCCGCATCCGGCTGGGCACGGCGAATGGAGAGGGCCTCCCGCACGGACGCCTCGGCGGCGTCCAGCTTGCCCTGCCGCCGCTGCACATAGACCAGGTCCTTCAGCTGTTCCGCGACCGATGCGTGGCGCTCGCCGTGCACGGCCCGGTAGATGGCCGCCGACTCTTGCATGAGAGACTCGGCTTCGGCGTAGTCTCCATCGTGGTCTCGTGCCAGCAGCGCCTTTTCGCTGAGGGTTTCGGCCACGTCGGGATGCTCTCGCCCGTGCACTTGCGTTCGGAGCCTGTGGGCTCGAGTCAGCAGCGCCTCCGTCGTGTCGTAGAGGCCCAGGCGGCGGCGCGTTTTGGCGAGGACGAACGCCAGTTCTCCCTGCACGGCGGGCTGGTCGTCCAGTTCGTTGATTCGGTCCACGCCCGCCGCCAGCAGCTCTCGGGCGGTCGTCGGGCTCCCCTGCGCCTCCTCCGGATCGGCTTCCGCAAACAGCTCCGCCAAGTATTCGGAGACCTGCTCGGCCTTCTGCGCCTCGCGCTGGGCCTGATTGCGCTCGGCCGAGAGGCGCTGGATGTGGTACACCACAAGGCCCACCACAATCAGGGTCGCCGCCGTCGTTCCGGCAAGGAGGCCGCGGTTTCGGCGAACGAACTTCCGGGCGCGGTATGCCAGGCTGCCCTGGTAGGCCTGCACCGGGCGTTCGTCCTGATGTCGGCGGAGGTCGTCCAGGAGGGCCTCGACGGTGTCGTACCGCTCGTCGGGCCGCTTGCGGAGGGCCTTCAAGACAATAGCATCGAGATCGCCGTTCACGGCCCGCTGGCGCTCTTCCTCAACACACGTACTCGGCGGCGGCGGATCGTCCTCACAGACGGCCCGGGCCACGGCGTACGGCCCCGTGTTTCGCTCCCCAAACGGCCGCCGGTCGGCCAGGAGTTCGTAGAGAAGGACCCCCAGCGCGTACGTGTCCGTCGCCAGGCTGATCGCCTCTCCTTTCACTTGCTCCGGGGCGGCGTAGGCGGGCGTCATCGGGTGCCGGCCAGTCTGGGTGACGGGCGAGGGCGCCCCCGGAAGCTCCCCCAGGATCTTCGCAATCCCAAAATCGACGAGTTTGACGGCCCCGGTTGCCTGATCCACCAGCACATTCGAGGGCTTCAAATCACGGTGAACGATCATTTGCTCGTGGGCCGCCTGCACGGCCTCGGCGGCCTGCCGGAAAAGGGAGAGGCGCCCGTCGACCGATAGCTCCTCCTCCCGGCAATGCTCTGTGATCGAGCGGCCGTCGACGTACTCCATGGCGAGGTAGGGCTGCCCGCCGCCCAGCACGCCCCCATCGTACACCGCCGCAAGGTGGGGGTGAGAAACGGACGCGAGAATCTGGCGCTCGGCCCGGAAGCGCTCCGCCTCGGGCCCCTCGTCGTCCAGGGGGTGCCGGAGCACTTTCAGGGCCACGTCGCGCTGGAATTGCTCGTCCTCGCGGCGCGCGCGAAACACGACGCTCGTGCCGCCCGCGCCCACCCGCTCCAGGACCCGATACGGCCCCACCCGCTGTCCCGCCGTTACCGGAACGGCCGGGCGGTCCGCGTCTCCCGACGCGTCCGATTCGAACAGCGGGCGGGCCAGAGCCTCCGCCCCCTCGTCCAACACGTTCCCGTAGGTCGTGGAGGCATCCAGAAGCTCCTCCACTTCGTTGCGGAGCGCCGGATCGCCGGCACAGGCCTCCGCGAGCACGGCCTCGCGCTCGTCCGGCGGCCGCTCCAGGACCTTTGTCAGAATCGTATTGATCTCGTTCCAGCGGTCGGGGCCAGGAAGATCCATGAGCTACGCACCGGATGATGACGAGGACGACGATCCATTCAGCGGCCCCTCCGACAGGGCCTTCGACAACCACGCCTTGGCCGACCGCCAGTCGCGTCGCACCGTTCGGGTCGACACGTCGAGGACGGTGGCGGTCTCTTTTTGCGTCATGCCCCCAAAAAACTGGAGTTCCACCACGCGGGCCATTCGTTCGTCTTTCTCTTCCAGCTGATCCAGCACCTGGTCCACGGTAATCAGCGTCTCCGCACTGTCCTGCGGGGCCATGAGGCGCTCGTCGAACGAGACGTGCGTTACGTCCCCGCCCCGCTTTTCGGCGGATTGCTTGCGCGCGTAATTAATGATGATGTGCCGCATGGCCTTCGCCGCCACCGAGAAGAAGTGCACCCGGTCCTCCCAGTCGGCCTCCGACTGATTGACAAGCTTCAGGTAGGCCTCGTGAACAAGGGCCGTCGTGTTGAGCGTCTGCCCGGGCCGGAGCCGCGCCAGTTGCTGATGGGCCAGATTGTACAACTCGTCGTACACGTGATCAAACAGGACATCCACAACGGACTCGTCTCCCTCCTGAAAGGCATGGAGAAGGCGCGTGACATCGCTTTTGTCGTTCATAATCACTACCGCTTGAACAGATAACCCAGCTGAACCGATGGGCCGCAACGGATTGCCCGTCCACCGGCCCTCTCAAATAAAAACCAAATTCATGCCAGGCCTCCGAGGAGAATGCCAGGCTCCGAGGGGGGATCTCTCCACCGTGTCCGCTTCGGAATGGATTTCGTGTTTATCTAAAATGGGAGCCGTTTTCTCGACAATCAACTTGTCCGGTCCACGGACCCGGCCACCCCATTTCGTTCTGCAATCCTGCTCTGCAATCCCGACGCACAGCAATCCCGACGCACAGTCGAGACCGGGATGTTGGGCGGCACGCAAACCAACCGTTGCGGATCTCATCGCGCTTTATAAAAGACACTTTTTTGCGGCGGAGTAAGCCGCCTTATTCGGCGGCGTCAGGGGCCGGGGCGGCAGGGGCTGCTCCGGCCCCTTCGCTTGTCGGCGCGCCCTCGACCCCGGGCAGCGGCGTCACCTCGGGCTGCTCGGCATCGATGTCGCCCACCGGCGGGGCCTGAC
>JAWOAQ010000095.1:0-5128 GCA_046498495.1 Salinibacter sp. | reverse complement strand
GTACGTGGGGAACGTAGGAGGCAACCGTCGCGGCCGTTTTGAAGAGCTGTCCGACGAGGATTGGGAGGATCTCATCAACCTGAACTTGATGTCTCACGTTCGTGTGAGCCGGGCGGCACTCCCGCACATGCGAGAGGTTGAAGGGGCGTCGATCTGCTACATCTCGTCTATCTTTGGGCGCGAGCTGGGCGGGGCAGGCCTCTCGCTCTACAACACCACCAAGTCGGCTCTCATCAGTGTAAGCAAGGTGATGGCCCAGGAGCTGGCGCCTGACATCCGCGTGAACAGCATTGCGCCGGGGTCCATTCGGTATCCAGGGGGCAGTTGGGATCAGCGCGTGAAGGAGAAGCCGGACGAGATGGAGCAGTTCGTGCAGGAGAACATTGCGATCGAGCGCTTCGGGCGGGCCACGGAGGTGGCCGATGCCGTTGCGTTCCTCTGCTCCGAGCGGGCCAGCCTCATTACGGGTGCCTGCATCAACGTGGACGGCGGCCAGAGCCACTCGCTCATCTAGCGCCGGGGGGACCGACATCTAGCGCCGGGGGGACCGACGGAGAGCGGTCCGCTATTCGAAGCGGGTGAGGCGGACGCGCAGGCGGCGCGTCTGGGTCTCGGCCTTGTGCCACTGTACCAGGATGGGGCTCTGGTAGCGGCCCTGTACGATGGTGCCCGTGCCGTTCGATTCGTCCGGCGTCACAAGCAGGCTCACGGAGCGCTTCATGCGGAGGAAACGCTCGGCCGGGACGGCCAGGCACTTGTCAATGATTCGCTCCACAATCGATTCGCTAAGCCCCAGCGTATCGACCACCTTGTTGACGAGGCGCACGAGGTCGTACTTCGCGTAGTTCTTCGCCTTCCCCGGGATGGCGCCGGGATCGCGCAGCATATTTCGTCCCTTCTCCGCCATAAACTGGAGGGGGTCGCGGAGCACCTCGGCAAGGTCGTGCTTCATGAGAAGGGTCTCGTACTCATTCACCGTGAGGCCCGCGTGGTCCTCGTCCGAAACGAGATCGATCGCGACGCGCCCCCGGGTAATGCCCCGTGCAGCCACGAGCTCGTGCAGTTGATCGAAGATGCCGAGCCGCGGATCACGCAGGCTGACCGAGTCGATGCGATGATGCGAGACCGGCACCTCGATCTCCGTCTCCCCCACCACCCGCTCCTCGTCGTAGCCGATGATGGTCGTCTGCCGCTCGCGGCGGTCGTGGTTGTCCTTGTTGACGCCGTCGAGGTCGACGAAAAAGACGGGGCGCGACGGGTCGCTCGGGTACGTCACGCAGTTTTCGAGGCCCGAGCCGATGAATGTGAGGTGGGAGTCGGCGTTGCGGGGCTCGGTGCGGCGCTGTTCGGGGCTCAGCTCTTTGCGTAGGTGCAATTGGTCGTGCTGGTAGTCGGCGCCAAAGGGGAAGAGCTCCCGAAACGGGGACATGAACTCCTGCACCTGGTCTTCGCACCGGTCGAGGCGGTTGCAGATCGTTTCCTCCAGGAACCCGGCCGTGGTGTGGTACGAGCAGTAGAGCGCCCGACGATACTCCTGCAGGAAGTCGGTCTCGACGTGGCGGTTCACATCAATCACGTCGAGCCGATGCTCCGGCTGGAATTGGACCGTACGTTCGCTCGGCGGGGTGGGCATGACGGCGGAGAACTGTGGCGCGCGGCCGGCCCGATCCCGTCCAGGTGCCCGGAGGGACGGCAGCCGGTCCCGCTATGTTAAGGACGCTCCAAGGCACAAACACTTATATGCAGGAGCAACGTGAATCCGTCGGATGTACAGGCGATTCGGGGGGCAGTTCCAGGGGGACGGATTCCTAAAATGGCCAACTTTGGGGAGAAATGGAAGCCAGATTATGACGAACGTGTTGGAAGATGGGGCGCTACGCATCGTCGTCCTGTGGAAGCACCTCCGTGATTTGGTGTCCGTCCAGAAAGCGGAGGCGAACTTCATCGCCTGCGTGCAGGGCCTGGGCGGAGGCGACAGGCGCCCCGTTTCGGGTCGGGTAGGCGTAGCCGCGGCGGAGGGGCTGCTCGGGGTCGACGGCGGCGAGCCGGCCCTGGAGGCGCTCCAGGCGGGTCTGGGCCCGGTCAAGCACCTGCGCGCCGGCGCGGTTCAGCCGGTCGGCGAGCCGGTCGAGGTGCTGCTGGGTTTGCTCCAGGCGACGGACGGGGCTGTGGAAGGCGCGGGACGACACGAGAGCGTCGACGCGCTGACGGGCGTTGCGCAGGCGGCGGGTGAGACTCTGGTGGAGCCGGTCGTGGAGGGAGCGAACGCGCTCGGCGACGTCGCGGCGGTCGGGGACCACGATTTCGGCGGCCATGGAGGGCGTGGCGGCTCGCTCATCGGCCACAAAGTCGGCGATGGACGTGTCCGACTCGTGCCCTACACCACTTACGACGGGCAGGTCGGACGCGGCGATCGCGCGGGCCACGACCTCCTCGTTGAAGGCCCAGAGGTCCTCTGTGGAGCCGCCGCCCCGCCCGACAATCAGGAGGTCGGGGCGCTGGTCCGAGTCGGCGGGCACGTCGTTGAAGGCAGCGATGGCATCCGCAATCGCCTGCGGCGCGTCGAGGCCCTGCACGGCCACCGGGCACAGCACCACCTGCGCCGGTGGAAAGCGCCGCTGCAAGACCGACTGAATATCTTGGATGGCCGCGCCCTGGCCCGAGGTGACCACCCCGATCGTTTCGGGGAACGGGGGGAGCGCCTGCTTCCGGGCCGTCTCGAAGAGTCCCTCTTCTTTAAGCGCCTGCTTTAGCCGCTCGAACGCCTCCTGCTGCGCCCCCTTCCCGGCCTTCCGCATGGCCTGGGCCTGAATCTGCAGGTCGCCCCGCCGCTCATAGACGGAGGCGTGGCCGTTCACGCGCACCTGCATGCCCTCCTCCGGCTCGAAGAAGACATATTTCGTGAGGTGCTTCCACATCACACACCGGATTTGCGCGTCCGCGTCCTTTAACGTAAAGTAGCAGTGTCCCGAGGCCGCGCGTGTGAAATTTGACAACTCGCCCTCCACCCATACGTCGTCGTAGTGGGCCTTCACAAGGTCGCTGAGGCCACGAGTGAGCTCAGTGACGCTCAATACGTCGGAGCCGGAGGAAGAGGAGGCCATCGGTAGAGGGAGAACGCGCGCAGAAAGTGGTCCGAAAGGGGCCTGATGCAAAGAAAAATTGCGGCCCTTGATCCGCCGACCGAGCAGGCGACCAGCGTCGATTCGAGGGAGACGCCGAGAAAAAGCGACCAACAGGTGGTGGTATAGTCCCTTCTGGCCCACCGAAGGCCAATCAGAAGAGCGAGGGCCTTGTTTGGGAATGGGCCACTGCTTGTAGAGACGCAATCAGGAGGAGCGATGAAATCGACCCTTCGACAACGGACGCTTCGTCGTGCCTTTGAGGTCTGCGCCATAGGCGCATGGGGAACGGCTGAAAAACCCGAGCTTGCAGAGGGTAAATTTCGGAACTGGTACCGTATGCTAAGAAAAAGAACATCTCCATGGAAAAGGCCCAACCGTGCCCCGCGACACGGCAGGCGTCTCTCAAACCTCAATCTGCGGGAGCAGCGAGTTCTGTAGTGGCGTTACCGGACGAAGCAGTATCTTCTCCACGATCCGGGATCGCAGGTGTTAGGATGCTCGCCAAACAGCAGCTTCTCATCTCTCCAAACACGGACTTCCCTGATCACGGCCTCAGGCAGCTGTGTAGAGGAAACGTATGTAAATACACGTGCCTACGAACTGTATTCCCGTCTAAGTTCAGGACACGAATGCCTCTCAGGGATGCCCTCTTCAAGATACCAGATCCTAAAAAACCATGATACCCCTCTCCGGTGAAATCGACAGCACTACGGAAGAGATTGATGATCCGATCCAGTTTTTGGTGGCGAATGGGAACGTAAATGACGAGCGAGAGCTCCGCCAGATTTTTCATTACGCGGCCCTCGATGCGTCAGAGTCGATTTTGCTGACGGATACGGAGCTGGAAGAACCCGGACCGAGAATTCTTTGGGTGAACCCAGCCTTTACGGAAACGACGGGTTACGAACGAACCGAGGTCCTCGGGAAAACCCCCCGGCTCCTGCAGGGCCCGGACACCGATGAAAGCGAGCTTCGTCGGCTCCGGCGCCGCCTGAATGCGGGCGAGCGATTTGAGGGAGAGACGGTGAACTACCGCAAGGACGGCACCCCGTTTGTCAATCACTGGAGCATTTCCCCGGTGCGGGGGAATGACGGGGAAATTGAGTACTGGCTGTCGTTGCAACGAGACGTCACGGAGAAGCGGAAGCTGGAAGAGGAGGTGCTGCGGACGCTGGACGAAGAGCGTCATCGCATCGGGCGGACCCTTCACGATTCCGTCGGGTCCCTGGTGACGGCTGCCAGCATGCAACTCGGAAACTTTATTCATCAGGAATCGCTGCCCCCCTCGCAGGAAGAGGCGCTCGAAAACGTTCGCTCCACGATGAAAGAAGCGTACGAGATTCTTCGGGGCATCTCGCAGGGATTGAGTCCCGTTGACCTGACAGAGGGGAGCCTGGCAGAGGGGCTTCAGCGACTGGCCGCTACGACAAGCATTTGCCGCTACGATCCCGAGATCGATCTCGATACCCGTCTCTCCGCCCTGGAGACAGACGATCTTCTCAACCTGTACTGGGTCGTGTACGAGGCCGTGACGAATGCCAGGCAGCACGCCGACGCCACGGCCATTCGGATTCGAGCCTATGGGGGGGAGGACGAGCGGAAGGAGCAGGTCGTGCACCTGGTCGTAGAGGACGACGGGGTCGGCTTTTCGATGGACGATGTTCAGGAGGGGGCGTGGGGGCTGCGTCTCATGAAGTATCGTGCGGATGTGCTCGGGGCGAACGTCAGCATTGAGTCGACGCCGGGGGACGGGACGAGAGTGGAGTGCACCCTCTACGTAGAGGACGAATCATGAGAGGTTTTCGAAAGTGGTTGGGCAACGGCACACCCCGGAGCCCCCTCCGTACAGCAGATCGATTGTGTGCTCCCATGTTCTTCTCGACTCATCCTGGAGGTCCACCATGCCCGACCCCATCCGCATCCAGTTCGTGTGCCTCGGCAACATCTGCCGAAGCCCGCTCGCCAAAGCCGTCTTCCGCGACAAGGTGGAAGCAGCCGAATTG
>JAWOAQ010000180.1:0-18062 GCA_046498495.1 Salinibacter sp. | reverse complement strand
GCTGTGTTGAAGATCAACGGAAAGTCATATCGTGCCCACATGGCCAATCGATCACGGACACAATCCCCTCAATCATAATGCCCAACCATCGGTATGAACTTTCAACACATGCGTACAACGGCTTTCATAAAACTGTTTGGCACGCGAACGGAGTTGTTGGAGTTCTGTCCGCTCACCGTCATGTACGCTTCGGAGTTCCAGTCGGTGTCGTAGGTATCAAATTCGGTCTTCCGCATGAACACCTCGCCCCGAACCTCGATGCGATCGGGGGCTGGGCGGTCCGTTTGGCCGCCGGCGGGAATGCGCAGGGGAATCCGGTGAACGGTCCGGATGTTGTGCGTGATGTTCTCGCCCACCTGGCCATTTCCCCTTGTGGCAGCCACCTCCAGGGCGCCGTCCTCATACGTCAGCGCCACGGCCAGACCGTCAATCTTGAGCTCCGCCACGAGCGTTGGCTCCACGTCCCCGAACCGACTCCGAAGAAGGCGCTGGCAGCGATCGTACCAGTCGCGGAGATCCCCTTCGTCGAAAGCATTCGAGAGCGAGAGAAGCGGCCGGGGATGTTCGTGCTTTTCAAACGCATCAATAGGATCTCCGCCCACGCGCTGCGTCGGGGAGTCCTCCGCTCGGAGAGATGGAAACGCCTCTTCCAGTTGTTCAAGTGCCTGGTACAGCCGGTCGTACTCCGCGTCGGGAATCAGCGGGGTATCCTCTACATAATATCGGTGGTCATGCCGACGGACCACCTCGCGCAAGGACTCGATCAGGGACGCTGCTTCAATCTCTGTAAGCGCATCGACGGATGCGTCGTCCAGGGTCTCCAAAAGGTCGTGCGTTTGCTCGACAAGGTCCGGCATATGAAACGGTGTGCTGAGGCGAAGCTGAACGAGGGGAATCGGCCGCCGTCCTACGAGGCTGAGGTGTCTGCGGGCGACGCGCCAATGGCAACGGTATCGGGGGACGTTGACCACGAGGGCGCAGTGCTCTGGGCTGTATCCAGGAGTGCGGCTACCCGCTCCCGGTCCAGGACGATGCGGCCGGCCGAATCGGACGCGGGCCGCACAGGGCGGCCCTCCAGAAACAGGGTTATGTCATCGAGCCCATTTTCGACGGTGATGCGTGACGTAAAGCGAAACGTGGTGGCCTCACCTTGCTCAATCCAGTAGGGCCGTCGCAAATCGTCGTCTTGCCGGAGGCGGATGCCGCTGACGACGGAATCGGCCCGCAGGGTAAGGTGGAGCGTGTCTCCGAGCGTCTGCTGGGGGGACGAGCGGGAGCCTGGGTCCGGCTGCGACGTGTCGGCCTCCGTCGCTGCCACCGAGTCCGATGCCCCCCCGGCGGCCGTGTCCGTGACGTTTGACGGGGATTCCGCTTCGGGTGCGGGCGCAGGACTGCCTGTTCCAAACGCCATCCACAGGCCCACTCCAACGACAACCAATACAAGGAGCGCCACCCCCACCGATTGGACACCCTTAGGGACCGTGCTACGGCTCCAAGTGGTCTCGCCGGAACTGGAGACCGACGCCGGCTGAGGCGGTGCATCGATCGGGCCCTGCTCGTCCTCGGGGAAACCGGTGTGTCCCTGTGACTTCTCATCCGTCCCCTCGGGGCGGGACGGCGACGCATTCGGGGCAGAACCGGGCGATTCGGAAGCGGCCTCCTGTTGTTGGGGAGACGCCTCCTCCTCTGCCCGTGCTCCCTCTGAAGCTGCCTTTTGGGCTTTCGTCTCGGCCTGCGAATCCTCAGCGGCGTCCTCGTCGCCCGGTGGGGCCTCCGGTTCTCCCTCTTCCGGTTCTCCCTCCCCCGGCGCCTCGATAGACGCCGCTGGGGCGTCTTGGAGATACGCAACCGCAAGGGCATTCTGATAGTCTCCCTGCAGCGCGGACTCAAGACCGTCCAGGGCATCCGCTCGATCCACATCCACAGCGGCGGCGTAGGCACGCACAAACGACCGGAGGTAGACCCGATTGAACGACGCGTTCTCGTATAGTCCCCCCTCCTCAAACGAGCGCAGCAGAGAAGGGGCAATCTGCGTCTGCTCCTGAATCGACGATAGCGACACGCCGCGATCCTCACGGATCCGACGCATGTCCCGTGCAAACCGTTTTCCAGCGGCCACCTCCGTCTGGTCCGTCATGTGGACAATCGCCCCGGTGCGGGGGCGTGGTGGGACTTGTCTACGGACACACTGTGTGCTGCAGCAAACTATATTCCCTGTATGGGGGACGCAAGCCCGGTATGAGGACCACAAGGCGTCTCAGGCGCACTGGACCGTCCCTCACTGGAGAGCAGCGGGGGCGACCGCGCATCTTCCCAGCATCCGGAAACAAAAATACCGCTTCACCGAGGGGCGAAGCGGCACATCTCCGACGCATTAAGGGTCGGGACAGCCGGATTTGAACCGGCGACCTCCGCTCCCCCAGAGCGGTGCGCTACCGAACTGCGCCATGTCCCGAGAAAAACCATCGCTTCTAATGTCCGAAGGGGCGGCAGGTTCTGACGCCCGCACCATCTACAAGCGGTACAGGCTGTGAGTTCTCCACGAATCGCCCCAAATGCCTGCCTCCCCTCTATGCTGAGGTCGAATCTGTGTCCGTCCGGAGCCGAGACTGAACGTTCACCTCGCTATGAAGCGTGCGATGGACCGGGCACTTATTCGCGATTTCCAGAAGCCGCTCCCGCTGCGTCTCGTTGAGGTCCCCGTTGACTTCAATTTCTCGCTCAATCTGGTCGACCTTCCCTTCCTCCGACTCACAGTCCGCGCAGTCCGTCGCGTGGATTTTTTTGTGGGTGAGCCGCACGGCCACCTCTTCTAGCGGCCAGTCTTTTCGGTCGGCGTACATACGGAGGGTCATGCCGGTACAAGACCCAAGGGCGGAGAGCAATAGGTCGTACGGGGTCGGGCCCGCATCGTCTCCTCCCACCGAAGGCGGCTCATCCGCAATCAACCCATGTTGGCCCGCGGTAATCTCGGTGCGGTACGCGTCACGCGTTCGGGTACGCACCTGTCCTTCGTCCGCCTCCGGGGCCGCATCCGTCTCAACGTATTTTTGGGCCCATGCCGCCAGGACGACGCCCACGTACTCTGCATCCGACGGATTGGTCAGGAGGTGACTGGCCTGATCCAGAGACACAAAACTCTTCGGGTGCTTCGCCGCCGTAAAAATACGAGCCGCATTCTCGACACCAACGGTCTGGTCCACGGGCGAGTGAAACAGAAGGAGAGGCCGATCGAGCGTCCGAATGGTTTCGTCCATGCGGGTGCCCTCCAGATCGTCAAGGAATTGCTTCCGGATCGTAAACGTGCGGCCGGCGAGGGTCACCCGGGCTTCCCCCACGGACCGAATCGTCTCCAAGTCGCTCTCAAGCAGGTGTGTGATGTGTTCAGGGTCTGCGGGCGCACCGATCGTGGAGACGGCCTGAACAGAATCGATCCGGTGAGTTGCCTGCAGGACGGCGGCCCCTCCCAGCGAGTGGCCAACAAGGATTCGGGGGGGCCGGTGGTGGGCTTGCACGTACTCCGCGGCCGCCACCAGATCGTCCACGTTCGAAGAAAAATTGGTGTCGGAAAAATCTCCCTCACTTTCTCCCAGTCCCGTAAAGTCGAACCGGAGCACAGCGATGCCTTTCCGATTGAGCGCACGTGAGATCGCCCCAACCGCCCGCAGGTCCTTCGAGCAGGTAAAGCAGTGGGCGAAAACGGCCCAGGCCTTTTCGGGGCCCTCGGGGCGATCGAGGCGAGCAGCCAAGGGGGCGTCGCCTTCCGCGTTCGGAAATCGGATGTTTTCAGACGGCATGAAAGAACGGGGGTGGTTTGAGAAAACGGATTCGCGGGCCTGAAACTCAGTGGGAGTCGATCAAAAAGGAAAACCGGCGCGTCCCGTCCGGTTTTCCCGTGTCAAACGTTCGTTCAACGAAGGTTACACGGCCCGTCCGGTCGATAAGGAGGACCGTAGAGGCGCGCGTTCCATACGTCTCGCTCTCGATAAAAAGGGGGGAGAGGAGTCGTTCTGTTTCCGGTCCAACGCCTGTCTCCGGAAGCTTTTCTGTCGGAAAGGGATCACGTTGTCCCAAAAGGTCGAGAAGGGCATCGGGGGCGACCGACGTCTCGAGAACGTCCCGGAGGTCTCGTTTGGCCGTCTCCACTTTCGGCCAGGGCGTGTTCAACCGAGCATTGCTCAAGCCATGGACCCCGGGGGCAATGGACTCAACGGCACCCTCCCGGGACGACAAGTAGAACAGGGACGAGGGAGTGCCCAAGATCAAATTGAAGCCGTTATACTGGTCAGCTGTCGCTGCGATCGTCTGGAGGTAGGACTCCGGAGGCGGCTCCTGCTTGAGGTACTCTGCGACGAGATCCCCCCGCGATCGGGCCGCAGAGCGGTCCCCTCCAGGCGACCGTATGTTGGTGACCACGCCCCAGTGGCCGTTACGAGTCACTCCTACCCACGTCCCGCCCGCCTCCAGATCCCGCCCGGCCAGGACGTGGGGGGCATCGTCCCAAAACGTGGCCGCGTGGGCGGGGCGCTCGTAAAATTCATCTCGATTGCCCGCAAAAACGAGCGAGTAGGCTGGGTGCGTGTCGTACGCGAACGTCAGAAGGCACATGCAATAACGGTAGTTGGCGTTGGGCGTCTCTGCAGCCCTCCTCTTCAAGCGGCCGGGGCTGCACCCGACCCGGACGATTTCTTTTCAATGACCAATAACCGGGGAGGATCGTTTTGGCGATTGATAAAATTATAAGATAGAACCTGAAGGGCTGTCTGCGGCTGCTCGACTCCCCAATTCTGTACGGCCTCCGCTTCCTCCTCCCCTCCCGCATGCCCCGTGTAGAGCACCACCGTAATGATGCCGCCGGGTCGAATGACCTCGACCGCCTGAGGTAATGCAGCGAGGGTCGTCGCCGGCGTGGTCGTGGGCCCCGCCCCATGTCCGGGAAGGTAGCCCAGATTGAACATGGCCGCCCCCACCCTGCCACAGTCCTCCTCCGGGAGGTGCGTGTCCATCTTCTCATGACCTGCGTGGATGAGCTCCACTTGTGCCAGGTTGTTGGCCGTGCGCAGGCGGTCTCGGGTCCGCTCCAGCGCAATCGCTTGGATGTCAAAGCCATACACGCGCCCCGCATCGCCCACCTCATCGGCCAAAAACTCGGTATCATGCCCGTTTCCCACTGTGGCATCTACCACAGTGTCTCCCGGCTGGACCGCGTGCGACACAAAAAGATGAGCAGCTTCCAATATGTCTGGGACGGCCATGGCGTTATGATGTCCAGGCGGTGCACAGGGGATCATCGAACGGCCAATCCTAACGGAAGAACGACACCAATGATCGGTGGCCACTCTGGCGGACGGCATCCTCTCCGAATCGTCATGAAATTGACACCTGACCGGAATCCTCTGGGGCCGCCGATCGTGGGTTCCTACCGTCTTCTCCCAATCGATCCGTTGCTCGATGGCCACGAACGTAGACCTTGGAGACCGGAGCTACACGGTTTACTACCGCTCCCTTGAGAACCTCCCGTCGCTGCTCCGAACGGCTGGTCTCCGGGTGGGCCGGGCACTCCTTGTAAGCGACGAAAATGTTGCTTCGCACTACCGGTCCCCCCTGGTCCGTGTGCTGGAAAACGACGGCTGGACCGTCCGCACCATCGTCCTTCCTCCGGGGGAACAAACAAAATCCGCGGACGCCCTGCACTCCATTTACGACGAGGCCTTGACTTGGGGCATCGATCGTGAGACGCCCGTACTGGCCTTGGGCGGCGGCGTCATTGGCGACCTGGCTGGGTTTGCGGCCGCTACCCTACTACGCGGCTTGCCTCTCGTCCAGCTCCCTACCTCCCTCCTCGCGCAAGTCGACGCCTCGGTAGGAGGCAAAACGGCCATCAACCACGACGTCGGGAAAAACCTCATTGGGTCGTTCTACCAGCCCCAACTGGTGTGTGCCGACCCCTCTGTGCTAGACACCTTGCCGATGTCGGAATATACGAGTGGCATGGCCGAGGTGATCAAGCACGCCCTTATTCGGGACGTCGGCCTCATGGCGTTTTTGGAGGATCACCTGGTCCCAATCCTTACACGCCGCGACCCTGAGGCTGTCGCTAAAACCATTAGACGTGCTGTGGCCGTGAAGGCCGACGTCGTGAGCGCTGATGAACGCGAAGCGGGTCGGCGTAAGATCCTCAATTTTGGGCATACCTACGCCCACGCCGTTGAGTCGGTGGCGGGCTACGGTACCTTCACGCACGGCGAGGCGGTCGCATTGGGGATGCGCGCGGCCCTTTACCTTTCCCATCGGCGACATCCGGACACCCTTCCCCGCGACCGGGCCGTGGAGCTGGTGCGGGCGTTGCCCATTGAGCCCGACCCCTCCGCCCTGAAGTTTGATGCGCTCTACGACGCCATGCGTGCGGACAAGAAAAACACGGGGGACACCATCCACTTCGTTCTTCTCGATCGCCTCGGCCATGCCTACGTAACAGGAGACGTGAGTCGCTCGGAGGCCCGGCAGGCCTGGACATTTGCGTGCAAAGGGTGAAACGCCGGTCGCGGGCCCCCTGTAGAAACGCTATAGTGCCGCGGTATTCTCCCTTTTGGCTCCTCACCTGGCCGGTCCGTGTCTTCCTCCCCTGAGCCCTCATCCTCTCCCTGGCGATTCGTCCGCTGGGGCCTTTATCTGGTCCTGGGAGCCGTGGTGCTTTTTTTTGCGCTCACCCGCACCGATGCCGGCCGGGACGTTGTGCGCCACCAACTTGAGGCCGCATTCAATGAGCGCTTCGCGGGCTCCCTCCACATCCAGCGGGTCGACGGCTCGCTTCTTCAACGCGTCGAAGCAAGTGGGATTACGCTTCGGGCGCCCAGCGGAGACACGGTCCTCACAATGGATTCCCTCCGGGCACGCCCCCGCTGGCCCGCCCTTTTGGGCGCAGAGCTCTCGATCGAGACCCTCGAACTGGTCCGCCCCCGCCTTCACCTTCTCCGCGCGGACGACGAGACCTGGAATGTACAGCGGGCCTTCCAACGGACCACCGACCAAGCGGACGGGACGTCCTTCGGTCTGTCAGTCGGCCGCTTTGAGGTCTCCGATGGCGCGGCGTCGACGGAACGGGACGGCTCCGCTCCCCAAGCCGTCCGCCAGAACTGGCTTTTTGACTACACCCGGTCGCGCCTGGATCAAATATCGGGCACGGGCTCCATCGAGTGGCACCCAACCTCCAAGACATTCTCCCTGCGCGATGCGTCCCTGCGCCTCCCCGACCAGAATCTGACGCTGGATACGGCAAACGGAACCCTGGCAGAGACCGAGGATGGCTGGAGCGTATCCCCGTTTCGGATCGCCCTCGGCGACTCGGACCTGAAGGGTCGAATGAGCCTTCACGCCTCAGATTCAACGTGGGGCGAGCCGGCCCTTGATCTGGCCCCAAGCCGCCTCGACAACACCGAACTCCAGCGCCTGTCCCCCCGATACCCCCTCCGCGACACCCTCCGCGTGGAGGGACAAGTCAGCGGAACGCCCGATCAGTTCGTTTTGAACACCCTCCGTCTCACGCACGGCGCGTCGTCGCTCGAGGCGGAAGGAACAGCCTATGGACTGCCGGAAATGGCCGACCTCGACGTTCAGGTCTCAACGTCGTCCCTCCGGCCCGACGACTTGGCCGCCGTATGGCCCAGCGGCCCAACCGACTGGCACCGATCGGCGGGCCCCATCCAGCTGTCCGGCGCTCTCCTCGGCACGGTCGAGTGGCGGGATCAGCCAGAGACGACGTACGATCTGGAGAGCACTCTCGAAGCCGAGAGCCCCATCGGAAGCGTCCAGGGCTCACTGGACGTCCGTCAGACCCCTACGGAGTTCCAGTACGACTCGCGCCTCCGTGCCGACCGCCTCAACCCGGCCCCCTTCACAGGCGCCTCCGTGGAAAGCCAGCTCACCGGCCAGCTGGAGCTGAGCGGGACCGGGACCTCCATCGGCACCGCGGTGGCGTCGGGACGTGCTTCGCTCTCAAGCTCACAGTTCCGCTCCGCGGAGATTGCTGAGGCCGATCTCAAACTTACTGCGGACCAAGGGGCGATACAGGCGGCCGGATTTGCCCTCCAACCCTCCGGTGGCGTGCTCTCGCTCCGTGCTGGCTATACAGACACGGAGCCGCGCCCCGAGTACGACCTTACGGCGTCGGCCGAGCAACTCGATCTCGCAGCCTGGAGTCCCCAACTTCCGTCGAGTTCCCTGAACGCAACCCTTACGATGGAGGGCCAGGGCCGCACGGAGTCCACTGCGACCGGACGGGTGGCCGTTTCTGTCGACTCCTCCTCGCTCCGGCGCGGGGACCAGGACACCTCCGTTCCTGCGCACGAGATCACACTTGATGTCTCGCCCCCCTCCGCCGATCGGCCCCGTATTGAGCTTGGCGGCACCCTTGCCACCGCCTCCATCGATGGGCCCGTATTCACCCCAGCCGCCCGGTCCACGGGCGAGCTTTGGTGGACGTCCCTCCGGAACGCGATACAGGAGGAAACGCGCAAACCGCTGGACGGCAGCGATCCCTCCATGGCCCCCGACTCCGCCACGGTCGCGTCCCTGCAGGCCCACGCCGACTCCGTACAGAACCGACCCCAAGCCGAGGCCCCGCACGAGATCAACGCACAGCTGGCCGTTCATCGTATGGATGTACTCCGCCTGTGGTGGCCCCAGCTTCCGCCCGACGCGGACAGTCTGCGGAGCGACCTGTCCCTGTCCCTGACCGCCAATGAAATGCAGGCGTCGGGAACCGTTTCGGCCGGGCAGATTGACTTCGGGACGCAGTCCGTTCGGGGGCTCGACGGGGCATACCGCGTCTCGGCCTCCCACGACGCCCCAGTGAATGAAACAGTTCGCGCCAGCGCCAGCCTGCACGCCGATTCGATGCGAGTGGGCCGCCGACAGGTCCGGCGTCCATCTGTACAGTTTGACCTTGAAGACCGGGTCGGACAGCTCGATCTCAACGTGGACGAATACGGGACGGCGTCTCCCATTCGCCTCTCCACACGCGTCGACCTGCAGCAATCGCGCAACCGGGTCGAAATCAGCGACATCACGGTCGGTACGGCGGAGGGCACGTGGCGCCTGCAGTCCCCCGGCGCCCTCTCGGTCTATTCCGACGCTCTTCGGTTCGATTCCCTCCGCATCCAGAACGACGAATCCTCCACCCCCAATCCGCAGCAGATTGACGTTCGAGGCACCTTCTCGTCTCGCTCGTCGGATACGCTTCGCGTAAATGCCGACCGGGTCTCGCTCTACTCCTTTTCCGAACTGCTCGACGTGCGTCCCGCCGTCGGGGGCCAGGTCGATGGCGAAATGGATGTCGCCGGCGGGTGGCAGCGACCGCAGGTGCAAAGCACCCTTCGCGTGCACCAGTTGAGCCTCGACCGGCGCGTTCTGGGCACCCTTCATTTTCGGAGTGAATTTACCTCGGGGCGCCCCGACCTGGGGGTGGAAGCAACCCTTTCGCCCGCGACGCTCCCCGTCGACAGCCTGTCCCGGCCCGGCTTTCCGCCCGGAGGAATCCGCACGACGGAACCGAGCCAGCTGTCTCTCTCCGGGCGCGTTCGGCTGCCGGGGCTCCTCGGATCCGAGACTGCCTCCCCGAGCGACCAGCTCGATGTCGATGTTGATGTCGCGCGCGCAGACCTTTTCTTCTTTGAGTATATCTTTGATGACAAAGTCAGTCAGGTCCGCGGGTTTACGGACGGATCCATCCACGTCGGCGGCTCCTTCCGGGATCCGGTGTTTGATGCCGAGTTGCGCGTGGAAGAGGGACGCTTCCGCATGCCGGAGTTTGGACTGGCATACGACATAGAGGGCCCCGTTGACGTGGATCGAGACGGCATTCACCTTCGCTCCCTTACGGTCTCGGACGACGCGGGCGTTGCCACGATCGACGGCAGCCTCCTGTTCAACGACTACCGCTATTTCTCCTTCGATCTCTCGGGCGACCTAGATGAGATCACGATCATAGACGTGCCGACGGCCGCCGATCTTCCCTTCTATGGCACCATTCGGGCATCGGGCGACGCAACCCTCACGGGCCCGATTTCGGACGCCACCCTGAGCTCGGACAATGCTCGTACCACCCCTGACAGCGAGCTCTTTATTCCCGCCTCCCAAGAAGGGGTCGAGACCGGCACCGGGTTTATCGTTTTTGCAGACTCAACTGGAGAAGTGCCGGACCTTGAGGAATCGAGGCGCCAAAACATCTTATCGGACCGGCCCGAGGGCGAGCCGACGTTCACCGAGGGCCTAGACCTTGATATCAACGTGGAGGCCCCCGAGGAATCAACGGTCCACCTGGTCTTCGATCCCGTGGTCGGCGACGTGGTAACGGCCGAGGGGTCCGGGCGCGTGCAGTTGCAGCGACAGGAGGGCGAATTCTTGGTGTTCGGAACCTTTAACGTCACCGAAGGGACGTACCAGTTCACGGCGGGAGAGGTCTTTGTCCGCCGGTTCAACATCAATGAGGGCACGATTACGTGGGACGGCAGCCCCACGAATGCGGAGTTGGGCATCGATGCCGAGTATCGGACCCGGGCCTCGCCCGCGGGGCTGCCCGGGTATGGCGACTACCAAGGGCGCATTCCGGTACGGCTCCAACTCGACATCAGCGGCCGGGTGGCAACGCCCCAGGTGGACCTCAGCCTGAGCCTGGTTCGGGACGAGCGCGGGGCCCAGGTGGGATCGCAGACCCTGGACGCAATTTTGAACCAACCCGATCGAACGACGGAATACGCGACCAGCGTGCTGTTGACCAACACCTTCTTGCTCACCACCGAGTCCTTTGGGCAGGGCGGGGCTGCGGGTCCGGGCGGTGGGCAAGGACTTTCCACCGCCGGGAATCAGCTGGCGTTCAACAGCGTGTCGCAGCTTGTGGCCAGTCAGTTAAACCGCTACCTGGGCGCAGCCCTCCCAAACGTAGACCTCAGCTTTGGCCTTCAGGGCGAAGACCCAGGCGACCTTGACATTATCTACGGCGTGGCCCTACGCCTCCTGAACGAGCGGCTGGTAATTCGGGGAGAAGGAGTCTACACGGGGAATGAGCCCGACAGCCGAGAATCGGAGGGCCCCCAGGGCGAGTTTGTGGTGGAGGTCCGCCTCACCTCCCGGGTGAGCGCGGAGGTCTTTTTTCGGCGGGCCGGGGACGAGTTGACACGGGGCCAGACGTACACCCAGAGCACCGGAGCCGGGCTCTCGTACCAGACCGAATTTCCGACGTGGAAGATTCTCTTTCGACGGGTCTTTGGGTGGCTTCTTCCCGACTCCGACGAGCCTCCCTCCTCTACGGAACCGGAGCCCGATTCTGCCGCGCGTCAGCCCTCGTCGGGCACCGCCGCTCCGGCGGATCGCACGGAGTCCGGATCGTCGTCGGACTGACGGGAGCCCCTGCCGTATGACTTTTTCGTCCGTCGGCGAACGCCCGTCCCCCACTCCCCGTTGGGTCTACGATTATACGATGCTGTTTTCATTTCTACACTGACACGTGGCTACCCCCGACACGACGACCCCCGCCGACGAAATTCGGCAGCAGATTCTTCAGTTCCTCCGGGAGCACCCGAATGAGGCATTCCGCTCCCAGGATATTGCCCAAGGCCTCGGAATCGAAGACAATGACAAATACCTTCGATTCTGCGACGTCCTCGCCGAGATGAGTGCCCAGCACGTGGTCACCCGCGAGGGCCGTAAGTACAAGATCAAGTCTCAGAAAACCCACCGGGTGGGCGTTCTACGCTGCAAGCCCCAGGGCTTTGGGTTCGTGCAGGCCGTCGACTCCGAGGAGGAGTTCTTCATCCGGGAGCCGCACATGGGAGAGGCCTTGCATGGCGACGTTGTGCGGGTGGCCGTGGCGGCCCGCGCGGCGGACGATAAGAAGCGCGAATGTGAGGTTGTGGAGGTCGTGGAGCGTCGCCGAACGAAGGTGGTGGGCACGTTTCGCAACCGGGGCAACTACGCCTTTGTGGAGCCGGATGACCGACGCATTCTCCAGGACGTTTACGTTTCGTCCGATGATTTTGGAGGGGCAGACGACGGCGAGAAAGTCGTTGTTTCCATCGACCGGTTCGATCGGCGCCACGCCTCTCCGGAGGGTGGCATCCTGCGCGTAATTGGCCCCGCCGATGATCCCAACGTCCGGGTCCTCTCCCTGGCGATGAGCATGGACGTAAAAGCCGACTTCCCTGCCGATGTGGAGGCGGAGGCGGAAGAAATCCCTGTCGACATCCCTCGGACCGAAATCAATCAGCGGCTCGACCTTCGCGATAAACCGGTCTTCACGATTGACCCGGACGATGCGAAGGACTTCGACGACGCCATTCACATTGAGCGCAAAGACAACGGCAACTACGAGGTCGGCGTCCACATTGCTGACGTAAGTCACTACGTGGAGCCCGACTCTGCAATCGACGAGGAGGCCATCGAGCGCGCTACGAGCGTCTACCTGGTCGATCGCACGATTCCCATGTTGCCCGAGAAGCTATCGAACCAGGTCTGCTCCCTGCGGCCCCGGGAAGACAAGCTGGCCTTTTCCGTGTTGATGGAGCTCAGTTCGCACGGGGAGGTCGTGGACTACGACATTCGCGAGACCGTTATTCACTCCCGTCAGCGCCTGACCTACGACGAGGCGCAGACCTACCTGGACGGCGGTCACCCCAACGATCCGGCCGCCCCGTACGTCGTGGAGGCCAACCGGCTGGCCAAAACGCTCACGAAGAAGCGGCTCCGCGAAGGGGCTGTGGACTTCGGGTCGGACGAAGTGAAGGTCATTCTCGACGACGATGGTCATCCGCAGGACATTGTGCGGAAGGAGCGGCTGGACGCGAACCGCCTGGTCGAGGAGTTTATGCTTCTCGCCAATCGGACCGTGGCTGCTCACATCGGCTCTCCCGAGCACGGGACCGGCTTCTCAAAAAATGGACAGTCCAACGGCGAGCGGGAGCCCCTCCCCTTCATCTACCGTGTGCACGACACGCCCAATGGGGAGCAGATCCGACAGCTTGCCGAATACGTCCAGCTCTTCGGCCACGAGATTCCCCTCACCGACGGCAACATCCGATCCGAGGACCTCGGCGACTTGATCGAGGAGATCAAGGGAGAGCCAGAAGAACAGGTCATTGTTCGGGCCGCCCTTCGTGCCATGTCCAAGGCTGAATACGCTGTTGCCAACATCGGCCACTACGGCCTCGGGTTTGACTTCTACACGCACTTCACCAGCCCGATACGTCGCTACCCGGACCTGATCGTGCATCGGCTCTTGAAGCGCTACGCCAAGGATCAGTCTCCGGCCAGTGTGGAAGACTTGGCCGCCAAGTGTGAGCATTGCTCCGAACAGGAACGCAATGCGGAGGAGGCTGAGCGGGAGTCCGTAAAATTAAAGCAGGTCGAATACGTGCAGGCGCACGTCGGCGATACGTTTGAAGGAGTGGTGAGCGGAGTGACAAAGTTTGGCGTCTTCGTAGAGCTCACCGAGTTGCTCGTCGAGGGCCTGGTTCACGTCCGCGAGATGAACGACGACTATTACGTCTACGATGAATCGACCTACACCATGCGCGGCGAAGAGACCGGCAAGTCGTACCGCCCGGGAGACACAGTGACCGTAAAGGTGGCAGGAGCCGACATCGATGCGCGCGAGATCGACCTGCTCTTTGTAGAGGAGGACGAATAGGAAGGCCCCCTCAGCCAATGAGGCAGGGGACGGCCCCAAGCCCGTAGCCGCCCCGTCGTCGGCGCCCCACACGCATCGGGGCACTACCCGGCAGTCGTCTCCGCCCTGTCTGTTGGGACATCGTCGGCGAAGTCATTCACCAGGAGGCCGCTGCGGAGTTTCGGCTCAAACCAGGTCGATTTCGGGGGCATGAGGCTCCCCTCATCCGCAACCGCCACCAACTCCTCTACGCTGGTTGGGTGCATGCTGACGGCAAGCTCCGCCTCCCCGCTGTCGACGGACGCCTCCAGCGCCTCCGTTCCGCGAATCCCACCGACGAAGTCAATATTCGGGTCGCGCCGTGGATCTCGAATGCCGAGGTGCGGCTCCAGAACATACTCCCCGAGGCGAGCCACATCCAGCTGATCAACAACCCGGACGCCCCGTGACGGTGGAAGCACCAACCGGTGCCAGGCCCCGTCAAGATACAGGCACACAACGCCTTTGCTCTCGGGAGCTGCTGCGTCCACATTTCGCTCCACCTCAAACCGCGCGTCCAGTTGGTTGAGGAAGTCGTCGGGTGGGGATGGGAGATCAAAGACCACCCGGTTGTAAGCCATGATGTGCATCTCACTCATTGGAAAGAGCACCGCCGGGAAGAACTCAAATGCCGCCTCCGGATCGGAGGTGTCCGATCGAAGTTGAGAAGCGGCTCGGCTCGCCGCCTTGCTCCGATGGTGCCCATCGGCAATATAGAGGTGCTCTCGCTCCAGAAACGACTCCGCGAGATCGCCGGGCGACTGCACCCTCCAAATCGTGTGTCGGACCCCGTCGGACGCCTCAAAGTCATACAGCGGCTCCTGACGCTGTGCCTGGCGCACCGCCGCCTGCACCGCGTCGATGTCTCGGAACGTGAGCATAACCGGCTCGGCGTGGGCCTGCTGCGAAAGAATGTGTCGTGTCCGATCCTCCTCTTTCGCGGGACGCGTCTCTTCGTGCTTCACGATCGTCCCGTCGTCGTATTCGCGAACCGATACGCATCCGAAGATGCCCGTCTGCGTTCGTCCCTCCATTACGAGACGATAGACGTAGAGGGAGGGCTCGTCCTCCTCCACCGTGTACTCTGCCGCCACGAATGCCCGCAGGTTCGCGGCCCCCTGCTCGTAGACCGCCGGATCGTGAGGATCCGTGTCCGGCGGCAGGTCAATTTCGGGGCGCACCACGTGGAGAAAACTGCGAGGGGTTCCGTGGGCCTGTACACGCGCCTCCTCTGTGCTCACCACGTCGTAGGGCGGGGCGGCGACAGCGTCGACGGACTCAGGGACCGGGCGGACGGCCCGGAAGGGACGGAGAGTGGCCATAGGCAGAAATTAAAATCAGCGATAAAACAGCGTCAGGACGATGAGTGCACCGTCGGTGGTGCCACGCCCCCAAGCGTTGGGGCGGCACCAGATGGAGGACTAAAGTGTACGGACGCATCCTCCCTCCCCTCCACCCTCGATCTGTGGACATTGCGTTAATCTGGAAAAGAATAGTTGAACCGCTGAACATCCCCTCTACCAGGGCGTCTAAGGAGGCGCTGAAACGGAAGGGACTGGCCGACACAGCATCCACCGCGGGGTGGAGCAGTTGGTAGCTCATCGGGCTCATAACCCGAAGGTCGCGGGTTCGAATCCCGCCCCCGCTACAGCCCCGTAAACGCCGATTCTCGGGCTTCATCGCCCAGAATCGGCGTTTTTTTGTTTTGGGGCCGCCGCCCCGTTGCCCCCGTCCCCGCTTCACGTTGGGCGAACATGCAGATCAGAACGCAAGCCGAATCCCCACGGGCACGCCCATCGATGCCGCCGGGCCATCCCGCCGGAACCGAGGCGGCGTAAGCGCCGTCCGGGCGTGATGAACGGCCCCTGCTACGGCAACTCCCAACAGAGCACCCACGAGAATATCGCTGGGGTAATGGACCCCCAGGTGAAGCCGGCTGAGGCTGACCCCAGCGGCCCAAATGGCGCTTGGCCCCACCACGTACCAGCGGGGATACGACAGCCCCCATGAGGCAACCAAGCCTGCCGAAAGGGCCGCGTGGCCTGAGGGAAACGAGGTATGACCGCCCTCATCGGCACGACGGTACTTCGCACTTCGGGAATCCAGTGAGTAAGTGAGATACGGACGGGGCCGTCCCACAGCGTGCTTTAGCGCCAGCACTGTCCCGTACGTAGCTCCTTGCGTGAGCGCAAGCCGATACGCCTCCGCGACTCCTGCGCCGTTTCGAATTAGCCCTACAGTCCCGGCAAGCGGTGCAGCCCCATAAAACACGGGACGGGCCGACGCGTGCGCACCCTGAAGCGCCACGCGCGCCGGCCCATCCGCACAATAGACCCGCTGCAACCCTCGGGGGTCCCCGCCGCTTACGTTTTCCTGACAGAAGTTCTCCCCAACGCCCGGCTGCGCGGGAACGGCGCCTGGCCACCCAACGGCCAGCAGGAGGAGAATAGCGAGGCGAATGTGCATGTCGCGTGGCCCAAAGCGCAGCGGTAGCGAGGCCCTCTGGCCCTGTGAGAACCACCTGCCCACGAGGCCTGCTGTGCTACTCTTCGACCGCGGCCTCCTCTTCGTCCTCCGCTTGCTCGTCTTCGTTGTCCTCGCCTTCCAGCATACCGAGTTCGTTCCGAATGGCACGCTTAATCTCGCTCCGTTCGTCTGGATGCTCGGCGAGCCATTCCTTCGTTGCCTCCCGCCCCTGCGCAATGGTTTCGTCGCCGTAGGAATACCAGGATCCCCGTTTTTCCAGGATGTCGTGTTCGGTCCCCAGGTCGATCAATTCACCAAGCGAGGAGATCCCCTCGCCGTAAATGATGTCGAACTCTGCCTCTCGAAACGGCGGAGCCACCTTGTTCTTTTTGATCTTAACCCGGGTACGGTTGCCCACAACATCTTGCCCATCCTTCACGGCCCCAATCCGACGGATGTCCATTCGCACGGAGGAGTAAAACTTTAGGGCCCGTCCCCCCGAGGTTGTCTCTGGATTGCCAAACATGACCCCGATCTTCATCCGAATCTGGTTGATGAAGATAAGGGCGGTCTTGGTGCGATTAATGGTCCCTGCCAGTTTCCGGAGGGCTTGGCTCATAAGCCGGGCCTGCAACCCCACATGCGTGTCCCCCATGTCCCCTTCCAGCTCCGCCTGCGGGACGAGGGCCGACACCGAATCGATGGCAATGACATCCAGCGCCCCACTTCGGATGAGCGTATCGGTAATGTTGAGGGCTTGCTCCCCCGTATCCGGTTGGGAAATAAGCAGGTCGTCGATGTCCACGCCCAGCTGTTCCGCGTAATTGGGATCGAAAGCGTGCTCCGCATCGATAAACGCACACGTCCCCCCGCGCTTTTGTGCCTCCGCCACGATGTGCGTTGCAAGCGTCGTCTTGCCCGAAGACTCGGGCCCGTAAATTTCAGTGATCCGGCCGCGCGGCACACCGCCCACGCCAAGCGCGGAGTCGAGCGTTAGAGATCCGGTCGGGATGGCTTCAACTTGGCGGTTGGGATCATCGCTCAGACGCATAATCGATCCCTTGCCGTGCTCGCGCTGAATTTGCTGCACGGCCAGATCGAGTGCTTTTTCCTTCGCTTCTCCATCGGAGTCGGACATGGATGAATGGTGGCGTTGGTCTCAAGGAATGGAGTAGGAACAGGGGATATCGGTCCAGGCGATTCGCAATCTATAGACACGAAGCGGGACCGCGTCTAACGTAGCGGCCCTCTGCCCAGGCTTTCCCCAACACACAGTCTGCACATATGGTTCGCGCACCGCCCAATTCACTCAACCAGTGCGTCGTACTCGGAGGTGTGCGACGGGTCGACATTCGTAAGCATGCTGTACGCTTCATCCTGCCGGTCGCCGCCGAGGAAAACCGCGGTGAGTTCCTCGTACTTCGCCGAGAAGAACAGGTCAAGGGCATACGAGCGAGATACACTGCGGTTGACCTCTTGCACGGACTCCAGCGCTTCCAGGACTTCGGCACGGGCCGCCGGCGGTTCGTTGATAAACTGGTCGAGTCCTTGCAGGTGATACTGGTAATAGGCCCGCCGGAGGGGACGATGGCGTTGCCGCCTCGTAGTAGGGCACCAAGTGCCTGCGGACACCCGGCAGGTCCGGCAGGTGGGCCGGCACGTCCATCTCCTCCGACCGGTAGCTCACGCCCGGCCCCGGGTAGGGGTTGCCCGGGTTCCACTTCGCCAGCGCCTCCTTTTCCCAGTCGGTCCCGACCCACGGCATGTGGGGGTCGATCGGGTTGGCGTAGATGAAGAACGGCTTCCCGGCCTCGCGGGCCCGCTTGATCGCATCCTTGGTGCGCTTGTGGAAAGCCTCGGGATTCCGGTCGTCGCGACCCACGCCATAGGGCGCCTC
>JAWOAQ010000149.1:0-8595 GCA_046498495.1 Salinibacter sp. | reverse complement strand
CATCGCTTCCCAAACCACCTTCGTACCACTCATGCGTTTAAAGATACCATCACTTGTACTTCTTTTTTTGTTGCTGCCGGTGCTGGCCGTGGCGCAGGATCGGGGGACGATTCGGGGCACCGTCACGGACAACCAGACGGGCGAGACCATTCCGGGCGTCAACGTAACCCTTGAGGGCACGCGAATTGGGGCAGCCACCAACGCCGAGGGCGAGTACCGCCTGCGGGCCGACCCCGGGACGTACACGCTCCGGGCCTCGTTTGTGGGCTACCAGACCCGAGAGCAGGAGGTCACAGTTGAGGCTGGAGAGACAACCGTCACGAATCTTCGCATGAACCCCTCGGACATTGAGCTGGGGGAGGTGACGGTGACGGCCCTTGGAACCCAGCAGAATCGCGACGAGCTGGGGGCCAGTCAGTCAAGCATTGAAGGCGCAGGCGTTTCGGAGACCGGGTCCTCGCAGGTCATCGAAAGCCTCGCCGGAAAGGCGACGGGCCTCAACATCACCAACACGAGCGGAGACCCCGGCGCCGGGGCCAGTATCGTGATCCGCGGCCGCAATACCATTCAAGGCGACAATCAGCCGCTGATCGTTGTGGATGGGGTCCCCATTAGTAATGAGACCTTTGGCGAAGACGTGGGTGGTGTGACCCAGCAATCGCGACTGAATGATATCAACCCAGCAGACATCGAGTCCGTTGAAGTCCTGAAAGGGGCCGCGGCCGCCGGGCTTTGGGGCTCCCGGGCCCAAAACGGCGTGATCGTAATTGAGACGAAGTCCGGAGGCTATGGGGACGAAACCCAGGTGACGTTTGAAACGAAGCTGTCGGCCGACCTCCAGTCTCGGTCTGTGGACCTCCAGGAAGACTACGGGAGGGGGTTCTTTGGCTTTTTCGAGAACACCCCAACATCAGGGTTTAGCTGGGGCGACCGCATTGCGGACCGCGACGGGGGGGAAGATGACTTCACGGGCGACCTGATCGGCGTAGGTGAGCAGACCGGCCGGGAGTACGGTGTGATTCCGGATGGCGGTCCGGGCAATCCGCACGGAGGGAAAAACTCTCGGGAAACGTTTGACCACTCGGAAAACCTGTTCGACACCGGCCTCCGAACGGAGAATTCCCTGAGCATCAATGGTGGCGGGGAGCGCACCCGGTATTTCCTGAGCGGGAGCTTTACGGGCCAGGATGGCATTCTGCCAGGGAACAGTAACTACGAGCGAACAACCCTTCGGGTGAAGGCCGATCGGCAGATTGGAGACGACCTCACCGTCTCGGGAAATGCAAACTTCATTCGATCCGCCTCGGATCGCGTCCAGGACGGGTCAAACGTTTCGGGGCTGCTCCTGGCCGGATACCGCACCCCGCCGGACTTCAACAATGAGGACTACACGGTCACGGTCTTTCCCGACGGGCCCGATGGGGCCTCCATCGAGAACCTGCACCGCGCGTACCGAGCCAGTGGCGTTGGCACGGAGGCGCCCGTGTACGACAATCCATTGTGGACGGCCAACCGGATTACCAACACCACGGTGCTGAACCGAACGCAGGGCAACGTGGAGGCCAGCTACGAGCCGCTTTCCTGGCTGACCTTCAACTCCCGCATCGGATTGGACACCTATCAGGACCGCCGGCAGTCGTACTTTCCAATTCGAAATGCGTCCGTCCCGGATGGGCAGGCCTCTGAGGAGTCCATTAGCGAGACGCGCATCAACGTGGACCTGCAGGGAACGGCGACCCGGACGCTGGCCGACAACATCGTCGGCGAGCTCACCCTTGGCGGCCAGTTCAACCATCAGGAACTGGACAATGTGGGCGGAAGCCTGAACAATTTCTCGAATCCGATCGAATTCCGGAGCCTGGCGAATTCTGTGTCGGAGAACATCAATGCCTTTACGGGGCAGGAAGTCCAGCGGACCCTGGGGGCCTTCTCGGAGCTGAATCTTGACATGTACGACCAGGTCTTCGTGACCCTCCGGGGGCGCGTGGACCAGGCCTCCACCTTTGGGCCGGACGCCGACGATACGTACCTCTCCCCCTCGGCTCAGGTGAACTGGCACCTGCACAAGACCCTCTTCCCCGAGGTGGACGTGCTGAGCTTTGCGGCCCTTCGCGGAAGTGCCGGAAAAGTGGGCCGTGAGCCGCAGCCGTACCAGTCGTTCACCACGTTCGTCGGGGGATCGTTCTTCGACGGCTTCACAGGAGAGACCTTGCAGGCGTCGGGCTACGGCGGCGGATTCGAGCGAGACAATAACCTCGGCAACACTGCGATCGAAGCAGAGGAGACCGTGAACTACGAGGGCGGGCTGGATCTTCGGTTTTTCGAAGATCGCCTGAGTCTATCCGGAACGTATTACTGGGAAGAGACCGATGGCGCCATCTTCTCGGTTGACGTGGCGCCGAGCTCCGGCTTTACGAGTCGCAGCGACAACGCGTCCGTCATTCGCAACCGAGGCGTTGAGCTCGATCTGGGGATCGAGTGGCCCGAGGTCGGAAACTTCAGCTGGAACACCGAGGCCCGCTGGTGGACGAACCTGAACACCGTCAAAAGCCTGTCCGGTGTAAGTGAAGTGGGACTTGGCGGATTCGTGAGCGCAACGTCCAGCCTGCTGGAGGGCGAAGAATACGGTGTTTTCTTTGGCAACCGGTGGGCCCGGGAGGACTTCTCAGAGGTGGGATCAAATCAGTCGGTTGGCAACGACGGCCTCATCCTTGATGAAAACGGCTTCCCAACCCAGGCAAACACGCAGGGCATCATTGGCAATCCGAACCCGGATTGGCGGGCGAACATCAGCAACACGCTGCGCTACGGCGACCTTGCGCTTAGCTTCCTCTTTGACTTTAAGATAGGAGGCGAAGTCTGGAACGGAACGGCTGGCGCACTCAAGTTCTTCGGGCGGCTCGAAGAGCAGGGCCGCACCACAACGATTTCGGAGGAGGAGGCCCAGAACCTGGTCACCTACGGTGGAAATACGATCGCCCAGCTGGAGCCGGGCGTCGGCGACATCCAGCAGAACGACGATGGTAGTTACACCTTCCGCGGAGAGGTGCGCGACTTCGGGGGCGGAGATGTCGCAATCTGGCAGGATTACTTCTGGTCGGGGCCTGGAAGTGGATTTACCGGGCCCGCAGAACCAAATATCCAGGATGGCGACTACGTAAAGCTCCGCGAGGTGTCCCTCCGATACACGCTCGACGGAGCCTTCCTCGAAGGAACGGGAGTGGAGGCCGTCAACCTTCGGGCCACGGGCCGGAATCTCCTCATCTTTAGCCCCTACGACGGCGTGGATCCGGAGATCAACCTGTTTGGGCCGAGCAATGCGACCGGGCTGGATTACTTCAACAACCCCTCGACCCGAAGCTTCCAGGTTTCTGTTCGGATGAACTTCTAAGGCCGACCTCTCGGAGGGGCCCTGTTCGCGGGGCCCTCCGACAATTCGACTCCTGGTTCTTCCGGCTTCTGACTCCAAAATCCTATCTACCCATGAATTTGTTTGAGACACACTCTCGTATCGCGAGGGGCAGCGTTCTGCTTCTTATCGTCGCCGTATCCGTTGGACTCGTCGCTTGCGACTTGACCGAGGGGTTCGATGAGGACCCGAATGAGCCCGGGGATGCGACGGCGGACCTGGTCCTTAACAGCACCGAAGTGGCAACCATTCTGTATCAGGAGGGCGATCACGCCCGGGTTACGTCGTTCTGGACGGAGCAGCTGGACGGAAGTGACCGCCAGTATGCGGGCCAGGACCGCCCCCAGTACAACCTCACGGCGACGGACGTGAACAACCTCTGGATCACCGGATACGCGGACGCCATCGGGGATCTGAAGGTGGTAAAAGAGAAGGCCGAATCAGCAAACAACTCGCTTCTCCTTGGCATTGCCCAAACCATTGAGGCCCTCAACTTTGGGACAACGACGGCGCTCCACGGCGATGTGCCTTACCGGGAGGTTGGGCAGGGAAATGAGAACCTCAATCCCCAGTTCGATCCCCAACTCGAAATCTACGACGAGGGGATCATTCAGGCGCTCGACGCGGCGGTCGGAAACCTTGAGCAGGGCGGCATTAGCCCCGGGGAGCGAGACGCGTTCTACGGTGGGGATCAGGCGGCGTGGATCGAGGCGGCCAACAGCATCAAGGCCCGCTACATGCTTCACGTGGCCCACGTCGATGAGGAGCCCGTGGCGCAGTACACCTTTCAGGACGTCTATGACGCGGCCCAAGAGGGAATCTCGGAGCCGGCAAACGACCTGATTGCACCCCATCAAGAGGCCCTGAACGTGAATGCCAACATCTTCTGGCAATTCCGAAATGATCGCGGCGATGACTTGACCGCCAACGGATCGTACGCCGCACGCCTGCTCGACGAGAACACGCAGTTCTACCGCGGCAACGATAAAACGGAGGAGACCGGGCGCTTCGATACGTACTTCTTCGGGGACGATCCGGACTACGACATGGCGGGAAATGCCAGCACGAACAATGAATCCGGCTTCTTCTACTCCCGAAGTGCGGACTACCCGATCGTGACGTACGTCGAAAATGAGCTCATTAAGGCGGAGGCCGCCGTGCAGTCCAGTGAATTGACCCTCCAGGATGCGGTGGATGCCTTGAACAATGCCCGAAACGCGAACGAGGCCCGGTTCGACGACACGACCTACGACGACTACGTGCTCGGTGACTTTGCATCGGGTGGAATTGCCAATCCGAATGGCAATGACACGCAGGCGGAGGCGCTTCTGCGCGAAATCCTCGAAGAGAAGTACCTCGCCCTCATCTCCAACATTGAGGCCTACGCGGATCTGCGACGAACCGAGAACTTCCTCGGGGTCCAGGACTCCGATGGCGACGTTCTCACGATGGACGATCTGCCCCAGCGGTTCCCGATCGCCCAGAGCGAGGTGACCGGCAATGAAAACGTGCCGGACCCAATCCCCAGCATCCAGTCCGTTACGCCGGCCAATGAGACTGCGTATCCGCTCCCATAGTGGTGCCTGAACGGGGACCCCGTGGAAGACCACGCGACGGGCATTCGCAGGAGGCCTCGAAGCAACCCTTCGAGGCCTCTTCTGTTTGGGACGTCCTCGACCCTGAGCCCGGCAGGGCCCCAGGGAGCGGGGCATCGTGGTCACGATAGGACCCCTACGCACGTATGGAAATGGCTTCCTCTGAAAACGAGCCCTCCCTGTCATCGGCCTCCTTTTACGAGCGCGTCTGGGCGGTCGTGGCGAAAATTCCGCCGGGGCGTGTGACGACCTACGGCGACATTGCCACGTACCTCGGGCGGCGCGGAGCAGCTCGTACGGTGGGCTGGGCCCTGAATGACGCTGTAGGGAGCGACCTGCCGTGCCATCGGGTCGTAAACCGGAACGGACGGCTGACGGGCAAGCGTTTCTTCGAAACCCCAGAGGTGATGGAGGAGCGGCTCCGCAGCGAGGGGGTGACATTTATCGATACGGACCAGGTGGATTTGGCGGCTCACCGGTGGGTCCCGGGGGATGAGATTGAAGGGCATTCCGAATAAATCGGGCGTGGGACTGTTGGGGATGGCCGCGCTGATTTGTACCTTTTCCCGTCGTTCATTTGCCCTGGCCGATCTCAACCGCATGCGAATTCTGTCGCTCCTGTTCCTCCTCGCTCTCGGCCTCGTTTGTGCTGGGCCGGCGTCCGCGCAGCCGCTCTACGACAGTGACGCCTTCACGCTGACCGACACCAGTGTGGTGCAAGGCGACTTCCGGGCGGTGGCCGCGTCCCGGACCCGCTTGACCTCGAACTATCAGCGGGAGACGAGGCGGATCAACTTTAAGTTTAGCCTCAACCGCCGCGACAACGAGCGCCCGTCCGGGGACGACCGCCGCCTGCGCGTCGACCCAGCAGATGGCCTCTACCAGACGCCGGTATACGTCTTTGGCGAACGACAAGACGAGGCCGTTCCCCAGCCCACGACGGTTCGGGAGCGAAGCGACGGCGACTCGGTCGATGTCGTCTTTCGCGTGGACCTGCGGCCCGTGTTGCGCAGTTTCCGCGAAACCGGCAGCTACACCCCGCCGGAGGGGGACCCCATTGCCGCGGACGACTTTGAGGGGGTCTGGATTCTGGGTGACACCGAACCGCTCTCCTGGAGTGCGGACGAGCTGGCCGAGGACGGGCCGCTTCGTCTCACGGACCCGGACGAGGACGGTGTCTACCGCACCACAATTCCGTTTGCGACGCGCGACCTGCGCCCGCTGGATGAGGCGGGCCGCGCCGTATGGAGCCAATCGGCCGACGGGGCCGAGTACCCCGCGTATGAGTCCGACCATCGGCTTGTGGATGCACTCTACAATCTGTCGCTAGAGGAGCTGCAGCAGAACATTCGCGACGACGGGGCACTTATGGCCGGGGCGAAGTGGACGGGCGTGTGGACGCGTGACATCAGCTACAGCATCCTGCTGAGTTTGGCCCTCCTGGAGCCGGACGCCGCCAAGACGAGCCTTCGGCAAAAAGTGACCGACGACGGGCGCATCATTCAGGACACGGGCACGGGGGGGTCCTGGCCGGTATCCACCGATCGTATGACGTGGGCCCTGGCTGCGTGGGAGGCGTACCTGACCACGGGCGACGAGGACTGGCTCCGCGACAGTTACGACATCATTCGCCGCTCGGCCGACGCTGATTTGCAAACGGCGTTCGATTCGACCCGCGGGTTGTTCTACGGTGAGACCTCCTTCATGGACTGGCGCGAGCAGTCGTATCCCGACTGGATGGAGCCGGTTGACATCTACCAGTCGCAGGGGCTGAGCACGAACGTGGTGCACTACCGCACCTACCGCATCCTGACCCAGATGGCGGGCGTACTGGGCGAGCCGAGCGCGCGATGGCGTCGCACCGCGCAGCAGGTCAAGGAAGGCATCAACGAGCACCTGTGGCGTGAGGACGCCGGCCGCTACAGTGCCTACCGGTACGGACGCACGTTCCGCGCGTCTACACCGCGGGCGGAGGCGCTGGGAAACGCCCTCGCGGTTCTGTCGGGGAGCACCGACGAGGCGCGGGCGACGCGCGTGGCGCAGAACCAGCCGGTCGTCGACTTTGGCGTTCCCAGCCTCTGGCCGTACATTCCGGACATTCCGCCGTACCACAACGCGGGTATTTGGCCGTTTGTGGGAGCGTATTGGACCTGGGCGTCGGCCGAGGCCGAGAACACGCCGGGCGTGGAGCACGGTCTCGCGTCGATGTACCGCGCCGCGGCCCTGTTTCTGACCAACAAGGAAAACATGGTTGCTCAGACAGGCCACTTCGAGGGCACGGAGATCAACTCCGACCGTCAGCTGTGGAGCGTGGCGGGCACCCTGGCGACGGTGTATCGCGTGTTCTTTGGCATGCGGTTCACGCCGGACGGCCTCCGGTTCGACCCGTTTGTCCCGCCTGGCTACTCGGGCACCCATACCCTGGAGGCCGTGCCGTACCGCGACGCGACGCTGGACGTTACGGTTCGGGGCTACGGAACGCGCGTCGTGCAGGCCACCCTGGACGGTGAACCGATTGACGAGCCGGTCCTCCCGGCCGATCTGGAAGGGGACCATGAGGTGCGGCTGGTGCTCAATGGGAGCGTGCCGGAGGGCGAACGGCGCATGACCACCAATCGGTACAGCCCGGCCACGCCGGAGGTCCGTCGCGAAGCAAACGAGCTCCAGTGGGACGCGGTGGAGGACGCCTATTCGTACCGCATCTATCGGAACGGGGCATCGGTCGACACCACGGTGCGTCCGCGCCTGTCCGTGACAGAGGACTCCACCCTGGCCGAGTACCAGGTGCAGGCGATCGGGAACCAGGGGCACTTGTCGTTCCGCAGCGAGCCGGTGCGGGTGGTGGCCGACTCCGCCGTACAGACCGTGCAGCCGTCGGATTCACTCTCCACGGAGCATGACGGCTACACGGGCGAAGGGTACCGTGCGCTCACACAGGAAGCAAATCGCGAGGTCACGCTGGAGGTGACGGTGCCGGAGACGGGCCGCTATGCGCTCGACGTTCGGTATGCCAACGGCCACGGCCCCATCAACACGGACAACAAGGCGGCCATTCGGTCCGTGCGCGTCGATGGGCGCCGGCTGGGCGCCGTCGTCTTTCCGCAGCGAGGCGCCGGGGCGTGGACGGATTGGGGCTACACCAACGTCCTTCGCACCGCCCTGGAGGCGGGGACGCACGAGGTAACCATCGCTTTCACGGAGAGCGACCAGAACATGAACGGGGACGTCAACGCGGCTCACCTGGACCATCTGCGCGTAACGCCGCTGCCAAACGACAGCGACGAGTGAGGCGGGCCGCTCACGACGGGCTGCCGCCCCACAGCGGCCCGGGGCGAAAAAACCGCGTGGATTCCACGAAACGTCCTCGGATCGATGGGGACGCCCAAACGAAGCCGGCCCTGTGTTGTAGAACCTCAATCAGACAGTTTTCTGCGATCCGATCGACCCTCATGCGCAGCCTTGCCTCTCTGGGCCCGGACCTTGGGCGGTTTTGGACCGTGGCCAATGCCCTGGTAATTATTCCTGTAAGAACCGCAGTAATGACAGTAAAAAAAATGCCTCCCAAAGCGCCCTCTATAGTTTTTTTAGGGC
>JAWOAQ010000015.1:0-13741 GCA_046498495.1 Salinibacter sp. | reverse complement strand
CGCCTCCCTCCCCAACCGGTCCGGCCTCCTGCACGTAGCGCCGGAGCGTCCCAATCCCGTCCAGGTCGTACGGCGCGTACGGCTCCGCCAGGCATCCGTCAATGTCGGTGACGAACAACTTGATCACAATAAGAAATCGTTCGGGGAAGGGGACGGCGCAACCGGGGGCAGTCGGTCTCCTGGATCGTCGGGATGGCGCGTGAAACGTGACGCGTGCGAACGGTGCCCGTCCCGTCTCCCGCGTCAGGCATCCTTCCTGTTTGACTGAGGGCACGAGTTCGTGAACACGCTGGCCCTTACGATTCCTCCTCTTCCTGCTCGGCAAACGTCTCCTCCATTGCCTCCACAATCTGGTCGGAAATGCCCATGCTGGAGAAGCCGCCGTCGTGGTAGAGGGTCTGCATGGTGACCATGCGCGTAAGGTCGCTGAGGAGCGTGACGGCGTAGTCGGCACAGCTGTCCGCGCTGGCATTGCCGAGGGGCGCGACGCGCTCGGCAAACTCGTACATGGCGTCGAACCCTTCAATACCGGCGCCCGCGGTGGTCTTCGTGGGGCTCTGCGAAATGGCATTGATGCGGATGTCGCGCTTGCCCAGGCGGTAGCCAAAGGAGCGGACGATGCTTTCGAGGAGGGCCTTTGCGTCGCCCATCTCCGAGTACTTCGAGAAGATGCGCTGCGCCCCGATGTAGCTCATCGTCAGGATGGAGCTGCCGTCGTCAATCGCCTCGGTGTCGAGGGCGTGTTGGACGATGCGGTGCAGGCTGACGGACGACACGTCGAGGGTTTGCTGGTACCAGTTGTAGTTGAGGTCGTCGTAGGGCACGTCCTTGCGCACGTTGACGCCCATCCCGATGGAGTGCACGATGAAGTCGATTTTGCCGTGTTTCTCTTTCACCTCTTCAAAGAGCGCGGCGAGTTCGTCGTCGTCGGTGGCGTCGGCCCAGATGATGTCACTGTCCGTTTCTTCGGCCAGCTCATCGAGGCTCCCGAGGCGCCGGGCCACCGGGGCGTTGGAGAGCACAAACTCGGCCCCTTCGCGATCGCAGGCCTGGGCGATGGACCAGGCAATGCTGTCGTCGTTCAGGGCTCCGAAAATGACACCGGTTTTTCCGTCGAGCAGGTCGTATCCATCCATGACAGTAAGAGGCATGTGTGAGAGGCAAATGGAAGAAGCTCCGGGGACCGGCAAGAATGCCAAGGGACGCGCCAATGTCGAGTCCTGACAGGCGGGCGTTACAACCGAACGTCCTGCATGGGCGCCACGTGATCAAGGAGGCGGTCGTGAAGGGGGCCGTTGGTGGCACACACCTGGCGGTCGAAGAGGGGCGCGAGGCCGCCACAGTCGCGGTAGTCAGTCACCCGCCCGCCGCCCTCTCGCACCAGTAGCGTTCCGGCCGCAACGTCCCACGGGGACAGCCCCGTCTCGAAGAAAGCGTCGAACCGCCCGCATGCCAGCCGGGCCAGGTCCACAGCGGCGGCGCCGTGCCGCCGCACCCCGCGGGCATTCCGCAGGATGCCCTCCAGCACGTCGAGGTACTGCTCGGTGTGCTCGAAGTGGCGGTAGGGAAAGCCGGTGGCCACAAAGGCATCCGCGAAGGTGGTACGCGAGGTGACGCCGGCGGAGACATCGTTTCGCCGAAGACCGTGCCCGGCCACCGCCGTAAACAGGTCGTTGTGGGGGACGTCGAGCACCACCCCCACCACAACCGCATCGTCCTCCTGCAACGCGATGCTGACCGCGTATGGGGGCACCTGATGCATAAAGTTCGTGGTGCCGTCAATCGGGTCCACGATCCACCGGCGCCCGGCGATGGTTCGGGGGGGAGCATCGGGGGCCGTCCCCTCCTCCGCGAGCACCGGGACGCCAGGGGTCGCGTCGTGGAGGGCTTCCACGATTGTCTCCTGCGCCGCCTCGTCCGTCGCCGTGACGAAGTCGTTTTTCCCCTTCGCGCGTACCCGATCGCGTCGGCCCGCATGCTCGCGGATGAGGCGGGCGCCACGCCGGGCTGCCCGCACCGCCCCTTCCAAAACCCCATCGTAAGGCGAGTCATGTGCAGGTGTGGTGCTCATACGGGCAACCGGTCGGTTCGGTGGATTGAGGCCCGGCCTTCGGCGCCTTGTAGCCCAAAGACTCTGCGAAGCCGGCGCAGCACATCGAAACTTTCACCTCCCTTTGGGCTTGCGGTATCGGGTCACGGATTAACGTATAAATTGACGACCAGTGATGCACCCAGGGGGCCCCAAACGTGTTCGTTCTTTATACATCCTCCTGATGGGCGTCATGCTGGGCCTGGGACCAAGCCTGGGCGGCTGTTCGTCGCCTTCGGACCCGCCCCCCTCTCCGTTTCTGCCATCTGATTCAATCTCGGCGGAGGAAACAAGCCGGGACTCGGCGCTGGCCGTGCTCACGGACCTGCAGCGCACGGCGTTTGATTCGGCTTTCGCAACGCTCGATACGTATGCCGTGTCGCGTCGGGTTCGAACCGAACAACTCACCCCTGCCGGGTCGGTCTCCGCACGTCGGACGTCCACGGTGCGCTATCCACCCGCCCCTGATCGCGGCGTCATCCAGGAGCGCGATTCCACCGGCCCCTTCCGGGACGGCGGAATCCTGTCCAGCCTGTCCGGATCTGGGGACCCGACGGACCGTCCCCAGGACATTGCGCCACAGGCGCTGTCGGACCCACCGGCCTTCGTTGCGCCACGCACGCGAGAGGACTTCCGATACGCTCTCCACCAAGACACTCTTTCCAACGGCACCCCCGTCCAGGTCGTGCGCGCCCAGGCACGCAACAGCGGTCCGGCGCGGGACCAGGGCCTTCGGTTTGCCCGTCTCAAGCTTCTCTCCGACTCCCACGAACTGGTCGCCCTCACGGTGGTGCGTGCCGAGCGAACCCTCCTGTTTGGGGAAGACAGCCGCCTGACCGTTCGGCTGCGCCCAGCTCCCACCGAGGACACCTGGGTGCCTGCCCTCGTCCGCTTTCGTGCACGCGTCGACGTGCCCGTCCGGGCGCCGCGCCAGTTTCTCACGGTGTCCCGCTACGACGACTACACCCGCTAGCCCTATGGCCCTGGCCCTCCTGGACGACGTACGCGACTCGCTCGCCACCGACCGCTTTGGACGGGCCCTGCGCGGGTTTGAAACGGTGGGGTCTACCAACGCCGAGGCCATCGACTGGGCTCGGGACGGGGCGCCCGAGGGGGCCGTGGTCGCAACCGACTATCAGTCCGCCGGGCGCGGCCGACACGGACGCACCTGGGAGGCCCAGAAAGGCCAAAACCTCATGGTCTCCGTGGTGCTCCGGCCCCAGCTGTCCGCCGACCACTTGGGGCTCCTTACCATTGCCGCAAGTGTGGCCGTCGCCGAGGCCATCGACGCGTTTGTGTCGCCCCACCGTGCGGCCCTGAAGTGGCCGAACGATGTGCTGCTGGAGGGGCGCAAGACCTGCGGCATGCTGCTGGAGTCGTCGTTCTCGGGGGGGCGGGCCGCCGACGCCGTCGTGCTTGGCATTGGACTCAACGTCAACCAGAGCCAGTTTCCGGAGGCGCTGACCGACACGGCCACGTCCCTCCAATTGGTTGCGGGCCGCCCGGTGCCGCGCGCCCCTCTCTTCGCCCGTCTGCTGCGTCGGCTCGAACGGCGGTACGACGCCGTGCAGTCGGGCGACGCCGCCCCGGTACGGTCTGCTTTCGAGCGCCGGCTGGCCGTTCTTCACGACTCGATCTCACTTCGCTTCGCCGGTTCGGACCGCACGGTATCCGGCACGGTACAGGGCATTACCGAAACCGGCGCCCTCCGCCTCAACACGGCCGACGGTCCGCAGACGGTCCACGCCGGCGAGGTGACCACCCAACACTAATCGATCAGCTCACACGCGCACCGGCCCGCCCAATGGTCCTCGCCCTCGACATTGGCAACAGCGCCGTAAAGGGCGGCCTGTTCGACGGAGCATCGCTCAGCACATCGTTTTCGATCGAGCCGCCCTCGACTGCCCCTCACGCCTCCGACGCGTGGGGCGAGGCCCTCGCTCCTGTCCTCGACGGCCGCCCTATGGAGCACGTGGGCCTTGTCTCGGTCGTGCCCGGAGCCACCGCGGCCGCCACCGCGGCCCTCCGGACGCTGACCGACGCTCCCGTGACCCTGATCCAGCCCGACATGCGGCTGCCCTTCAGCCTGGACTACGAAACGCCCGGCACGCTGGGAACCGATCGGTTGGCCGCCGCCGCGGCCGCCTGGGCCCTCTACGGCCGACCGGACCGCCGGAGCGTGCTCGTCGTTGACACCGGCACCGCTGTCACCTACGAGGTGGTGCACCGCAAGGGCGTGTATCAGGGCGGCGCCATTGGGGCCGGCCCGGCCCTCGCACGACGGGCCCTGCAAACCGGCACCGCCCAGCTCCCCGACGTGCCCCTCTCCCTTCCCGCCGAGCCGGTGGGTCGCTCGACCGAAACCGCCCTGCAGAGCGGCATCATGTGGGGCCTCGTCGACAGTGTCCAGGGCATGATGCACCGTCTTGCCGCAACGCTCCCGGATGCACCCCTCTTCATTCTCACGGGCGGGTGGAGCTCCGTTCTTGCCCAGCATCTGGACCGGACGGACGTGCACGCCCCTCATCTCGTCCTTCACGGCGTCCGCCTCCTGGCTGAAGGTGCCCAGTAACGTGTCGCCTGCGCCCCATCGCCCCACGCCCCATGCCGCAGCCCCGAACGGACCGGGACCCTCCGGGATGTTCGAAGATGCGCACTGCGTAAACAGGGGGGATGGACCGGACCCTTATCCGCCCCCCGCGGAATCGGCGCACGTCAGAATGCGCCGCTTCCCCAGGTGGGAACGAGGAGTTGACGCCCCTCAGTGACGCCGGACGTGCTTGTCGTTCGGAGTCGGAGACACGATATAGAGAGCAGCGTCTGTTCGTCTCCACCCCATGCTCCCCCATGCCTCCTTCAATTCTCGTATTTGGAGCCGCGGACCCTGTTGGATCCGCTCTTTTTCGGGAGCTCTCACACCGTCAGGTGCCCGTCTGGGCCTTCGTCGATGACCAGACACAGACGGAGGCCATACAGGGCCCCCTCGTCTCCCTGATTGCGGGCGACCTCCAAGACCCAGCCTCCCTCGACGCAGCGCTCCACGGAATCGACCGAGTGTTTGTTCTTTCGCCTGCGGGCCCGGATCAGGTGGTTCTTGAGGGAAATGTCGTGGAGGCGATTCAGCGGACGCGGCGCCCGATTCACATCGTCAAGGTATCGGCCCTTGGCACAGGCCCCGAAGCCCCGATCCCCCTTGCTCGGGGGCATGCCGTGACGGAGGCGCAGATTCGCAACGCGGGCCTGCCTGCGACTCTCCTCCGCCCCCACGCGCTCATGCAACACCTCCTCACGTCGTCCGACACGATTCGATCCGACGGCCTACTGTTTGGCGCCTTTGGGGACGTGGCGGTGCCGTTCGTGGACGCCCGGGACGTGGCCGCCGTGGCCGCGGATGTGCTCACCCGAGGCGGACACGACGGACACTTCTACACAATCACAGGGCCCCAGGCCCTCTCCTACACGCAGGTCGCGGCTACGCTTTCGTCCGTCCTGCGTACGTCGGTGCGCTACGTGGACCTCCCCGTCGAACGGTACCACGAAACCCTGGTCGGCACCGGCCACCCAACCTGGTGGGCCGACAACCTGACCGCCCTCGCCCGCTGGCTTCAATACGACACGGCGAGCACGGTGTCATCCGCGGTGGTTGAAGTTACAGGTCGGCCCGCCCGCACACTCGAACAGTTTATTCGAGACCACCGGGCGGCGTTTACAACCACCGTTGCCCGATCGTAGGGAAAAATGGGAGACACGCCGGGCCCGGATACGTCTACGATTCCGCAACGACCTTCAACATATCAAGGGCCGTGATGACGCCCCGGATGTCTCCGTTTGTCGTCACAAACACGCGGTGGATGCGTCCGCGGTGCATGACCTGCGCCACCTGCTGCACGGACGTGTGCTCGTTCACGTCGTAAATCTCGTCCGTCATCGCGTCACGGGCCGTCGCCTCGTCGCCCTCCCACACCCGAAGCTGGTCCACCTCCTCCTCGGCGTAGAGGTGTTCGAGCTCGTTTCGGTAGTAGGCTGCAGGCCGCTCGCTGGACGTTCGGTCGCCGGACACGCTGTCGTGACGCGCAAGGTCTGTCAGCGAGATCACCCCCACGAGCGTGCCATCTTCTTCCACGACGGGCGCCCCCGAAATGTCGTGCTCGACGAGAAACTCGGCAACGCGATCGAGAGGCCAATCCGCCTCAACAATTTTCACGTCCGAGACCATCAGATCTTTGGCCGAGGTGTATTTCATGGGGACGAGCAGGCTTGTGGATGGAGATGTATGCAAGGGTGCACGGTGCAAATTCGTTACGCCCGCCCGTGTTGCGCGCCCCTCCCGATTTCCACAAATCCAAACGGGCCGTCGTTGGGGAACCCGCGTCCGGTGTACCGGTGGGTATTTTCCGCGCCCCCCATGGCGCCCCCGGGCCCGTAGCTCAGTTGGTTAGAGCAGTCGACTCATAATCGATCGGTCGTGGGTTCGAGTCCCGCCGGGCCCACTTTCTCGTGTCGCCCCGCCGGTGTCCTCCTCTCGTCATGGTCCCATCCGCCGGGCCACGTTGAGCGCCCCCATGACGGGCGGCGTCGTCAGCCGCTCGATTGTCCACCCCGACACCCGTTCGTCGAGGGCCTGCCGGAGGCAGTCGAGATAGTAGTCATTCTTGGTCATTCCTCCCAGGAGGGCCATGCGAGGGTGCACGGCGTCGCACTGCCCGATGAGCCACGCCACCTGCCGGGCCAGTTCGTCCACCTGCGTCGTCAGGATGCGGCGCGCCACCGCGTCCCCGTCGGCGGCAGCGGCGACGACGAGCGGCGCAGCCTCCTGCACGCGAACGTCCCCGTCGTAGACCGTTTGGATAAACGCGTCCTGCGAGTCGAACCCGAAGCGTCCCTGTACTTTCTCTCGAAGCGCGGTTTTCTCCCCGCCCTCGGCCATGCGCACGACGGCCCGGAGGCCGGCCCGGCCCAGGGCGTATCCACTGGCCGGATCGCCAAGCAGGTAGCCCCATCCGCCCACCCGACGTATGGCGCCTGCTTTGGTGCGCGCCAGGCCCACCGACCCCGTTCCAGCAACCACGATCGCGCCGCTCTCGGCCCCAAACGCAGCCTCCAGCGCAATCCGGGCATCATGGAGCACGCGGACCTGAACGGTGGCGGCCACGTCGAGAAGGGCCGCCTGGATGCGGTCCGCCAGTGCAGACTGCTCATCGGCGCGCCCTGCCCCCGCGACGCCCGCGCAGACCGCGAGGGGCCCGTCCAGCGCGGGACGGCGAAGCCCCTCGCGCACCAGATCAACGAGAATGCGGGCCGTTTCCTCGATCCCGATGCGCTGCGGATTGGCCGCAGGCCCTGTTCGCTTGATGGGGGCGGACCGTCGTGCATCCTCCGCCACCAGCACGGACGCGGACGCGCCGACGTCGAGGCCAATCGAAAGGGAGGGGGAAGACACAACGGCGGGGGACGGTGAACAGGACCGGCGGATCGGGCCGGGTGAAGGTCTCAGGCCACGGCGCAAACGAGGCTCATTGGGAAGGACGGCATCGATGAGGGCTTCTTCAAGGTGTCCTCGACTCTAAATCGATACGGCCCTGACGTACGGGGGCGGTACGTCCTATCCTGCAACACTCGTTCGCCCCGTCTGCCACGTGCCCCACAAGGGCAATGGAAGCGCGGATACAGGGCGGGCGAAAGCGCGGCTCACTCAGCTCCTGAGAGATGAGTCCCTCCTGACAGGGCATGAATCGCGAACACCGCCGGGCGGTGCGGAAGGCCGTGCACGGACCGGGGGTCGGGACGTGTGCGTCGCGTGTGCGGACCATGCGCAGGAAGGACACTGCATGGTTGAAACGGGCCCCGTACCAGCGGTCGCCCACGGTCTCTGCCCGCCTGGGTAGAAGAGTTGCTGTTCATCCGCGCCTCGGGGGCCGCCCGCCACCCTCCTTTGGGACTGCTCTGCGCGCTCATCTGGGGGGTCCGCTATGCGGCGTCGGCCCAGGTGAATCACGGGGCCGGATGGCACCACGTCGCATCTGGTCTCCTCATCAGGACCCGGCGTCGTCGGGCCGCTTGTGCTGGGGCGGGCGCCTAACCGGCTGGTTCCCCGGCTCTCCAGACGACAGTTCGCTGCTGTAGTACCACGTAAACCCGCCCGCAATAACGACAAACGCCAGACCCATCCCCACCACTTCCGCGATCGACGTGGATGGCGGAAGGGCGACGAGCCCAGCCATGAACACGACGAATCCGAACACAAAGGGCCCGAAGTACTCGGCGATCAGCTTCATGACGTGGAGAGTTCGGATTTCTCGACGAGATCGGCAAGGATCCAGAGGGAAGGCACCCAGAGCCCTACAAAAATGGCCGCCTGCTTGCTGCCGCTGAACCAGAGGTAGATGGAGAACGCAAGAGCAAGCACGCCTGCGGCAAAGATCCAGCCTTTGCTATCCTTCATGAACACCAACCGGATTGGGGGAAGAAAACGACATCGATGATGTTGAGTAGCGCTGGGCTACACGTCGTGTACTGAACAGTCGTCCCTACGGTCCATCCGGCGGGCCGATCCGCCCGGAACGGCTTTGTTGCTCCTCCCCCACATTTACGATTCGGCCCGCCGGGCCGCCTCCGCCACCTCCGCCCGCACCACCGTCTGGCCAATGGGCGAGAGCGTAAGCCCTGCGATCTTGACGTGCTGGAGGCCAAACGGGATGCCAATGATGGTCACAATAAGCACCAGCGCCGTGGCAAGGTGGCCGAGCGCGAGCCACCATCCGCACAGCAAAAACCAGAGGACATTGCCGATCGTCCCGATGGGACTCGTGCCAAGGTCCTCCTGGCCCGTAAGCTCGTCGCGTCGTACCGCCTCGCGGCCAAAGGGGAAGAAGGTAAAGGTCCCAATCTCGAAGCAGGCACGGCCGAACGGAATGCCAACGATGGAAACGTACATGAGAATGCCCGCCAGCCACCAGGCCAGTCCCATCTCAATGCCGCCAAACACGAACCAAAGGATATTGCCAAGGGTGCGCATATCAGGGGAGAAGGAAGTGCGCGGGTGTTGTGTGTGTAGCCCAGCCGTCTTCGCACACGCGAACCGACGCCCCGCGGCATCACTGGAGGTCATGGGCCCCGGCCCGCCCGATGGGGGCGTGGCCGGCACACCGGTTGCGGAGGCGCGTCCGGAACGATGAAACGGACGGTGCAGCATCGAAACGAACGAGATGCGCCGGACAGTTACAGTCGGAGGCCCCGAATCCCTCAACGGGCACGGCCGCCCCAGGGAGCGACCGAAGTTCATCGGCCCAGGTGCACTCGCGGCGTTTGGAGTCGTGCGTGTACCAGACGGCCGCAAGTCTCGTGACGGCGCGCAGGAAGTCGACGTGCCAGTGGCGGGCCCCGTCGTTGCGGGCGTGGCGCTGCACCCGGGCCCGCACCCCACCCGGTCCGAACGCGCTGCCAACGTACACGTACCGGCCCGGCCGCAGCGACATCGTGCCAAGCGCGCCGACGGCTATCGTCTGCGCCGTGTCGGCCCGCAGGAGCAGGGCATACGTGCCCGAATCACGTCGAAGTCGCTCCTCGCCCATCGGATGGAGGTCTATTTCGAGGGCTCTTGTGCAGCGGCCGTCGCGGGCTCCATTTTCCAGAACGCCACCCCCCCGGCCTGTTGCCCCACATCGACCGACGCGACGCGCTCGTTCGCCTTCAGGTCGACAATATCCACCGCCCCTGGCTCCTCCCCTACACCCTCAGCGGTCACCACGGCGTACCGGCTGTCAGGCGTCGTCACCACACCGTGCGTAACGGTGCCGCTGTTTTTAAGGCGGTCCTCGCGCTCCCCGGCGCTCAGGTCCCAGATGCCAGTCTCGCCGGAGCCCTTGTAGGTGGCAATAAGCGTGCTGCCGTCCGGCGTCACGTCGAGATTGTAGGGCGCTGTGCCCGCCCCCGTGTCGAAGCGGCGCGTAACGGCCCACTCCTCCAGGTCCACTTCCAGCACCGCGTCGGCGCCGTTGAGGGCCACGTACGCGAGGGGCTCCGAGGGGTGCGGCTGCACCCAGGTCGGCTTCGACGTGTCGTCCGCCAGCTCTAGGGTGCGCGTAACCTCGCGGGTCACGGCGTCCATCTCGTAGAGCGTGCCGTCCATCATGCCCACGGAGTAGTGCCTGCGGCCGTCGGGCGCGAAGCGAGAGCCGTGCGGCATGATGCCCGTCTCGATCTTGTCAAGCTCCGTCATCGTCTCGGGGTCCACCACGGACACCGTGCTCGGCTCCATTTCTCCGTGGAGGTCGAAGTTGGCGACGTGGAGCAGGCCGGTCACCGTCGAAATCTCCATCGTGGCCGGAAACATCCCGACCGTGGCCGTGCCCACCTTCTCGTTCGTGCCGGTTTCGTACTTGGCAACGCGGCCATAGGGCTTGCCGTGGGCGATGGACACGAACCAGTGCTCGCCGTCCGGCGCCACCGCGAGGCCGTGCGCCCCTTCCGTCTCGATTGGAATTTGCCCCACGCGAACGGTCTCGTCAACGGTCGCCGTCTCGTCATCGAACCGTACGAGCGCCACTTCATCGGCCGACTCGGACGCGACGTAGGCGTAGTAGTTCTGTGCCGCCGCGCTTCCTGTGAACAGCAAAAGACAACAGACGAGAAGACCGGAGCGAAGCAAGTTCATGCCAACAAATGGATTGAGAGTCGAGAGTCGGGGGCGAGAAGAAAAGGAGGCACTAGAGCGTCTCACACATCACGTTTTACGCCTCACGTTTTACGCATCACTCGTCAACTCAACCGCCCAGAGGCCCGAGTTCCAGTCTGAGAAAAAGATATGCCCCTTGTACGGCTGTGGCCCCCAGGCCATCGGCGCGTTGGGAATGCGTCCCTCCGGATCGAACGGCTTGAAGTGAGTGATCTCGCGCCCCTGTTTGTAGAGATTACCCTTCAAGTCGCCCGACAGGTCCACCACCCGGAGGCCGGCGTTGTAGTAGGCCACGTAGAGCGTATCGCCGTCGACCCAGAAGTTGTGCGAGCCGGCCTCGGGCACCTGGTAGCGCGCCTCTTCGCTTGGATTGTCCGGATCAGAAACGTCGACGAAGTGAAGCCAGCCCGCCGGGAGGGTTGGTTCCTTTTCGGTATTGAGGCCATTCGGGAAGGCCTCGTCCCCGGCGATGACCCAATTTTTGCCCGTGTCCGAGTCGTCGTATGGGAAGGCGGCGTGCGTCCAGCCGTTCGGATGCGAATGTCGACCCATCTCGACCGGGTTCGAGGGCGAGCCGCCCGCCACACCATTCCCTACGTCCACCATCACCACGCCGTCGTCCCAGTTCGAGGAGTAGGCAATGCCGTCGTCGACCCACACGTCGTGGATTGCGTGGCCGGGCGTCTCCAGCTCAAACTCCCCGACGATTTCGGGATTGGCCCGGTCCTCGATGTTGAGGACCTCGTAGCGGCGGCCGTTGCTGAGGGCGTAGACGTGGTCCTCGTAGATAAACAGATTGTGGACGCCGCCGGTGAGCTGCTCCGTAAACTCGGTGACGATCGACACGTCGGTTGGGTCCGCACAGTCGAGGATGACAATGCCGTTTTTCCGGTCGGAGGCGCCCTCGCGGCTCATGATGCAGGTGCGCCCGTCGTCGCTCACCTTCACGTCGTTGACCGTGCGGGCGTCGACGGTCACCGTGTCGACGGGCGTAATGTCGGCCGGGTCTGTCACGTCCCAGAAGTAGGCCTCGCCGTCACCGCCCCAGGTGCCGGTGATGGCGTAGTCGCGTCCATCGGCCGGGGCCTCCCACACCCAGAGGTCGGACGTATGCACATCACTGACACGCCCATGGCCCACAACCTCGATCTCGCCCTGCAGGTCCCGCGGCGCCACCGAGACGGTGTGCGTGGCGGTGTGCGGTCCGCTCGTCGCCACGACGGTGTACTGCCCCGCCTCCTCCGCGACAAACCGGCCGTCGGCCCCGATCTCGGCACCCGCCCCCGGCGCCCGGTCTTCCGTGTGGTCGGTCTGCACGGCGTACTGGATCGGCGCGTCGTCCACTGCCTCCCCGTCGTCCCCCTGAGGTACGGCCTCAAAGTCGAGGACGTCCCCCGTGCGGGCCGAGTCGGCGCCACCGGTGAGATCGAGCGACGAGACGGGATTCTCGACCACCTCAACGGTCGCGGTGGCCTCCTGCCCCTCGGCCCGGGCCGTGAGCGTGACAGTGCCGGGTGTATCCCCCGCGAGGCGGTGCAGCCGGTCCACTTCAGCGACGGACGGGTCGCTGCTTTCGAGTGACGCCGACACGTCGTCGCGCACCTGTCCAGCGTCGGTGCGGGCCTCCACTTCGAGGGGGACCTGCGTGCCGGCGTACACCTGCGACGGGGCATCGACGAAGGCGACATCGCGCACGGCTGCCTGCGTAACCGTGACGGTGACCCGTTCGTCGATTCGATCCTGACCTTCGCTTCCGGGCCGCAGCGCGATGACGTCGTGGGTGCCGGGCTCGCTGGCGGTCACTTCGCCGCTCCGCGTGACGGCAAGCGCGTCGCGGTTTCGGGTGAGAAAGGCGACGGTCGTGTCGCGCTGGCGCTCCCCCTCGGCGTCGACATAATATCCGGTGAGCTGCTGCGTCTCCCCCACCTCCAGTGTCGGCTCGGCGGGGTCCACCTCGATGGATTGTGCAAACGACGACGATACGAGCAGCAGACCGAAAATGGCGAGCGTGGCCGTTCGCCGGATGAGACGGGACACCATGGGGGCGGTGGATTGGTGGGGATGAATGCGCATTTGATTTTCATCTCACCTATAAATACTCCTCAGGTTTCCCCCACTCTCCCACCCTCACGGCAGTCCCGCCGTGCGCCCCTCAGTCTCGTTTGCCCCCGCATTGCAGTAGAATAGAATTGCCCCTGGATCGCAGACGGCCAGCGTCCGCATCAGGACGCCGACAGAATTGCCTACTGTTGTGTCAAACCTCAATGTTGTGTTTGTCATCCCGCCCAAGCCCCGAGGGCTTTCGGGGCGCCGAGCCGGGATCGATCCAGCCGACTCAATGGGGCTCGACTGAGGAGGAATGGCCCTGTGGGGGGGCAGAGCGGAACCCGGAGTGCTCTCTTCTACCGCTGTATAGATCCCAGATCTCCGCTCGCACGCTCGCTCCGCCCGGGATGACAGGGTGCGTTTTTCTGTGCAAGAATCACGGTTGACACGGCACTAGCGTCTCTTTGGCTTCCTCGGATGGGGGCGCTCCGTCATCGTCTCCAGGATGTGGTCCTGCTCGTCACGTGTCTGCTCGTTAGAGGTCTGATCGTTAGGGTGAGAGAGCGTCCCTGCGCCGCCGCAGAAGAATCTAGACCTGCCCCGACACGGTGGACGTTCCTTTGCTTCCGTAGTCGAAGACGAGACTCCCACCACGCACATCATTCATGAATCCCGGGGATGCCGCAGGAAAACCTGCCCTTTGCATCACCGTCTCGGTCCCCCTCCTCTCGGAGCGTATCCGCCGCACGCCGGGCGGGGCAAGTGCCTCTCGGAGGCTTTTTTCGTCCCCATCCGCGTAGCAGCTACCCGCACCTCGGCTCATTGGGACAGACATACGTTCCACTCCCGGAATATGCTCTTCACGGACGGAGACGGCCATGTGCCGGCCTGGTTCTCGACTCAACATCGCTGGATGAGCCCTGCGCACGCGC
>JAWOAQ010000201.1:0-5720 GCA_046498495.1 Salinibacter sp. | reverse complement strand
CCAGGTGGGCCTTCTCGTTCTCGTCGGCGTGGCCATAGCACCCCCCTCACCGACCCACGCCCAGCCGTCCCCCGTCCCTGAGGACGCAAGCGTCGAGCGCATCGCCGAGGGGCTTGAGTTCACCGAAGGGCCGATCTGGTACGAGGGGCGCCTCCTCTTCAGCGACATTCCCGCCAACCGGGTCTACGCGTGGACGCCTGAGGAGGGCACTCAGATCGTTTTGGAGCCGTCGGGGCACGCCAACGGCCTGGCCGTCGACCGCCGGGGGCGCCTCCTGCTCGCCCAGCACGACGGACAGGTGGGCCGGCACGTTGAGGGCGACTCGGTGGAGACGCTCGTCGAGGAGTACGAGGGACAGCGGCTCAACAGCCCCAACGACCTGGACGTGGCCGCCGACGGCGCGATCTACTTCACCGATCCGCCCTACGGCGTGGACGAGGCCGACCGCGAACTCGACGTTTCCGGCGTGTATCGCCTGTCGCCCGACGGGGACCTTGCCCTCCTCACAAAGCGGTTCTCCCACCCCAACGGCATCGTCTTCTCTCCCGACGAGTCCACCCTGTACGTCAACGACTCGGAGGACACCGTGATCTGGGCGTACGACGTGACCGACGAGGGCACCCTCACAAATGGACGAGAGTTTGCAGCACCCGAGGCGGAGGCGGACGGAACGACCGACGGCATGGCCGTCGACGCCAACGGCACGCTCTACACCACCGGCCCCGGCGGCGTGTGGATCTACGCGCCCGACGGCACGCGGCTCGATCGCATCTCGGTCCCGGAGCCGCCCACCAACGTGGCCTTCGGCGGCCCGGAGAACCAAACCCTCTACATCACGGCCCAGTCCAGTGTGTATCGCGTTGGGGTGAACGTACCCGGGGCGAAGTAGCCCGCCGACCGCAGCCCATCCGCCCCGCCCAGCCGCTCGTCGGGACGGGCAACGAGGGAGCGCCCCCATCATTCGGTCCGTGCCATTTCGAGAAGCCGAACGCCCCCCGCGGCCACCGAGCGGGATGAGACCGCCGCGCCCACCAACACCACCACGCCGCGGCCCGTCTCCCGATCGAGCCCCACGAAGCTGCGAAAGCCGCCCGTGCCGCCGATGTGCCACAACACCGCGTGCCCGTCGCGGGTCGACCGGTGCCACCCGTAGCCAATGCGGGTCTCCTCCCGTCCGGTGGAGGCGCGTGGGTCGACGGCCCGCTGCATCGCCCGGTGCAGCGTCGAGGCCGTGTCGGGGGTGGTCTGTAGGGGACGACGATGCGCCCGAAGGTACGCGAGCATGTCGGTGGCGGTGGAGCGGAGGGCCCCCGCTCCAGCGAGCGCCTCAAAGTGCCACGGCGAGGTGGGGGCGCCGGCGCGATTGTGCCCCTGCGCGAGGCGGGCCTGCTGGGCGTCCGTCAGGCGCACGCGGGTGTCGCGCAGCCCAAGCGGTCCGGCGATGCGCTTCTGCACCAGTGCGACGTAGGTCGTATCGGCCCGTCGCGCCAGCAGGTGCCCAAGGAGGCCCATCCCCAGGTTTGAGTACTCGTACTGGGTTTCCGGGGGCCGAGGCGGAGTGTAGCCCTCAAGGAAGGCGAAGAGGGCGCTGTCGCCGTACGCGGCGTACGGGTCGGTGGGCCGGGCCGCAACGTCCAGGTTGGCGGGCAGGCGCGGCAGGCCGGACCGGTGCGTGGCGAGATGCCCTAGCGTCATCGTCGTGGAATCGGCTGGACCGAGCGCCACCGAATCGGGCAGGAGCCCCGCCACGGGCGTGGAGTCCTCCGCCCGGCCCCGCTCGATGGCGTCGGCCAGGAGCAGGCCGGTGAACGTTTTCGTGACGGAGCCGATCTCGAACAGGGTGCGGGCTGTGGGCGGCATGCCGGTCGAGTCGACGGCGCCGAAGCCGTACGTGTCCGTCCGATCGTCCGCCAGCACGCCAATTACCACCGCTCCGTCGTGCCCCGATGCCAGGGAGGTGCCGAGCGAGTCGACGACGGTCGGCTGGGCTGACGTCGGGAGGGGAATCAGCCCGACCAGGAGCCAAAGGATACGTGCGTAGCGCATGGGCAGCAGGTTGAGATGCCGGCTACTGTTGATTCTGATTCGGCCGCACGAGGTACGCCGCCACCCGCCACTCGTCCTGCTCCTTCTTCAGCGACACAGTTTCGACAACCTCCGCGCTGCCATAGGTGGCGCGGTACTGTGCAATCACGTACTCCCCCTCCGGAGCATTTGGCATTGAGGACGTGTAGCGCGCCTCGACCAGTGAGCGGGACTGAAAGTCCCCGAGCGGGCCGTGGGCCTGCTTCACCTGCCGCACCCACTGCTCCGTGTCGACCTTCGACTGGAAGAAGGCGGCCGCCTCGGTCCACGTCGCCTCGTACTTATCGGCGTCCAGCAGCTCGAGCCACGCCTGCGCGGCCTGCTGGGCCGAGTCGACGGCCGCCTCGTTTTGGGCGTGCAGTGGGCCGGGCGCAACGGCCAGGACGAGAAGGACGAGCGCACTCGCAAAGAGAAAACGAAGACGCATAACGTGTGGGGATTGGTGCAAAATGGTTGTGTAGACCCTCTTCAAAGCCACCAGCCGCGTCGCCCCGGAGCTGATCCGGGCCCGCCCCCCCAACGGGCGCACCCTGTCCGTGCGGTGGATAGGGCCTGAATTGACTTCAAAGCGACGATGGTGCATGTCTCCCACATCCCGCGTTCTTAGAGACACTCACACCAGATGCTGGGGATCGGTGTGCACACGTGTCGGAACGAACCCTGGCCTTGGAGAAAACGGCGTCTCGGCCGGGGCAGAGGACGGAGCGACCGAAATCATCGGTGTCTGAGCGCTGGGAGTGAGGTCATCTCAGATGGCCACGACCGAGTACTCTCGGAGTGCGATCCCGACGGCGGTCGGGAGGGCGAGTTTCGATGATTTCAGCGGAGTCCGGAGCCGCGTCAGCCGTTTTCTTCACAGCCTTGATCTTTTCCCCCTTTTGTATCAAGACAAAAGGGGCATCCCCGGAGGTAGATCTCGACTGTGAACGGGGATTTCGGGCCCGAGAACAATGCACACTGATTTATCGCAAATGATTTTATGTACAGACACTCAGCTATAAACACCCATGGGATTCTACCAGCGAGGCCGCGCCACGATGCCCCGTTCACCAGCGCGAGCGCCCGCTCATCAATTTCACTCGGGACGTGGGGCCTGCGCGGTTTCTTTCCGGCCTTATCGGCGTTTCTTTAAGATCCGCCCCCCATAGGACGACCGCTCTCCTTTCATGTCGCGTGTCCTGTTTTGGTCTGACCAATCGGCCTCCCCCTCACGCCGCTGGACGATGGCGGGCCTGCACCTAACGGGCTGGCTCCTATACGGGATCGTGTACCACCTGACCCTGCAGCCGCACCAGCCGGTCACGGCCATTCTGTGGAAGCAAACCGCAATTGCGACCGGAACGGGCTTAGCTCTCAGCACCGGTCTGGGCGCGGCGTACGGAAGACTGAGCGTCCGCCAGCTGTCCCCAGTTGGCGAGGTGTCCACGGCGCTCGTGGGCTCCGTGGCCGTTGGCCTGCTGTGGTACCAGCTCAAGGCATGGGGCGCCGACTGGGTCAACCCCTTCATCGCGCCCGTCACGGCGACCGGGGCCTTCCGGCCCGGGGACGGATCGCTCCTCTCCAGTGCGCCGGCGTTCCCCGTCGTGATGCTAATGTGGAGCGGCTTCTACCTGACCCTCGCCCACTGGCAGGCGGCGCAGGAAGAAGAACGCCGCCGCCTGCAGGCCGACGCCGAGGCGCAGCGCGCCCGCCTCCGCATGCTCCGCTACCAACTCAACCCGCACTTTTTCTTCAACGCGCTCACCACGATTGGCGCCCTGGCCGACGAAAACCCCCAGCGCGTGAAAACGGCGGTGCGCGAACTGTCGGGCTTCCTGCGCTACACGCTGCTCGACGATGACTCGTTGGCGGCGCCCCTCCGCGACGAGATTCAGGCCGCCGAACACTACCTGGCCGTCGAAAAAATCCGGTTTGAGGACGACCTGCAGGTCGCATTTGACGTCTCAGAAACCGCCGGGCAGCAGGTCGTTCCGTCGTTTTTGGTGCTCCCCCTCGTGGAAAACACAATCAAGCACGGCCAGCGCACCAGTCCCGAGCCACTTCGGGTGCGCATTCACGGCACGGTCGCCGATGATGTCCTCCGGATTATGGTGGCCAACACCGGCCACTGGCGCAACAGCACCCCCGATACAACCGGCACCGGCACGGGGCTCGACAATGTCCGCACCCGCCTGGAGGCGCAGTACCCGGATCAGCATCGCTTCGAAATCTGGGAAGAGGATGGCTGGGTCCGCGCCCGCATCGCACTCGACGCCGACGCCCTCACCGCTCATGCCTGACCCCCTCCGCATCCTTCTCGTCGACGACGAACGGCTGGCCCGACGCGCCCTCCACCGCACCGTAGAGGCCATCGACGACGCGACGGTGGCGGGCGAGGCCAAGAGCGTGGACGCCGCCGCCGAACAGATCAGCACAGCGGCGCCCGACGTGGTGCTGCTCGACGTGCAAATGCGCGGCGAAACCGGATTCGACCTCCTCGACCGCCTTGACACGGCGGTGCAGGTGATCTTCGTCACCGCCCATGACGAGTACGCCGTCCGTGCCTTCGAGGTGAATGCCCTCGACTACCTGCTGAAGCCCGTCGACCCGGACCGCCTGACCGAGGCCCTCCGGCGTGCTCACCAGACGGAGACCGCCCTGCCCGAATCCGAGGAGCCGTCCTCCTCCGATGCCTTCCGCTACGACGATCTCTTCTTCTACGAGGAGGGGCGCCGGCCCCGCTTCATCCGCATCCGCGACATCGTGTGGATCGAGGCGGCGGGCAACTACACCAAGCTCCACCTCACGGACAGCGACACGGCCCTCACCTCCACAACGCTCGCGGAGTGGACCGAGCGGCTGCCCGATGCCCACTTCACCCGCATCCACCGCTCCACCATCGTCAACGTGGAGCATGTGAGTGGGGTCGAGCAGACCGACGGCCGGGCCTACGACGTGCACGTGGAGGGCCGTGACGAGCCACTCTCGATGAGTCGGCGGCGGGCCCGGCGGCTCACGGACCGGCGGCCCTGACGCTTTCCCGCTGGGCCGTTCACGCCCCCGGCGGGAGGCAATCCCCGTCATCCTTCCGTCAAACTTCCGCGCAATGGAACGAGCCCTTGACTTTTCTGCCTTTGCACGGCTTTATTTATATTGGTTCTAAATAACGCCGTAGTCCAGACACCAGACTGCAACTGCGCCCGCGGGGCGCGCCTCCGCACCGGGGCTCGCCTCCGGTTTGGCGAAGACAGGCCACGTTACGGAACCGGCCGTCAACGCCGAGCAGGGCGGGAAAAAGGAAACCGGATGGCCTCCGTCTGGCCCCATTGCACGTCATTCTGCTCCCGACATCAACGGTTTCAATGAACTCACGCCTGATTTCCCTCGTCCTCCCCCTCGCGTTTATCGTCATCAGCCTCGGACCCGCATCCGCTCTCGCCCAGGAGCGGGTGCTCGGTGAAGAGACCATCGACCCGGGCATCCAGCTCACCTTCGAGGCCGCGCCGCAGGACGACGTTACCCCCTACGATCAGAACCTCTCGGAGGAGACGACCGACGTGCACCTGGAGGTCCTGGTGGGCTGGAGCGAAGAGTCGGACGTCGACGTGCCCGAGGGGGTCACGCGCGGCGGCTTCGTCGGCTACCTGAAATTCTTT
>JAWOAQ010000142.1:0-26450 GCA_046498495.1 Salinibacter sp. | reverse complement strand
CGCGCGCGAGCAGGACGGGCGGACCGGCGCCTCCCCGGACCTCAGGAATCCGAGGCCGCCTGCTTCGCGAAATTGGCGTTTTCGTAGATCAGATAGGGGTCTGCGTCGCCCCGGATCACCGCCTCGTCGATCACCACCTTGCTGACGTTCTCCATCGACGGCAGCTCGTACATGGTATCGAGCAGGATGTTCTCCATGATCGAGCGCAGGCCGCGTGCGCCGGTCTTCCGGTCCATCGCCTTGCGCGCGATCGCTCCGAGGGCGTCCTCCCGGAACTCCAGCTCCACGCCCTCCATCTCGAACAGGCGCGCGTACTGCTTCACCAGCGCGTTGCGGGGCTGGGTCAGGATCGTAACCAGCGCGGGCTCGTCCAGTTCCTAGGCAGGAGCGGTCACGCTGACGGTAGATGGGCGGGACGTTTCGGAAGAGGACCGTCCGCTGCACGCCGGCCTTGTGGCGCCTGCGCTGGGCGTATACGACGACCTTACGGCCCGAGAGAACCTCCGCTTCCTTGCTGCGGCCCGGCGTCTCGCCAATGCGTCCGCCCGGATCGAATCGGTGCTGGATCGGGTGGGACTTGCCGACCGGGCGGGAGACCTGGTTTCCACCTACTCCTCCGGTATGCGGCAGCGCGTGAAATACGCCGCGGCGCTCCTGTCCGACCCGCCCCTGCTCCTGCTCGACGAGCCCGTGGCCAACCTGGACGCGAAGGGGCGCGATCTTGTCGCGTCGATTGTGGCGGAGCAGCAGGACCGAAACCGCCTGCTGGTTGTCGCCACCAACCGGGACGACGAGGCCGCTCGTCACGACCACGCCCTACGGATTGAAGACCACCGGTAGGGGCGCGCGGGACCCGCCCACTGTTTGCTCATCCATCCGATTCTGTCTCGTTTCCCCATGGCCCACGACACGATTGAGATTTACGTGCGCGACCTATCTGTCGACGAGGCCGTCGCATGGCTCCGGGAGGAGGTGTTTGAGACCCTGGACCGACGCGAGGATGCCCTCGTGCTAACGTATGAGGGCACGCATCAGGGGGAAACAGTCCCGGTTCAGATCGCGGAGCGGGTCGAGAACGGGCCCTACACCAGTGTATGGTTCAACGCCCCCCAAATGCCGTGGACGACGGCGACGGCCTGTGCCCGGGACGCGCAGGAAGGACTGGGGAAAGAAGTGCTCTGCTTCCTCAACGATCCGGAGCAGCCCTGGACGATGCTTCGGGTGACGGCGGCGGGAGAAGAGTACATCGACAAGCGCGAGGTTGAGCTCTGACTCGGTCCGCTACGTTCCGAGAATCTCATCCACCGGAATCGACTCAAGGTCCGGAAGGGCTGCAACCGTCACGGCGTCGCCGGGCGTGCGCGTGAGGCGCAGCCCGTAGTCGTCGCCGGTCGGCTCGCGGTGGACGTAGACCCGCTCGTCCGGAAGCGACACGACCCAGTACTCCGAAATTCCGGCCTGCGCGTAGAGCGACAGCTTGGTGCTCCGGTCGAAGGTTTCCGTTGTGTCGGCCACCTCTACGAGCAGCAGCACCTCATCGGGGCGGGGGTGATGTGCTGCGTAGTCGTCATCGCGGGAGACGAGAAGGGTAAGGTCGGGTTCCGGCTCGGACACGTCGTCGAGCACGACCGGATTCTGGGCACTCACGAGGGCCTGCGGGTCCACGTGCCGGTGAAAGAGGCGGTCCAGGCGGCGGACGCAGGCGGCGTGTTCGCTGCCAATCGGCGACATGACAAAGAGTTGGCCGTCGATCAGTTCGACGCGGTCGTCCTCATGGAGGATGCCGGCCTCCCCCATGCGGTGGTATTCCTCCACCGTGAAGCGGCGCTCCTTCGGAATGTCGTTCGGGGGCGCAACCGTGTCCATGAGAGCGTCGGGACGCTGTGCCGGTTACACGTGCTCTTCGGCGTGGTAGGACGACCGCGTGAGCGGGCTGCTCTCCACGTGCTCGATGCCCTTCTCCTCGCCGACCTCCTTGTACCAGTCGAACACTTCGGGCTCCACCCACTCCTCAACCGGCAGGTGGTGCTCGGTGGGCTGCATGTACTGCCCGATGGTCATCACGTCGAGGTCGATCGCCACGAAGTCGTCCATAATCTCCAGGACCTCCCGCTTCGACTCGCCAAGGCCCACCATGATGCCGCTCTTGGTGCGCAGGCCGGCGTCCTTCGCCCACTGGAGCACCTTCAGCGACCGTTCGTAGTCGGCCTGCGGCCGGACGCGCCGGTAGAGACTGGGCACCGTCTCTACGTTGTGGTTAAAGATGTCGGGCTCGGCCTCGAAGACGGTTTCGCAGGGCTCTCGCATGCCCCGGAAGTCGGGCGTAAGCACCTCACAGGTGGCGCCCAGGGCGTGGATGCGCTCGATGACCTCGGCGAAGATGGGGGCCCCGCCGTCCTCCCGCTCGTCGCGGTTCACGCTGGTAATAACGGCGTGGTCGAGATCCATCTTTTCGACGGCCTCGGCCACGCGCCGCGGTTCGTCCCAGTCGAGCCCGTCGTCCGGGCGGCCCGTTTTTACGGCGCAGAAGCCGCAGGAGCGGGTGCACACGTTCCCCAGAATCATGAAGGTGGCGGTGCCGCGGCTCCAGCACTCGCCCATGTTCGGGCAGTTGGCGCTCTCGCACACCGTGTGCAAGTCGTGATCCTCAACGGTCTGCCGAACGTCGTTGTAGGCCTCGCCTTGTGGGAGCGAGACGCGAAGCCAGTCGGGGCGGCCGCCGCGTTTGTTCTTGTTCGTGTTCTCCACAACGGGCAGTTCGACGAAGCCGGGGTCGCCGTCGCCCGAGGGACCGATGGGGTCGGGTTCGACGGCGCCGAGGTCCGTTTCGCCGGGCAGCGTAGGCTCGTTCTCGGCGGAAGCATCCTCGGGGGCGGACGTGTCGGGAGGGGAAGCAGGCATGCGCTGGGGAAAGAAGCTTCGTGCAAAAGCCGGGGCGCCAGGCAATACGGCCCGACGCTCAAAGGTGGATGCATCCGTACGACGGGGGCGGACGGGCGTTCCTCTTTTCCCCCCGCCTCAGATGTGGGCGTCTTGATAAGATGTCGCCTATTGGTGAGACTGTGGAGGCCCGCTGTGCACACGTGTGAGCGGCCCGCCTCCACTGCTAATACACGCTGATTGGTGACTCTTATGTTGATGCGTCTCTGGGGAGCTGCATGCCTTGTTTTTGCCCTGGGTCTCGGGAGCGGATGTTCGTCGGAGCCGGGCGCGGACCTCGTGTTGACGAATGGCACGATCGTGACGTTGACGGAGGAGCACGGCACCGTGGAGGCCCTCGCCGCCGCAGGGGATACGATCCTCGCGGTCGGGTCCAGCAGCGAAATTGAGGCCTACGAGGGCAGCAACACTCGGGTCGTTGACCTGGAGGGGACGCTGGCCACTCCGGGCTTCATCGAAGGGCACGGCCACTTCATGGGGATGGGGGAGGCGCAGATGCAACTTGAGCTGCTTGGCACGCCATCGTGGGACCGCATCGTGGCTAAGGTGGACTCGGCCGCGCCGGAGGCCCCGGATGGGGCGTGGGTGCAGGGGCGCGGGTGGCACCAGGAGAAGTGGGAGGCCTCCCCGGACCGCACGGTCCGTGGCTTCCCGACGAATGATCGCCTCAATGAGGTTGCGCCCGATACGCCGGTGTACCTCACCCATGCCAGCGGACATGCCGCCATTGCCAACGAGGCTGCTTTGGAGGCCGCCGGCATCGGGCGTGAGACGCCCGACCCCGACGGGGGCACCATCGTGCGCGACGATCGGGGTCGCGCCACGGGCGTTCTCCTGGAAACCGCCGAAGAACGCGTTCAGGAGGCGCTTGAAGCATTGCGCAGTGACATGAGCGCCGACGACCGGCAGGCCCGCCGGGAGCGCCACGTGCAACTGGCCGCAGACGAAGCCCTGGCGCACGGCGTCACGAGCTTCCACGATCAGGGGGCCTCCTTCGAGACCATTGATCTGTACCGCCGCATGGCAGAGCAGGGAGATCTTGACATACGGATCTACGCCATGGTGTCCCAGAGCGAGGTCACGCCGGAGACGCAGGACACCCTCGCCGCGCACCGGACCGTTGGGGCCCACGACCATCACGTGACCGTCCGGTCGGTCGGAGAGGTGACCGTCGATGGCGCTCTCGGCTCGCGAAGTGCCTGGATGCTGGCGCCGTACGACGACGAACCGGGGGAGACGGGCCTCAACGTGACCGAAATGGACCGCGTCCGTGAGATTTCGGAGATTGCGATGGAGGAAGACTATCAGGTGGCCGTGCACGCCATTGGCGACCGGGCCAACCGCGAGACGCTTGATCTTTACGACGAGCTATTTGACGCGGCCGACGTCGACGGCGAGTCGCTTCGCTGGCGCATCGAGCATGCCCAGCACCTGCACCCGGACGACCGTCCGCGCTTCGCCGACCGCGGGGTGATTGCCTCCATGCAGGCCATTCACGCCTGCTCCGACGCCCCCTACAACTACCAGCGCCTTGGGGCCGAGCGGGTTGAGGCCGGGGCATACCCCTGGAAGACGCTCTGGGAGAGCGGCGCAGTGGTCGGCAACGGAACCGATGTCCCGGTCGAAGACATCGATCCGCTGGCCAGTTACCATTGCACCGTGACGCGACAGGTGCCGGGGACCGATACGTCGTTCACCGCCGAGGAGGCCCTTGATCGCCGCCGCGCGCTGGCATCCTACACGTATAATAACGCCTACGCGGCCTTTACAGAAGACGAAAAGGGCACCCTGGCTCCGGGCAAACTGGCCGATATCGCCGTCCTCTCCAAAAACATTCTGGAGGTCCCGACCGACTCGATTCGCGACGCGGAGGTGACCCATACGATTCTCGGCGGCGAGGTCGCATACGAGCGGGAGTAATTCTCTTGCGATCGAGAAACGGCCAAGGGGAGAAACGAATATCCTTAGGCCCGGTCATTCGTGTTTTTGCATCCAACGACCAAAGTTCATGGACGCGGTTTCCGCAGACGCCGTTTCGCCCGATCGAGTGAAGGAGTCCTTGTCTCGGCACATGCTCACCAAGGGCATGATGCCGATGGTGCTCGACATGGACGAGAGTCAGGGCGTCCGGCTCCACGACAAAAAAACAGGGCGCACGTTCGTTGACCTGTTTGGGTTTTATGCCTCAAATCCGCTGGGCATGAACCACCCCAAGTTGACGGAGGACCCGGGGTTCATGGAGCGCCTGAAGGATGCGGCGGTCAACAAGGTGACGAACTCCGACGTGATGACGGGGCACATGGCCCGGTTTGTGGATACGTTTGACCGTGTTGGCATTCCCGACTATCTGCCATATACCTTCTTTATCTCGGGCGGAGCGCTTGCCGTCGAGAATGCGCTGAAGGCCGCCTTCGACTGGAAGGTGCGTAAGAACTTCGAGAAAGGCTACCGGCGCGAGGTGGGGCACCAGGTGCTGCACCTCGACCAGGCCTTCCATGGGCGAACCGGCTACACAATGTCGCTCACCAACACGGCCGATCCGCGGAAGACGATGCACTACCCGAAATTCGACTGGCCGCGGATTATGAATCCGAAGGTGCACTTTCCGCTGGACCCAGAGGAGGTGCGACGCGTGGCCGACGAAGAGCAAAAGGCTCTTGACCAGGCCAAGCGGCACTTCCACGAACGCGAAGACCAGATTGCTGCGGTGATCCTCGAGCCGATTCAGGGAGAGGGGGGCGACAATCACTTTCGTCCGTCCTTCCTGAAGCGCTTAAAGAACCTCGCCCACGAAAATGACGCGCTGCTGATCTTCGACGAGGTGCAGAGCGGTGTTGGGATCACGGGCGAATTTTGGGCACACCAGGCCCTCGGCGTGCAGCCCGACATTATTGCGTTCGGCAAAAAGACGCAGGTGTGTGGCATCCTGGCTGGGAAGAAGCTCGACGAGGTGGACGGTCATGTCTTTGAGACCCCCAGCCGCATCAATTCCACCTGGGGGGGAAATATTGTCGATATGGTGCGCTTCGACCGCATCCTCGAGATCATGGAAGAAGATGCCCTTGTGGCGCATGCGGGACACGCGGGTGAGCATCTTCAGCAATGCCTCCAGGACCTGCAGGACGAATTTCCTGTCGTCACGAATCCCCGCGGCCTGGGATTGATGTGTGCCTTTGATCTGCCGAGCACGGAGATGCGCGATCGGGTGAAGGACGAGACGTACGAGGAAGGGGCCATTATCCTCGGCTGTGGGGAGCGATCGATCCGCTTCCGCTCGCCCCTCACCATTACGACGGACGAAATCGACGAGGGCATGGCGTGTATCCGCCGGGCCTTGCACACCGTAACCAATGTCTCTCAGTCGCACCTGGGCGACGGAGCGGCGTAGCGAGCCGCACGGAGCCATGAAGAGGTGTAGATGAGGGCGGCGTGCTCTTCCGGCCGTCTATGCGTCCCGTCTTCCGTTCATGCCTCCGGTCCTGAACGAGGATGGGGCATCAGTCCTCCCGGTCGCCGGCGGCCATAAGCTCGCGGGCGTTCTTGAGGGCGGCGTCGGTCACGTCTTCGCCGCTAATGAGAGAGGCGACCTGGGTGGCCTGCTCGTCCTCGTCGAGCCGCTGAATCGTGGTTCTCGTTGTGCCGTCCGTCACGTTCTTTTCGACCCGGAAGTGACGGTCGCCGAGCGCGGCAATCTGGGGAAGGTGCGTAATCGTGATGATTTGATGATAGCGGGCGAGGTCGTGCATGCTTTCGCCCACGCGCCGGGCCATGTCGCCCGAGATGCCGACATCGATCTCGTCGAACACGAGGATGGGGAGCCGCTCGCTCTTGGCGAGAATGGTCTTGAGGGCCAGCATGATGCGGCTAATTTCCCCGCCGGAAGCGACCTCGGCCAGGGGCATCGGAGCGACCCCAACGTTTGTAGAGATAAAAAACTCAACCTGATCAACGCCGGTCTCGAAAGCCCGGTAGCGCGTGTCCTCGTCCTCGGGACGAACCCACCCCTCTGCATCGTCCTGCCGCGTAAAGCGCACCTCGAACTGGCTGTTGGCCATGCCCAGGGTGGCCAGCTCGTCGAGGATGGCGTCCTCGATTCGGGCCGCTACTTCGCGCCGCTTGTCGGAGAGGCGGAGCGCCACGTCCGTGAGGTCGGCCTGGGCCTCGCGGATCTTCTCGTCGAGCCGCTCCAGGTTGCCCTCAAAGTCCTGGGCGAGCTCGTACTGCTCGCCAATCTCGCGCCGGTGCTCCAGCACGGCCTCCAAGGTGCCGCCATATTTGCGTTTGAGCTTTTCAAGCTCTGTGGTCCGCTGCCGAATGGCCTCCAGCCGCTCGGGGTCAAACTCAATGTGCGCGTTGTAGTCCTGCAGGAAATTGGCCAGCTCGCTAACGATAATCTGCGCGGTCTCGATCTCGTCGACCTGATCCTCAAACGCATCATCGATGCGGGCGAGGTCCTGGAGCTCGTTGCGGGCCACCACGATCTGGTCGTGGATGGCGTCTTCGCTCTCGAAGAGCATCTCGTAGAGGCCGCGGGTGGACGAATAGAGCTGCTCGGCGTTTTCGAGAACGCGCCGCTCGGCCTCCAGCTCCTCCTCCTCGCCCGGCTGTGGATCGACCGCGTCGATTTCTTCGATCTGGAACTCGTAGAGCTCCTTCTGCTGTCGGAGTTCGCGCTCGCGGTTGGCCAGCTTCTCCCGTTCGTCGACGAGGGCGGCCACGCGCCGTCGCTTTTTCTGGTAGTGCTCCACGAGCCCGCCCAGGCCGCCAAAGCTGTCGAGGAGGCGGCAGTGGGTTTCGGTGTGGAGCAGGCTCTGGTGCTCGTGCTGGCCGTGCAGGTCGATGAGCTCGGCCGCCACGGCCCGCATCACGTCGAGCGTGGCGGGGGTGTCGTTGACGAAGCCGCGGCTGCCGCGCTCGGTGATGCGGCGGCGCAGGATGACGCGGGGGAGGGGATCGGTCTCAATCGCGTTTTCCTCCAGCACCGACCGGATGCGCTCGGTATCCGCGTCGTCGAAGATGCCTTCCACCACCGCCTTTTTGGCATCGCCGCGCACCACGTCGGTGTTGGCGCGCTCGCCCAGAATCATGCTCAACGCTCCAATCAGGATCGACTTGCCCGCCCCCGTGGCGCCGGTGATGATGTTCAGCCCACTGCCGAACTCCATCTCCAACTCCTCGATCAGGGCGTAGTCCCGAACGTAGAGCGACCGCAGCATGGCGAGGTACGAGTGTTCGAGCGTCGAGGATCGACGGATGTCTGCTCGTCCCCCCACGCGATCCTCGATCCTCGACCATCAGGGGCAGCATTGAAGGGAACGAGCAGTCCAGGGAGGTGCTGGCCCGGCGACTGGCTTACGACACCAGCGTCCACCCCTGTTTGATCTTTTTCTTGGCATACTTCCACTTCATCTCGGTGGTCTCACCCGTGGCGTTGTTGCGGACGGTGACGTACTCGTTGCGTCCGGGCTCGTCGGCTACGGTCACCGGCTCGTGGGACGGCTCCGTTGTGGGGTCGCGCTCGGCGCCGCTCTGCTGTTGCTGGTCGTCGCCGTCGGCGTTCACCGAGTAGTCGGGCTGGGCGGAGTCGTGCTGGGTCTCCGCGCGGCGGGCGTCGAGGCGGCCCTTCGGGCCTTCGCCCTTTGTCTGGACCTGGTCGTCAACAACCGGCGCGGCCCGGAATACGGTAGAGACGACCTCCTTTCCAATCTCGGCCATCATGTCCGAGAAGAGGTCGAAGGCCTCCATCTTGTACTCAACGATCGGGTCCTTGCGCCCGAACGAGCGCAGGCCGATGCCCTCCTTGAGTTCGTCGAGCTCGCGGAGGTGATCGGTCCACTTCTCGTCAATCGTCTGGAGCATGGCGGTGCGCTCCAGGGCCTCGTTGATCTCCTGCCCGTTTGTTTCGAGGGCCTCGTCTACGTCGGCCACGGCGCGGAGCAGGTCCTGCCCGTCGGTAAAGTCGACGAACACCCGCTCGATCATCTCCTCCTCGCTCCGCTCCTGCTTGAGTCCGCGAAGGGTCTGGTAGAAGGGCTGGGCGATGGAGGTGCGCTTCTGCTCGTAATAGTCGATCGCCAGGTCGTAAATCCGCTCGGCCACCCCGTCCTCGCCGAGCTGGACAAACGTTTCGCGGTCCATCTCCGGCTCAAAGGCAAGGTAGCGTAGCAGGTCCTCCCGCATGCCCGCAAGGTTGCCCTGCCCGTAGTGCTGTTCGACAATGGCCTCAATGAACTCGTACAGCATGTTGAGCACCTGCCCGTGGAACCGCTCGCCCGTCAGGGCCTCACGGCGCCGCTTGTAAATGACCTCCCGCTGCGCGTTGAGCACGTCGTCGTACTCCAGCTGCCGCTTGCGGATGGCAAAGTTGTTCTGTTCGACCTTCGACTGTGCCCGCTTGATGCTCTTGTTGATCCACGGGTGGGTGATAACTTCGCCCTCCTCAATTCCCATGCTATCCATCACCTTCGCCACGCGGTCGGACCCAAAGAGGCGCATGAGGTCGTCCTCGAGAGAGACGTAGAACTGGCTTTCGCCGGGGTCGCCCTGCCGGCCGGCCCGGCCGCGGAGCTGCAGGTCGATGCGACGGCTCTCGTGCCGCTCGGAGCCGACAATGGCCAGGCCGCCGAGCTCGCGGACCTCGTCGCTGATCTTGATGTCGGTCCCACGCCCGGCCATGTTCGTGGCGATGGTCACGGATCCTTTCTGCCCGGCCTCGGCGACGATCTCGGCCTCCTTCTTGGCCCGGTCTTGCTTGGCGTTGAGCACATTGTGGGGAATGCCCTCGCGCTTCAGGAAGCGACTCAGCGTCTCGGAGACCTCCACGGAGGCCGATCCGACAAGCACCGGTTGGCCTCGCTTGTTGTACTCCCTCACCGTCTCGACGACGGCGTTATACTTTTCGCGCTTCGTCTGAAACACGAGGTCGTCCTTGTCGTCGCGGCGCACCGGCTCGTGGGTGGGGACGACCACCACATCCAGGTCGTAGATCTCATTGAACTCCTGTGACTCCGTCTCTGCCGTCCCGGTCATGCCGGACAGCTTGTCGTACATGCGGAAGTAGTTCTGGAGCGTGACGGAGGCGTAGGTCTGCGTCGCGTTCTGGACCTCGACCTCCTCCTTCGCCTCCAGGGCTTCGTGCAGGCCCTCCGAGTACCGGCGGCCCTCCATGACGCGGCCGGTGTGCTCGTCGACAATCTGGACTTTTCCATCCTGTACGATGTACTCGGTGTCGCGCTCGTAGAGGGTGAAGGCCTTCAGCAACTGTTCGATGGCGTGGACGCGCTCGGCCCGGTTGGCGTAGGTATTGTAGACCTCTCGCTTCTTCTCCTGGAGCTCCTTCTCCAGCTCCCGCTTGTCGTTCATGTACTTGTTCTCGCGCTTCTCCTTCGAGAGGTCGTTGCGCTCCTGGAGCTCCTGCTCGAGCTGGTCGACCTTCGTCTTGTGCTCGTCCTCAATCTCAGCAATTTCGTCGCCAATTACGGGGAGGACGAACATGTCGGCCGTTTCGTCCGTCACCTTGGCGATGTACTCCTGCCCCTTTTCCGTCATCTCGACGGATTGTTTTTTCTCATCGACCGAGAAGTAAAGCACCTCATCGACCTCCGGCATGCGCTTGGCGTTCTCCTGGAGGTAAAAGTTCTCCGTTTGCTGGCGCAGGCGTTCAATGCCAGGGCGTTCGTTGAGGAGCTTCTGAAGCTGCCGGTTTTTGGGGTAGCCGCGGGAGGCGCGCAGGAGGGCCAGGCCGGCCTGGTCCTCCTGCTGCCGGGCCTCCTGTTTGTTTCCGGCGTCCTCGGCGGCCTCCTTCTTGTCGAGATGGTCCTTGGCTTCTTTGACGAGGGAGCGGACCAGCTTGCGTTGCGCGTTGAACAGCTTCTCGACCGGGTCGCGCAGGGCGTGGTACTGGTCGTTTTCCTGGTCGGGCACCGGGCCGCTAATGATGAGCGGCGTGCGGGCCTCATCGATCAGGACCGAGTCGATCTCGTCGATGATGGCGTAGTGATGGCCCCGCTGCATCAGCTGCTCCGGACGCACGACGAACGAGTTGTCGCGCAGGTAGTCGAACCCGAACTCGTTGTTGGTGCCGTACGTGATGTCGGCCTCGTAGGCCTCCTTCCGCCCCTCGGTGTGGGGATCGTAGCGGTTGATGCAGTCGACGGTCAGGCCGTGGAACTCGTAGATCGGCCCCATCCATTCGGTGTCCCGCTCTGCCAGGTAGGGGTTCACCGTCACGAGGTGGCAGCCCCGACCGGTGAGGGCGTTCAGATAGAGCGGCATCACGGCGGCCAGGGTCTTGCCCTCCCCGGTTTTCATCTCCGCGATGCGGCCCTGATGGAGGACGACGGCCCCCAGCAACTGCACGTCATAAGGCACCATGTCCCACTCCACCTGAGAGCCGCCGGCTTGCCATGTCTCGCCCAGAAAGCGCCGACAGGTTTCCTTCATGACAGCAAAGGCCTCGGGGAGCAACTCCCACAGCGTATCCTCAACGATGGCCTGCCATTCCTCCTCCAGCTCGTCGTATTCGTCGTAGAGGGCGTCGCGCTCCTCCAGTGAGATCGGTTCCACCTCGGTCTCGCCGACCTGGCCGTCGCCCCCGATGGGGGCTTCCGGGGCCGGGGCCCGGCGCAGGCGCTCGTCGATTTCTTCCTGACGGGCTTCGATGTCGGCGACGGCCTCCTGGATCTCCGCCCGAAATTCGTCGGTCTTGGCCCGGAGCTCCGCGTCGGTCAAGTCCTGTAGATCGTCGTAGTGCTCGTTGATCTCCTCGACGACGGGCCAGAGTTTTTCGAGCTCTCGCTCGTTTGGATCGCCGAACAGGTTTTTGATCCACTCAAACATGTGCGAGAACGGGGGTGCGTGCAGGGAGCGACGAGAGTCGCAGGGGGAGGGGCTGCCGCGCGGCTTCCGCGACAGCACGAGGAATGGCACGCAGGCTTGGGGGGAGCGTTCCCGCTCCGGCGGCTGCCGCCGGCGTATCTCTCGTCTGGGACGACGGGCCGGGCATTGAAGGAACGGAACCCCCATTCGCCCCGATCATTGGCGTTTCGTCGCCTCGTACCGTGGATTTGTGTCCCGATGCGCGTCTCGTTTCTTCTCTGTCTGGTTGCGCTTCTTCTGGGGGCCTCTCCCGCGGCGGCCCAGCCGGGGGGGAGGGTCACGAGCTTCCCGTTTCTGGAACTGGCGCCCTCGGCACGGGCGGCGGCGCTATCGGGGGCCTTCGGGGCCGTGGCGGACGGCGACGTGAATGCGTTGTTCTATAACCCGGCGGTTCCGGGGCCGGCCACCCATCAGACGGCGGCGTTTTCGTATCTGAACCACCTGTCGGACATCAATGCCGGGTCGGTCGCCTACAGCCAGACCGTTGGCGGAGGGGGCAGCGCCCTGCACGGCGGCGTCCGATTTGCGGACTGGGGCTCGTTTGAGGGGCGCAATGAGATCGGGGAGCCAACGGACGACTTTGGGGCACAGGATGTGGCACTCACGGCTGGAGTGGCTCGCCCGCTTGGGGAGACCCGCCTGCGCTACGGGGGAAGCCTCCACCTCATCCACTCCCGGATCGAGTCGGCCCAGGCGACGGCGGTGGCGGTGGACCTCGGGGCACTGTACCGGATGCCGTCGCAGCGGATGACCGTCGCCGCGGCCCTCCGAAACGTGGGATTGTCGCTCGACGGGTACGGTGCGCGGCGCCCCACCCTCCCGATCGACCTTCGCCTCAGCACCACCAAGCGGCTCGCCCACCTGCCGGTTCTCCTGTCGGCGACGGCGTACGACCTGACGACCCTCTCGGAGGGCATCACGGGAGGAACTACGGTCGACCACGTCCTCGCCCACCTCACGTTTGGCCTGGAGGCGCGGCCGGGCGACGTGTTGCGGGTGCGCCTGGGGTACAATCATCGCCGGAGCGCGGAGCTGGCGCTGACCGATCGGTTCGACCTTGCGGGGTTTGGGGCCGGCTTTGGGCTTCATGTAGGCCCCGTGGCGGCCGATTACGCCTACACCTCCTGGTCGTCGCTCGGGGGACTGCATCAGTTCACCGTCCGAGCGGACCTCGGGGCGTGGTAGCCCCGATCCCCGAAGGCTGTACGTGCGTGCCGGTTCGACGTCCGGGACCTCCGCGTAGAGGCTCGCCGCGCCGGGAGCGTGGGCACGTGGAGGAGGCTCCACTTCCCCGCTCAACGTAGTCCCAGAAGGGGACGACAAAGGGATTCTGTCCGACGCCAGGTCGAGGGGAATGGGGGGGTCACGACATCAGCTTCTCAATCTCCTCCGGGTCGCGCTTCAGGAGGCCCTGCTTCTTATAGTAGATCATCGTGGTGTCGAGGGTGCCGTGGCGCATGCGCTGCTTCACCTCCTCGATCGGCATCCCGTCGTTGAGCCAGATGAGCGCCGCGGTGTGGGTGAGGCTGTGGGGCGTGACGCCCTTGCGTTTGATGCCGGCCTGCTTCAGGTAGCCGTTGATGCGACTGCGCACGGAACGCGTCTTGAGGCGCTTCCCATCGGAGCGGTGGCCGTGGGAGACGAAGAGGGGATCCTCGGGGTGCACGTCCTCGCGAGTGTCGAGGTAGTCTTCCACGGCCTCCAGGACGGGATCGTCGAGTGGGGCCTCCTGGTCCTTTACGGTGCGCCCCTTGCCCTGCACGCGAAGCACCGGCCCCATGAGCGTGTGCTCCAGGTCTTCGATGTCGGCACGGACGATTTCGATCTCACTCAGCCCGGCGTACAGCATCAGGTACACGATGGCCCGGTCGCGCTTGTCGAGCTGGGTGGTGTGTCCCAGGGCCTCCTCGAGTTTCTCAATATCCTGCTCTGTGAGCACGGCGCGCGAGTGGGTCTCGGGGCGTCGATTTCCCTTCACCGCCTTGGCCGGGTTTTCGTCCAGCTTTCCGATGTCGGTCAGATACTGACAGAAGCGGCGCAGGGCGGTGAGGTAGGTCGACACGGAGACCTGACTCAGGTCCCGCTCCTCCATCAGATAGCGCTTATAGTCGCGAATGTCGTCCTCCGTAAAGCGGAAGGGATCCTGCTGCACGAACCACTTCTGGAAGGACTTGAGCGAGCGGCGGTAGGTGCCCACCGTCTCGTCGCTCTTCTCGGACAAGTAGTCGTCCTGAAAGGCCTGCAGATGGCTCCGCAGGTCCCGCAGCGAGAGCTCAAGACCCGCGTCGTCGGTGGGGGGAGCGTTGGACATGACCGGAAGGGGAAAGGAAGCGAAACGGCGAAGTCTCCGGACGCCGGAGCGATGCTACAAGAAAGGAGGTTCTGCAAAGAGGATCAATAACAGAACCCGCCGGGGCCGGGGAGGAGGCAGAAAAACGGAGGGCATGGCCGTGCTCGGGGGCACTGGCCGCCGCCCCTTTTTTCTTCCGGACCGTTCGTCTCCTACAGCAGGTCGTCGTCGGCTGAAATGGACTCCAATTCGTCGGCGACGTGCTGGAGAAAGCCAGCGCCCATGGCCCCGTCGATGATGCGGTGGTCGTAGCTGAGGGAGAGGTACATCATGTGGCGCACCGAGATCACGTCGCCGAGATCGTCGTCCTCGATGACGACGGGTCGCTTCTGGATGGTCCCCGTGGCAAGGATGCCGACCTGCGGCTGGTTGATGATGGGCGTGCCCATGAGTGAACCCAGCGAGCCAATGTTGGTCACGGTGAAGGTGCCGCCCTGCAGTTCATCCGGTTGGAGCTCTTTGCTTCGGGCCCGCTCGGCCATGTTGGCGGCCTTTCGTGCGAGGCCCGTGACACTGTAGTCGCCGGCGTTGCGAATGACGGGGGCAAGCAGCCCCTTGTCGCCGATTGCAACAGCGATGCCCACGTGGTAGTCTTTCTTCATCACGATCTTGTCGCCCTCCACGCTGGCGTTGAGGACGGGATATTCGCGGAGGGCTTCCACCGCGGCCTTCACGAAGAAAGGGGTGAAGGTGAGCTTGAGCCCCTCGCGTTCCTGGAAGGCGTCCTTGTTGTTCTCACGAAAGCGGACGAGGCCCGTAACGTCGGCCTCAGCGAAGGAGGTGACGTGGGCCGAGGTGGCCTTGGACCGCACCATGTGCTCGGCGGTGATTTTGCGCATCCGGTCCATCGGCTGCACGTCAATGCGCTCGCCATACTGCTGCTGGAGGACCTCCTCGCTCGGGCCTTCCTGGACCGTGTAGGCGCCGCGCCGCGGAGATTCGGACGGCTGCTGGGGCTTCGGGGGCTGTGGGGCCGTCGGGGCGGCTGGAGCCTCCTCTCGCTCGTCAAGGTAGGCCAGAACATCCTCCTTCGTGACGCGCCCGTCGCGGCCGGAGCCGTCCAGGGACTCCAGTTCGCTCATCCGCAGGCCCTCTTCCTTTGCGATGGAGCGGACGAGGGGCGAGTAGAAGCGGCCGTCGTCGCCGCGTCGCTTGATGGTTTCTTCGGGGGGGACGTCGGCCGTCCCCGGCTCGCGCACGGCTCCGTCTCCGGACGGGGGGCCGCCCGGCACCTCGTCCTGCGACGGTTCGGCGTCGTCCTCCTCCGGGTCTTCCGGGACGGGGGCCTCGACTGCTCCCGCCTCGGCCTCGGACGCAAGGACGGCGATGACGGTGCCAACCTCCACGGTTTCGCCCTCCTCGACCCGTCGCTCTGTGAGCACGCCGGCGGCAGGGGAGGGAACCTCCGTGTCGACCTTGTCGGTGCCGATCTCCAGCAGCGTCTCGTCGACCTCGACCGTGTCGCCCACGTCTTTGTACCAGGCGATCACCGTGCCCTCGGTAATGCTCTCCCCCATCTTCGGCATCACGACCTCCACATCCTCGCCCCCGGCGGCGTCGCCACTGAGGGCGCGCTCCTCGGATCCTGAGTCGGGGTCGGTCTCCTCCTCGGCGTCGGCCGGGGCAGCGTCGGCCGGGTCGGTCCCCTCCGCGGGAGCATCCGGAGCCTCCTGCACCTCGGCCGCTTCGACCTCGGTTTCGACACGGGCGATGATGGTACCCACCTCTACGGTATCCCCCTCGGCCACGAGCTGCTCCGTGAGCACGCCGGCGGCGGGGGAGGGAACCTCCGTATCGACCTTGTCGGTGCCAATTTCGAGCATCGTCTCGTCCTGCTCGACCTCATCCCCGGGCTGCTTGTGCCAGGTGATGACGGTGCCTTCGGTGATGCTCTCGCCCATTTTGGGCATTTCTACGTCAACCTGCGCCATGGTGTCGTTCGCTCGTTCAGCATGCGGAAAATGTGCGGGGTCGGGGGCGCCAAGGGACGCGCGACCGACTGGAAGGGACTCTTAATGTAGGGAACTACGGCCAATAATGAAATCGGACAGAGGCATGTGCCCGGCCCGGTGCCCATAACATGGAAGCGCTATCACCCACACGGGCAGCCCGAGATGGGGGATGGTAGCGTGCCTGCCCACGTTTTAGAGGAAGGAATGGAGAAAAGCCCAAGAACACCCCCTCTCGGTTGCGATCGTCCCCGTCATCGAAGATCCTAAGGGGCGTCGCCCAATCAATTGCTCGGCACTGTCTTCCTGTCTGGGAGGTTCTGGCTCAAATAAAACTTGAACGTTTTTTTAGTCGGACTCAGCATCCGGTGGGCTCACTGAAAGCCACTGTCCCAAGCCAATAATGAATCGGAGCGCTTGTAAACGGGGCCGGCGCCGCAGTGCTGCGTGACGACGGGCACAACAGGGTCTCCACGGAGGGAGGCTCTTTTCCTATCGAAAAACGTCGAACAGTCGATCTAGTGTCGTGTCGAAGCAATTTCTGGTCTCCAACGCCCCGGTGATTGCGGGGCTCGCGTCGTTATTGTCGCTGGCATTCGCCGCCTATCTCATCCGGTACATTCTCCGGCAGAACCCGGGGAACGACCGCGTCCAGGAGCTCTCCCGAGACATCCAGGACGGGGCCCGTACCTTTATGGGACGGGAGTTTAAGAACCTGGCAGTGTTCGGGGTGGTCGTGGCGCTTCTGCTCTACTTCATGCCCGAAACGGGCCTGCCCACGACAGTCGGATTCCTCGTGGGAACGCTCGCGTCTGGCCTGGCCGGCTGGATCGGCATGTGGATCGCAACGAAGTCCAACGGGCGCACGGCGCACGCCGCCCAAAATAGCTTTGGAAAGGCGTTGAACATTGCCTATTCCGGCGGCTCCACGATGGGCTTCTCGGTCGTGGGGCTCGGGCTGCTCGGGCTTGCGGTGATTTACCTCATCTTCCCGGGGCACAGCCACGCCTGGCTCGGCTACGCCTTTGGATCTTCCTGCGTGGCTTTGTTTCTGCGTGTGGGAGGGGGCATCTATACCAAGTCGGCTGACGTGGGGGCCGACGTGGTCGGAAAGGTCGAAGCCGGCATTCCGGAGGACGATCCCCGCAACCCCGGCGTGATTGCCGATAACGTAGGGGATAACGTGGGCGACGTGGCCGGCATGGGATCGGACCTCTACGAGTCGTATGTCTCGGCGGTAGCGGCCACCATGTTCCTGGGCGCCGAGGTTGATTTTGGCGCGGCCTTCCCGGATCTGGCGTTTGAGAATCTTGGATTGATGATTGCCTTCCTCTTCGGGGTGCTCGGCATTGTCTCGTCCATCATCGGCTACTTCTTCGTGAACGCAGGGGAGGGGGGTGATGTCTCCTACGAGCAGCAGGCGGCCAACGCCCGCTCGGCCCTGAACCGCGGCACCACCGTGGCGAACGTCCTCACCAGCCTACTTGCACTCGGCCTCATCTTCTGGCTCATTCCGGGGGGCGAGTCGGCGGCGGTCGTTATTGACGACGCGGCGTCGACGATGGACGTGCGGTGGGCCCTCTTCCTCGTCCTGCTCGCTGGCCTGCTTACGGGCGTCGTTATTGGGAAGGCCACGGAATACTACACGTCGGAGTACGCCCCCGTCAAAAAAATTGCGGAATCGGCCAAAACAGGGGCGGCCACGACCATCATTGAAGGGCTGGGGACGGGCATGCTTAGCACGATGGTGCCCGCCCTGGCGGTCGCCCTGGCGACGCTCCTGGCGTATCATCTGGGCGGCCTCTTCGGCATTGCTCTGGCCTCGCTCGGCATGCTCCTGACGCTCGGTGTCGTCCTATCGACTGATGCCTACGGCCCGATCACCGACAACGCACAGGGGATTTCGGAGATGGCCGACCTTGGCCAGGACGTGCGTGAGCGCTGCGAAGCGCTCGACTCCGCGGGAAACACCACGGCGGCCATCGGCAAGGGGTTTGCCATCGGCTCCGCGGCGTTGGCCGCCCTTGCGTGGCTGGCCACCTACTTTTCGGAGGCGGCCGCACAGGACCTGCTCAGCCTGGAGGCGGGCGTGAACCTGATGAATCCGGCGGTCCTCGTCGGGCTGCTCCTCGGGGCCATGCTCACCTTCTACCTGGCCTCTGTGGGCATTCACGCCATTAGCCGAGGCGCGGCGGCTGTCGTCACCGAGGTGCGGCGTCAGTTCGAAGACATTGAGGGGGTGCGCGACGGGACGACGAAGCCCGACTACGCCCGGTGCGTGGACATTACGACCAGTGCGGCCCTCCGCGAGATGATGTTGCCCGGGGTGGTTGTGCTCCTCGCGCCGATTGTGGTGGGGGCGCTACCGGGGCTCGGCGTGGAGGCGCTTGCAGGGCTGCTGGCGGGGGTGCTCATGTCCGGCTTCCTGATGGCCATCTTCATGTCCAACGCCGGTGGGGCCTGGGACAACGCCAAGAAGTACATCGAGTCCGGGGTGCACGGTGGGAAGGGCAGTGAGGCCCACAAGGCCTCGGTGGTCGGCGACACCGTGGGGGACCCGCTGAAGGACACCGCAGGGCCGTCCCTGAATGTGCTCATCAAGCTGATGGGGAAGGTGGCGGTTATCTTCCTCCCGCTCTTTGCCTACTTGATGGGATAAGCAAAACACCACCAAAGGCACGGGGCCGAAAAGCAGGACGCAGCGTCCCGTTGCCCCCTTTGGTTCTCCCGACCGGGGCCGTCCCCGGTCGGGATTTTTTATATCTCAGGGCATCCCGTCCGGCCCGTTCCTTCGGGGGGCTCGGCTCTTCCTCACCACCCGGCCCTCTGGCCCGGCCCCGGAGCCAACCCGATGCGCGGCAGGGGCGGAGGGAGATCAGTTGTACCGAGTCATGGCGGCGTCGAGATCCTCGCGTACGGCTGTGAGAATGGCCGCCACGGCATCCGCCACGGCCTCCTCAATGTGGGGCTCCTGCTGGGCCGTAAACGGAGAGAGGACGTAGTCGACCTGCTCGCCATCGGCATAGTCGCGGCCGATCCCCACGCGCAGCCGTGGAAAATGGGTGGTGCCGAGCCGCTCGGCCACGTGCGCGAGGCCGTTGTGCCCGCCGCTACTGCCGTTGGGGCGCAGGCGAATGGTGCCGACGGGCAGGTGCAGATCATCAACCACCACGAGCACATCGGAGGCCGAAAGGTCGTGTTCTCGGCACAGGCCGGCCACCGCGTTGCCACTCCGGTTCATGTAGGTGAGGGGCTTGGCAATGCCGAGCTTCCGGTTTTTGTACTCCGTCCACGCCAGTTGTACGCTTTTGACGTGACGAAAGGACGCGTCGAGGCGATTGGCGAGTGTGTCGGCGACCCGGAAGCCGATGTTGTGGCGCGTGGAGGCGTATTCGGATCCGGGATTTCCGAGGCCGATGACGAGACGGGGGGACGACATAAGAAGCGGGGGAGAATAAAAAAGGGCGACCCGGCAAAAGGTCGCCCTTCAATCCTGCGAATGCATGGGGGCGCAGCGCCTATTCCTCGAACTGCTCGTCGGTGTCGGCGCCTTCTTCCTCTTCCTCGGCGGCCGCTTCGAGTTCGGCCAGCTCCTCTTCGGTGAGCTCCTCGCGCTCTTCTTCCGTGAGGTCCTCGAGGGTGCGCTCTTCCTCCTCTTCCTCCTCGGCGCCCGGGGTTGGAGCGGTCTCGATCTGCGGGGCCACGACCGTGACGAGCGTCTGGGCCTGGGCCATTTTGATGTCGTAATCCACGTCCAGGTCGTAGACGTGGATGGAGTCCCCGATGCCCAGGTCTTCGATGTCGAGCGTGATCTCGGAGGGAATGTTTTCCGGGAGCACCGAGATGGTCAGCTCACGGATGATCTGCTGCGTATCGCCGCCGTTTTTCTGACCAATGGGCACCCCGGCGTACCGGATCGGGACCGTAATGGTCACCTCACGGCCTTCGGCGAGGGCCTGGAAGTCGGCGTGCAGGGGCCGATCCGTAATCGGGTGCAGGTCGAAGTCCTTCAGGATGCAGCGGTGCGTCTCGCCGTCCAGATGCACTTCGGCCACGGGGGCGGTGCGCCCGTACACCAGCTTGTTAACGTCGCGGACCGCCACCTGGAGAGGCGTTGAATCCACCTCGGGGCCGTACAGCACGCACGGCACGCGGTTGTTATTTCGAATCTCGCGGGCGGCCTTCGAGCCGGTATCGCGGGTTGTTGCTTCGATGACGGGGGCATCCATGACGTCTCGGGCAGTCCAGTCGGTACAGAGTAGGCGCGTGCGGAGCCGACGCTCCATGCAGAACGCTTCGTAGGTAGCGCGGCGGTTTGAGGTTCCGGGCGGGGCTCCGATTCAAGCAAAATAGACGGGCGGCGGGTCGGCGCCCGTTACTCGGTGAAGAGCGTCGACACCGATTGGTCGGTGTAAATGTGGCGGATGGCCTTCGCGAACAGGTTGGAGACGGTGACAACCTCAATGCTGTCTGAGGGGCGATCCAGCGGAATGGTATCGGTGACGATGAGCCGCTCAATCGGGGAGGCCTCGATGCGATCGTAGGCGGGGCCGGAGAGCAGGGGATGGGTGCAGGTGGCCATGATGCGAAGGGCCCCGTGGTCCTTCAGGGCCTTTGCCGCCCGGGTGAGCGTCCCGGCCGTGTCCACCATGTCGTCGATGATGATGACATTCTTATCCGCCACCTCGCCAATCACGTTCATCACGCGGGCCTCGTTCTGGTTGGGGCGCCGCTTGTCGATGAGGGCCAGGTCCACGTTCAGGCGCTGGGCATAGGCGCGGGCCATCTTTAGGCCGCCTACGTCCGGGGCCAGCACCACGAAGTCGTCGAGATCGAACTGACGGACGTGGTCGATAAGGACGGTGGAGCCGTAGAGGTGGTCGACGGGGACGTCGAAGAACCCCTGGATCTGCGCGGCGTGGAGCTCCATGGTGAGGATGCGGTCCACGCCGGCAGAGGTGAGCATGTTGGCCATGAGCTTTGCCGCGATCGACACGCGCGGCTGGTCCTTGCGCTCCTGCCGGGCATAGCCAAAATAGGGGATCACCGCCGTGACGCGTGAGGCGGAGGCCCGTTTGGCCGCGTCGATCAGGAGCAGAAGCTCCATCCAGTTGTCGGCCTTCGGGTGGGTGCTCTGAATAATGAAGAGATCCGCCCCGCGGATGGACTCCTCGAAGTGGACGTAGATCTCCCCGTCGGCAAAGTCGCGAATGGTCAGGTCGCCAAGCGTGGTCCCGTACGCTTCGGCGATTTTTTGGGCGAGGGCCGGGTTGGAACGGCCGCCGAAGATGGCCACCGGGTGTTCTTGACGAGACGTGCGCATGGGTGGGGGCAGCGAGGCGCGCCGGCTCCGAGAGTCGAGCCGGACGCAGCGAGGGAAGACGACGAGGGGACGGTTGCCCGGGGTGGATTCGAACCACCACTAACGGCTCCAAAGGCCGCTGTCCTGCCATTAGACGACCGGGCAGTGGAGGAGAGAGAATCAAAGCCTCTCTCTGCGGTACACCCTATGAAATAAGGGGACTGAAGTCAACGAATCCATTTGGGCACGGTTCATGAAAAGATGCTGAGCCCGTGGCCGCCCGGATGTGTTCTCATTGCCAGTTCCGAAGCGCCTCCAACTCGGTCGCGATCGTCTCGATGGCGTCGGGGGCGCACACGCCCCGATCGGTGGCAAGCCCGCCGGTGAGGAGGACTGGAGGCGTCCGATCGAACCGCGGCGCCCATACCCGGAGCGGGGCCGGGCCGTCGTATACGTCGCGCCGGTCCGCAGTTTCGGTCGTGGCATCCGGGGCGGGGGAAACCGTGTCCACACTACAGGCCACGTAGAACGGGACGTTCTCGTGACGTGCGGCCAGGGCTGCGCCTCGCGTACCAACCTTGTTGACGACAGCGCCCGATGGATGGACGGTATCAGCGCCCACCAGCACGAGGTCGACCTCACGGGTTGCGAGGACGGAGGCGACGGCCGCATCGGGGACCAGTGTCACGTCCGCCCCGTCATCGGCAAAGGCATCGGCTACGCCGATGCCCTCCCCGCCCGGCTGCGAGGCGGCAACGACAATCGAGGCCGGCGTGCCACGGCGCAGCGCCGCGGCGACAGTCCCGGAGCGTGAGAGGGTCAATACTCGGTTCCCGTCGATCAGGTCAGCGGTGACTTCGGCGGCGGTCCGCTCCGCGTCGTAGGCCCGCTGGAGTGCGGCGTGCGCTTTCGTTTCCACCGTAGCGGGGGCTCGGTCGGTCGGGCTGGTGTGCATCACGCGATGGACCCGGTTGGCAAGCGCGGCCATTGTGGGGCGGGCGCCGAGCAGCCGCTGCGCCGTGCGCTTGAGGCGGGCACGAGGATCCTCGATGTCGTCGGCCTCGGCCGTGGCCAGCTGGCCCGCCCGGTCGCGCAGCACCTCCAGGGCCCGCACCGATAGGTACGCCGAGCCATGGGTCGTATCGTCTCGGAGGTCGACGACCGACGGCGCCACCCGACGGTACGAGGTCCACAATTCCGGAACCGTCTCGCGCCGGAGGAGAGCGGTTGGGGACGCCCATTCGGCCTCCTCGGTCTCCCAGTTGGTCGAGATCGCGCGCGTGTCAACGTCGAACAGGAAGGGATGCACGTGCCACGTCGTCCCCCGCTCGTCGTCCTCAACCCGAAAGGCCGGTCCCTCTTTTGCGAGCGTCACATCGTGCTCCTGAAGGCCCGTTTCCTCCGCAATTTCCGAGTACGCTGTGTCGAGGGGCGCATCGTGCTCGATGGGGCCGGCCACGGCCCCCCACCGGCCGGGGTACGAGCCGACCGCCTCGCTTCGACGGAGCAACAGGACCTCCCCCTGGTGGCGCAGGAAAATGGTTGCAACGGCGACTTCATTCATCGGCTGTCCGTCGGGTATCGAGAATGAGTCCTGGCGTGAGGGACTGAAAATGAACGCGGCCTGCCCCGCGGGGAGGCACGAACGATCCACTTCACGGAGGCTGCATCAAATCCCGCGTTGTGTCGTAAGAGGAACTTCCAGGTGTCGCTCATCGAATGGCTCTATTCCAGTGCAACTACGGTCCATGTCTTCTCTCTTTCCTGGGGCATATCGTCTTTTGTTGGTGTTTTCCCTGGCGGGCGGACTGGTGTCGACGGCCGCGGCGCAGCCCAACGTCCATCTTCGAGGGAACGTAGGCGCGTCCTTCTTTCAGTCGCCGGGCGTGGAACAGGACCTTCTCAACTCGGGAACCGATCTGGCCCTTGGCGTCGACGTGGACGTGTACCGTGGGTTTTCGGTGACGCTGCAAGGGGAGTACGACCAGTTTACACTCAATCAGGAGAACGCGCAGATTTTGAGCGGCGGGGGACGGTTCCGGGCAGGGGACCTGTCGCTGATTGGAGGCTCGCTTGGGCTGCGGTACACGTTACAGAATGACAGTGATGCTCATCCCTACGCGGTGGGCGGGATTGGGCTGTACCGGGGGCGGCAGACGGACAGTCGCTTTTACGGGGCGGAGGGCGGAGAGGAGCCTGCCGCAAAAAAAACCTCGATCCAGGGGGGATATTATCTGGCCCTGGGAACGAATTTCCGCCTTGACGACACGTTCGCGGTGTTCTTGGAACCCCGATTCACGTTTATTAACGCGGAGTCAGACAGCTTTCTGATCTCCTCGCAGGATACAGAGACCCCCCGCTACTTCACTCTTCGATTGGGGGTCGATGTTCGCGTCTGGTAGGCAACGCGTGCCGTGAGCCGCCTCGGCCAAAGGCACGGGCTACGCCGCGGCGGTTGCGTTGACCGCCTCCACGCGCTTTACTTTGGGAACCGAGCGCTTGAGGGCCTGCTCGATCCCGGCGCGCAGCGTCATGGTGCTCATGGGACAGGAGCCGCACGCGCCCAGGAGTTCCAGCTCCACGACGTAGTCCGACGTGACGTTCAGGAGGCGCACCGAGCCGCCGTCGGCCATCAGATAGGGGCGGATGGTGTCGAGGGCCTCCTCGATCTGGTCGCGCAGCTCCGGGTCGATGCTCGGATCAGCGTTGGATCCGGCGGGCGAGGGGACGTCGTCGGACATGGGGATCAGGGTCGTTGGGGAGAGCGGAATCGACGCAGTGGGACGCGTCGCCGGTGCTTCTTATAACGGGGCCGGGCCGCAAAAGATCAATGCGGCGGCGGATTACTCGTACAGGATTTCGACCTTTTGCGTGGGGTCGGTCTCGGCATTTCGGAGGGCAACCTGCTCTACCAATTCGGCACTCACCTCGCGGAAGGCCGCGGCGGAGGGGCTGTCCGGGTGGGAGCGAACCACCGGGTGGCCGGTGTCGCCGCCTTCGCGCACCGCCTGCTCGATGGGCACCTGGCCGAGAAAGGGTACGTCCAGCTCGCGGGCCAACTCCTGCGCTCCGTTTCGGCCGAAGAGGTAGTACTTGCGGTCCGGCTGGTCCGGCGGAGTGAAGTAGGCCATGTTTTCGACCATGCCGACCACCGGGACGTTCACGTTGTCGAACATGGCCTTTCCCTTTCGCGCGTCGGCCAGGGCCAGGTCTTGCGGCGTCGACACGATCACAGCGCCCGTGAGGGGAATGGTCTGCACAATTGTAAGCTGCACGTCGCCCGTGCCGGGGGGCAGGTCGAGAATCATGTACTCGATGTCGCCCCAGTCCACGTCCCCGAGGAATTGCCGCACGGCCTTTGTCACCATGGGGCCCCGCCAGACGACCGCCTTGTCGGGATCGACCATGAAGCCCATGGAGAGCACCTTGATGCCCTGCTTTTCGAGTGGGACAATCTTTCGCTGGTCATTTACGCGCGGCTTTTCGCCCTCCATGCCGAGCATTTTCGGTACGGAGGGGCCGTAGATGTCCGTGTCTACCAGCGCAACGTTGTAGCCGTCGTCCGCCAGCGCCATCGCCAGGTTGACCGCGACGGTACTCTTGCCCACTCCGCCCTTGCCGCTGGCCACGGCGATGGTGTTCTGCACGCCGTCCTCGCCGCTCACCTGTTGTTTTTCGCCGCTTGGATCTCCGACGGACAGGTCGTCGCCGAGCGGAATCATTTCACTATCGAGCTCCACGTCCACGTCCAGGTCGCGGCTCACCTCCTCGTGCAGGATGCGCCGGCAGGCGTCTTGAACCTGATTGGCAAAGGCGCCCTCCGGCTCCTTTACGACCACGGTAAATCGCACGTGGTTGTCCTCAACGTGGAGGTCCTTCACCATGTCCAGGCGGATGATGTCTTTCTCATGCTCCGGGTGCGTGATCTTCCGAAGGGCCTGTACAACAGCTTCGCGGCGAGCGGCCATGAATTGGGGGCAGTTGTGGCAAGTGCGATGGGAATTGATCGCACCACAGCCCAAGGGCGTTGTTCCTCTGAGGGACGCCCCGATCCCTGCCTAGATTCAACAAATGATGGTATTTTTGCGGGACGAGCGGCGGGCAGATCGTCGCGGGTCAGCCGGCGGTGAGGGCGCGGAGGACGAGGCCGTGGCGCAGCTCGTACGCGCTTACGCGCAGGCCGTCTCGATCGAAGCGACGGAGGAGGCAGTCGAGCAGAAGGACGCCGACCGGAAACACGTCGGCCCGGCCCTGCATGGCGTCGGGATGGAGGGCGAGGATGTCGTCAACCGACAGGCGGAAGAGGCGCTCCCGCCAGTGCTGAATGTCGGCGTGTGACAGGTGGGCGCCCGCATTGTCGTGGAGGGTGCCCCAGGTGCTGTCCGGGCCGGCGTGGACGCGAGCGAGCGCGGTGGCCGTCCCCGCCGTGCCGATCACGAGCGGGTCCGGGGCGGCCGTGAGGGAGGCGGCAGCGAGCGTGTCCTCAATGCACTGGGTGGCGCCAGCCACAGCCTCGGGGCGGGGCGGGTGGCCCTCGAAGCAGCGCTCGGTGAGACGCACGCAGCCGAGGGGAAGGCTGACCCGATCAAGAATCGCATCGGGGTAGTGGGGACGGTGGGCGGCGGGCGCGCGCCCGACGATGAGTTCGGTCGACCCCCCGCCAATGTCAACGACGAGGCACGGCCCGGTGAGATCGTCAATGGCGTCGCAGGCCGCGGCGAAGCTCCAGGCGGCCTCCTCGGCCCCGGATAAAATCTCCACCGTCCAGCCCAGGTCGTGCTGCACGGACGCGAGGACGGAGGGCCGATTGGCGGCGTCGCGCAGTGCACTGGTGCCGGCCACCACAACGTCGTCGACCTGATGGGCCTGCATGATTTCCTGGTGGGCCCGAAGGGCGTCCAGCAGGCGCGTCCGGGCCGCTGCACTGATGTGTCCGTGGGCGTCTACCCCTTCGCCCAGCCGGACGAACCGCTCCGCGGTGTGCACCCGGCGAACGGTCGTGCCGTGCACATCGGCGATCAGCAGCTGGACT
>JAWOAQ010000100.1:0-7743 GCA_046498495.1 Salinibacter sp. | reverse complement strand
CCAGAAAAGCGGGTACGAGGCTGGGCAGGAGATTGCCGATTGGGAGCAGCGTCCCGATGCCGTTTTTGCCTGCAACGACTACATGGCCATGGGCGCGATGCTGGCCTTCCAGGAGGCCGGCATCGATGTGCCGGAGGACATTGCGGTGGCCGGGTTTGATGACATCACGAGTGCCCGCTACGCCAACCCGCCCCTCACAACGGTGCGCGTGCCGGTATACGAACTGGGACATCGGGCCGGGGACCGTCTCGTGCAGCGCATCCAGTCGGGGGAGTCCGTCGCGCCGGAGACGTTCAAGGTGTCCCACGAGCTCATCGTTCGGGAGAGTACGCGCCGACGAGTGGAAGCATAGCCGCCGGCGGCCTTGGGGCCGGAGGACCGCCAGCGCCCCGTCCCAAACTGGCAACGGCCACACCACCGCAGTCCGTGCGAGCCCCGTCGATCGTGTCACACTGACGCCATCCTCCCCATGCGATTGGACGCTTTTGGTGGGCTCGACTGGGTTGCCGTCGGGGTGTACGTATGCGTCATTGTTGCGATTGGAGTATGGGCCACGCGCCGGTCCGACACGAGCGACGACTACTTCCTGGCGGGGCGGTCCATTGCGTGGCCACTGGTCGGCCTTTCGCTGTTTGTGACCAACATGTCGGGGAGCACCCTGGTGGGCCTGATTGGGGGCGCCTACCAGATGGGGCTCGTGATCTACAACTACGAGTGGACGGCGGTGGTCGCCCTGCTGGCCCTCATCCTGTTCTTCCTACCGGTCTATCGCCGGTTGGGAATCACGACGGCCCCGGAATTTTTGGAACGCCGATTCGACACGCGCACCCGCCGGTACTTCTCGGCGCTTGCGCTAACCGGCAATATTCTCATCGACATGGCCGGTACGCTCTATGCGGGCGCGGTGGTGCTGCGGGTGGTGGTCCCGTCGCTATCGCTGGAGGTGGGCGTGTGGCTTCTTGCCCTCATCGCCGGAGGATATGCCATCACGGGCGGGCTGCGGGCGGCCGTGTACACCGATGTGCTTCAGGGACTTCTTCTGCTGTTCGGGACGGCGTGTGTGTCGGCGGCAGCCTACGGGCAGGTGGGCGGCTGGGGCGCCGTCCAGAAGGCGACGGCTCCGGACATGCGAACGCTCATCCTCCCGGCCAACAGTGACGTGCTCCCGTGGCCGGGGCTCTGCACCGGACTGGTGCTGCTGGGCGTGTATTACTGGTGCATCAACCAGGTCATGGTCCAGCGGACGCTGGCCGCACGCTCCCTGCAGGAGGCCCGGCACGGGGCGCTCCTGGCCGGGGCGCTCAAAATCCCGGTCCTGTTCCTCATGGTGGCGCCCGGGCTTTTCGCCCTGGTCCTCTACCCGAACCTCGAAAATCCGGATCTCGTCTTTCCGACGCTCGCGTTTGATCTGCTGCCCGACGGCCTCCGCGGGCTCGTCCTGGTCGCCTTCGTGGCGGCCGTCATGTCGACCGTCGACTCGGTGCTGAACTCCGCGTCGTCGCTCCTGACGATGGACTTTTACGCGGCGCTGTATCCGGAGGCGCCGGAGCGGCGGCTCGTGGTCGTGGGGCGCATCGTGGCCGCGGTCGTGCTGGTGATCGGGGCCGTCGTCGCCCCCCAGATCGAACAGTTCTCGTCCCTCTGGATGTATCTCCAGTCCGCCCTGGCGTACCTCACGCCCCCGATTGTGGCGGTCTTCCTGGGCGGACTCTTCGCCCGATTCGTCAATCGGCAGGCGGCGTTCTACACGCTGCTGACGGGCAGTGCGCTGGCGGTTCTTCTTCTCGTGGTAGAGCCGGGACTGCACTTCTTGTACGTGGCGGGCCTGCTCTTCCTGGCAAGCCTCACCGTAATGGGAGGGATCAGCTGGGGCCTGGCCTCCCCGCCGACGGAGGCGGGCGCGGCGTCGATGTGGAGGCGGCGCGACCTGGAGATGGAGCCTACAACGGTCGCGATCACGGTACTTCTGCTGGGGGCCGTGGCCGTCACGGTCGGGATGCTATGGTAGGAGGCCCCTGGTCGACGCGCCGTCCGCCGACGCGGCGGCGAGAATCGGCAGCAGCAGAGAAGCCGGCCGCCGGGCCATTTGACATTGATAGAAACCGTCTATTATACTGAAACCGGTTCCATGAAACCCGTTTCACCTGGGTGGGAAAGGCCGGCCCGAGCGGCTGGCCTCCGAGGAGCCCACGCCACACTATCTCAGCGACTCCGTTCAGTCTTATGCTCTGGAAAAAAGCGCTTTCACTATTTGTCCTGTTCCTGGTCGGGGGCGTGGGTTCCGCTATCGCCCAGACCGGCACGATCGCCGGAGAGGTTCGTGCGCAGGAGTCGGGAGAGACCCTGCCGGGCGCGAACGTGGCCATCGTTGGCACGCAGAAAGGGGCGAGTACAGATTCGGACGGCACCTATCGCATCACGGGGGTTGAGGCGGGGACGTACGAGGTGCGCGTGTCGTTTGTCGGCTATCGCAGTCGCACCCAGGAGGTGGACGTGGAGGCGGGCGAGACTGTTGATCTAAACTTCGTGCTTCCGTCGAGCGACGTTGCGATGGATGAGATGGTGGTGGTCGGGTACGGCAGCCAGGAGCGCGACGACCTGACGGGCTCCATCGCGTCGGTGTCCACTGAGGATCTCGAGGAAGCCCCGATTGAGAGCGCGCAGGAGGCCATTCAGGGCCGCGTGTCTGGGGTGACGGTCACGCAGAACACAGGAAGTCCGGGCTCCGGATTTAGCATTCGCATTCGGGGAACGGGCACGACGGGCAACAGCAACCCGCTCTACGTGGTGGACGGGGTGCCGGTCTCGGACCCAACGGAGGCGGGAGCCGGGGGCATTGGGTTTCTCAATCCCAGCGACGTTGAGTCGATCGACATTCTGAAGGGCGCGTCCGCGGCGGCCATCTACGGGGCGCAGGCCGCCAACGGCGCGGTCATTATCACCACGAAGGGCGGGGAGGCCGGCGAGCGCAGTGTGAGCTTTAATGCCTACACGGGCATTCAGCAGACCACCCGTACGATCGACATGCTGAATGGACCGGAGTACGCGGCCCTGCGGAACGAGGCGGACATCAACGCCGGGCAGAACCCAACGTTCGACTCCCCGAGCGCCTACCTCGGGCCGGACGGAACGACGGACTACCAGGACCTGGTGTTTGAGCAGGGGGTGACGCAGAACTACAACGTGTCGGTGGCCGGCGGGTCCGAGGACCTCACCTATCGCATCAGTGGCGGGTACTTCGAGGAGGGAGGCATTATCCAGAAGTCGAATCTGGAGCGACTCAATGTGCGCGTCAACACGGAGTTTGAGGTCAGCGACATTCTCACGGTGGGGGAAAAGGTGACCTTTGAGCGGTCGACGCGCAACACCATTTCGGAGACGGACAACGTCCGAAACCTGCTCATCCAGACGCTGCAGGTGGACCCGACGGTCCCGGCGCGCGACAGCGCGGGCAACTTCACGGCCCAGCCTCGCACGAACGCCCAGAATCCGCTGGCGGTCTTGGACTTTCAGAACAATGAGTACAACGAAAACCGGCTTGTCGGAAACGTCTTCGCGGAGCTCTCTTTCCTGGAGTCGCTCCAGTACCGGTCGCAGTTCGGCTTTGACCTGCGCAACGGCAACACGTACGCCTTCACGCCCGAGTACGACATTAGTCCCAGCTTCCGGAATAGGACGCCGAGCGCCACGCAGTACTCAGACCTTGAAAGTTCGCTCGTCTGGGACAACACGCTCACCTTTGACAAGGCGTTCGGCATGCACGATGTGGAGGCAGTCGGGGGAACCACGATTGAAACGAACGACTACCGTTTCTTCAACGCCACCACGCAGGGACAGCCCGGCAACGACCCGTCGCTCCGCTACCTGGGGGCCGGCACCGAGGTGGTCGATATTGACGGGAGCCTCGCGGAGTCGAATCTGCTGTCGTTCTTCGGGCGCGTCAACTACAACTTTTCAGACCGCTACCTGCTGACGGCGGTGGGGCGGTACGACGGCTCCTCCCGGTTTGGGGCGAACAATCGATTCGCGTTCTTCCCGTCCGTCTCGGCGGCGTGGCGGGTGTCCGAAGAGTCCTTCTTCCCCGACACGGACCTGGTGAGCAATCTGAAGCTGCGGGCCGGGTGGGGGCAGAACGGAAATCAGCGCATTGGGGACTACCCCTTTGCCTCCACCGTGGCCGGCGATCAGGACTACGTTCTGAACGGGAACCTGGCCCCCGGCTCCGCCCCCCTCCAGTCCCCCAACCCCAACGTGAAGTGGGAGCAGACCACCCAGACGGACGTGGGGCTCGACGCCACCCTCTTCAATGAGCAGCTGGACCTGAGCGCGGAGTTCTTCAACAAGGTCACGTCCGACCTCCTGGTCTACCTGCCGCCCATTCCCACGAGCGGGCTGGTGGAGGCGAGCCCGGAGAACGCCGGAGAGATTCGGAACCGAGGGTGGGAGTTCTCGGCCGACTATTCGACGACCCTGGCGGACGACCTCACGATGCAGGTTGGAGGCAACCTGACGAGCCTAAGCAACGAGGTGCTGAGCCTTTCCCAGTCGACCGACTTCGTCATCAACAGTGGCTTCTACCGAAATGGCTCCATCACGCGCACCGAGCCGGGACACCCCGTGGGGGCCTTCTACGGTTACGTGACCGACGGTCTCTTCCAGACGCAAGAGGAAGTGGCCGAGGCCAATGAGCTGAGCGACGACGGGCCGTATCAGAGCGCCGACACGGCGCCGGGCGACATCCGCTACAAGGACCTGAACGGGGACGGGGAGATTACCGAGGAAGACCAGACCTACATCGGCAACCCAACCCCGGACTTTACCTACGGGTTCAACCTGGACGTCCAGTACAAAGGCTTCACCCTGAGCACCTTCTTTCAGGGCGTGCAGGGCGGGGATCTCTTTGCGGCCTACAAATACTACACGGTCTTCAACACCGCCTTCAACATGAGCGAGGAGGCGAAGAATCGCTGGACGGGGCCGGGGACGAGCGACCGGGTGCCCCGTCTTACGTCCTCCGACCCGAACCAGAACAGCCGCATCTCCGACTACTACGTGGAGGACGGCTCGTACCTCCGCCTCAAAAACGTCCGATTGGGCTACACCGTACCGCCGGATCTGCTTAACGGCCTCGGGGCGGGCCTCAGCCGCGCCCGGGTCTACGTAAGCGCCAAGAATCTCGTGACGATCACCGGGTACGACGGGTATACGCCCGAGATTGGCGTCAACAACAGCACGCTCGACCGCGGCATCGACCGCGCCACGTATCCGCAGCCACGGGTCTACACGGTGGGCGTGAACCTCAGCTTCTGATGCGCGCGCCATCGCCCCATCGCCTTGCCCGTCCACACGCACGCCGGCGGGGCCGGTGCGGGGCGCTACTTTCAGCACGCACTCTCCACACCGAACGATCGATCGGTTATGTCTCGACGCTTTTTCTCCAGCCTTCTCGCGGCTGTCGTTCTTACTGTTTTCCTCTCAGGGTGCGATAGCTTCCTGCAGAAATCCCCGCAGGGGGAGCTGACCTCCGAGAACTATTTCCGGAACGAGGACGATGCGCAGCGTGCCCTCAACTCGGTCTACGACTACGCGCAGGCCCGGTCGACGGACTTTTTCCCGCCGTACCCGATGATCTTTGGGTCCATTGCCTCAGACAACGCCACGAAGGGCGGGGAAAGCGGAAGCGACCAGATCTCGATCCAGCGCGTGGAGCAGTTCAGTCCCCGCCCCACCGACCCGTACGTTGGCTCGACGTGGAGCACCCTCTACACGGGCATCTACCGGGCCAACCTGGTCATCGCCAATGTGCCGGACATCGAGGGCATGAGGGCCGACCTCCGCGAGCAGATCGTCGGCGAGGCGAAATTCCTGCGGGCGTACTTCCACTTCTACGCCCTCAAAATGTACGGCCTGGGCGACGACCGGGCCAACGACGGGCCGGGCGTTCCGCTCATCACCGAGCCGCTGCCCGCCTCGGAGGCCGATGTGCCACGGGCAGCGGAGCCGGACGTGTGGGACCAAATCGAGACCGATTTGCAAGAGGCCGCGACGGCCATGGACCCCACGGCCCCAGACCTGGGACGCGCCACGCAGGGCGCCGCGAAGGCGCTGCGCGTAAAGGCGCACATCTTTCAAGAGGAGTGGGACGAGGCGCGCACGCTTGCCGAAGACATTATCAGCTCGGGGCGCTACAGCCTGGACCCCGACTACAGCCGCGTCTTTGATCAGCGCGGCGAGTTTGGCCCAGGCTCGATCTTCGAGATCAACCATGAGGACCTGAGCGATGCCCTGGAAGGCACGGTGGGCACCGTCTACCAGAACAGCCGCTCAACGTGGGGCTACGGCTTCAACTGCCCGACCCAGGACCTCTACGAGGCCTTTGCCGACGACGACCCGCGCCGAGACGCAACCATCATCGAGGACGGCGAGACAATTACGGGCCCGGAAGGCAACACCGAAACCGTCGAGGTAACGGGAGCCTGCTCCGCCAACGGCCCCGACGGCTACCTCAATGAGAAGGTGTGGCTGCCCGCGGAACGCCAGCCGTCCGGCCCCCGCAAGGGCCCGACGAACCGGCGCGTCATCCGCTACGCCCACGTGCTGCTCTGGCACGCCGAGGCCGCCAACGAGGCCGGCGACCCGCAGGCGGCCCTGGAGTCGCTGAACAAGGTCCGCGCCCGGGCTCGCGACGACGACGATGATCCCTCAAACGACCCGGAGGGCGTGCTCCCTGACATCACGACCACCGATCAGAGCGAACTCCGTGAGGACATCTGGCGCGAGCAGCGGGTCGAGTTCGCGATGGAGTACCAGCGCTTCTTCGCCCTCGTGCGGCAGGGCCGCACCGACCGGCTGGCCGACGCGGGCTTCGAGGAAGGCGTCAACGAGCGCTTTCCCATTCCGCAGGAGCAACTCGACCAGGGCACAGAGCTCGATCAAAACCCCGGGTACAACTAATGCCCGGCCGCTCGGATGACGGGGGAGTTCCTTCGAGTCTCCACTTCGCACGTATTCTTGATCATCAGAGGCCCGGTTTGGACGGGCCCGTTGCCTGCCATGACTCACGTATTTTCCCGATCTCGTCCGGCGTTGCGCTTGCTACTGACCATCGTCGCTGCCGGCCTCGTGCTGGCGGGGTGTGACTCCGGACCCACGACGGACACGGCGAGCGGCGTCATCGCCCCCGTGGAGTCCCAGGTCTCGTTCCGCGTCCAGCCCGATTCGTCGGGGGCCGACTCGCTCACACTGGAGTATCAGGGGCTCAGCGAGCGCCCGCGTGCCGATACGGCCAGCCTACCGGACGAGTACGCCGTAGAAGTGGACGAAGAAACGGGCACCCCGGAGGACGGCGCCAGCACCTTCCTGGTCACCTTTTCCGGGCCCTCCGAGTCGGGCAACTACGCGGCGCCCATTCGTTTCCGAGCCGGTAACGTAACCGCCACGGTTCGGTTTGCCGGCACGGTAATCGGGCCGCAGACCCTCGCCGATTTCGAAGACGGCGAGGAGGGCTTCTTTGCGTTCGGCGGGCCAAGCATTAGCCAGGAAGACGGCCAACTGCGGATTGATGGAAGCAACATCGGGGGCAGTGGAAACTTCCCCGGCATCGTGAAGCCGTTCGATGCGCCGACCAACTTTGAAGACACCCCCGTCGTGGAGATGCGCATCCGGGCTGAGATTGAAAAGATGAAAAAACAGGCTGTTATCATTAACTGCGCCCGCGGCGGCATAGTGGATGAAAAAGCTCTT
>JAWOAQ010000084.1:0-4556 GCA_046498495.1 Salinibacter sp. | reverse complement strand
GTGCCGGTGCCAACGTCGATCACGCGGTCGCCGGGCGTCACGGCGTCGGCCAGCAGGCGGAGGGCCAGCCGTGTGGTGGCGTGGTGCCCGGTGCCGAAGCTCATCTTCGGGTCGATGCGGAGGACAGTGGCGTCGGCGTGCTCGGAGGGGACGTCGGTGGTCGTCGTGCAAACCAGGAATGGGCCGACGCGGACGGGAGTGATGTTGGCCTCCCATGCGTCGTTCCAGTTTTGCTCCGCCACGGACCGAACCGTGAGGGCATCGGGGTAGCCGGCGGCTCGCAGGCGAGCGGTCAGGGCCTCGTGGGTAGCGGCAGACCACGAGGCGGCCGGGACGTAAGCGCGGAGCATGTTGGGCTCTTGGACGAACCCGGTGGCCGTGGTGTCCAGGAGGCCCAGGAGCCAGTCCTGGTCGGCCGCCGGAACCGAAAGAAGGAGCTCGACGGTGTCCATTGCGGCGGGGACTATTTCGGCACAGAGCCGCGGTAGAGCGAGGCGATGCCGAACGTGAGGGGGCGCCACAGGAGGCGGGTATATCCACTCTCGTCCATTCGGGAGAGAAAATCGGTGCCATCGGGGAAGGCCGCGACCGAGGTGGGAAGGTACTCGTAGGCCCCCTGATCGGGGCTTAGGGCGCCGCCAATGCGGGGCAGGATGTGGCGGCTGTACCAGGCATAAAGCTGTTTGATGGGAGCAGTGCGCGGAGAGCTAAACTCCAGCACGACGAGTCGTCCGTTGGGCCGGAGCACGCGTCGAATGCCCTGCAGGCCCGCCGTCAGGTCCTCAAAGTTGCGGACGCCGAACGCCACGAGCGCGGCGTCGAATGCATTGTCGGGGAAGGGAAGGCTGGCTGCGTCGCCCTGCACCAGCGAGATACGGGAGGAGAGCCCCTTGCGCTCGATCTTCTCGCGTCCGTATCGGAGCATTTCGGCGGAGAGATCGATGCCCACGACCTCGCGCGGATGGAGCATCCGCTCGGCCTTCAGCGCGAGGTCGGCCGTGCCGGTTGCCACGTCCAGCACGCGGGTCGGCTGCTCGTCGGAGAGAAGGCGGACCGCCTGAGTGCGCCAGTACCGATCGATGCCGAAGCTGAGGACGCGATTGAGCAGGTCGTAGCGGGGGGCTACGGTGTCGAACATCGACTCCACGGCCTCGGCTTTGCCCTCGACCTCTCCGATGGGCGGATGATTGGTCGGCATGTTGTGGTGCGTATTTCGTGGTGCGTATTTCGTGTTGTGTATTTCGTGCGGCAGTTGGAGCCGGTTTGAGGGCGCAACTCGTACGCAACGCGCACTACGAAATACGGGGTTGATGGGGCAGCCCCGCTCGGGGGATCGATCCCGTATGGGACACAGACGTCCTCAACTCAGGATCTGCGTTAGCTTCAGCAGGTCGTAGTCGATAGACTTGCGGCGGCCATAGACGTTGCGGAGGGGCGTGAGTTTCGGTTCGCCGTTTACGAGGCCGATCATTACGTCGGCGTGGCCGTCGAGGAGGGATTCAACCGCCTCCACGCCGAGCCGGCTTGCCAGCACGCGATCGCTGGCGGTGGGTGCGCCACCGCGCTGCGTGTGTCCCAGGATGGTGGAGCGCAGGTCAATGTCCGAAAAGTCGTCATCGTTGCGGAGGGCGTGTTCGACGCCGCGGGCGCCCCCGAGCTCGTCCCCTTCCGCGACCACCACGATCGTGGAGCGCCGCTGGGCGGACATGAGCGACAGGATGCGCTCCTTCACCATCTCCATCTCGGTGATGGTTTCGGGGATAAGCACGAGTTCGGCCCCGCCGCCAATGCCACAGTTGAGCGCGATGAATCCGGAGTCGCGTCCCATGACCTCCACAAGGAAGAGCCGATTGTGGGCGTCGGCCGTGTCCCGAATCCGGTCGATGTTTTCGATGGCGGTGTTGAGGGCCGAGTCGTACCCGATCGTGGCGTCGGTGCCGAACAGATCGTTGTCGATGGTTCCGGGAATGCCAATCACCGGAACGTCATGCTCTTCGTGGAAGGTGGTGGCGCCCCGGAAGGTGCCGTCGCCCCCGATTGCCACGAGGACGTCGATGCCGCATTGGGCCAGCTGGTCGGCAGCCTCGCGGCGGCCCGCCTCGGTCCGAAAGGCTTCGGAGCGGGCGCTTTTCAACACTGTACCGCCGGTTTGCAGAATGCTGGAGACCGAGCGGCGGTCCATTTCCACAAAGTCGCCCTCAATCATGCCTTCGTAGCCGCGCCGAATGCCGGTGACGTCGAGGTCGTTGGCGAGGGCCGTACGCACGACGGCCCGGAGGCAGGCGTTCATGCCAGGGGCATCGCCCCCGCTGGTGTATACACCCAGGCGTTGGAAGTCCTGCATAGAGCGTGGGAAAGGCTATCCAAAAGAAGCCATCGAGTCCCGCCCGGTCGGCCTACGGTTCGGGGTGCGGACGGGCCACTACGATACCGATTTGGTTGTCGATCGTCTGAACGTACCGTTGAAGATCGGGCGAAACCACGATCCCGTCCGACACGGAGGCGTGAAGCAGGCCCCGCCCCCCGTCGTCATGGGCGTACACGAGGCCGCTGTGGCTCACGTCAAGCCCATCGATGGACGTTACCATTGCGACGATGTCGCCGGCCTGAAGCTCGTCGTACACCGCCCGGATGGAGTCCTGCGGCACGTACTGCACGGGATCGCGTCGCTGTTGGGCCTGGAGGGAGCCCTCCATGTCCTGGATGCAGGCGAATCGGCGATCGTTGGTGGCGAAGCGGTCGTAGTCCGAGCGATGGGTGCTCATGAAGTCGAGCGTATCGGTCAGGGACCGGCTGCCCAGGGTGTCGAGGCGGGTTATGAGGCCTCGATCCTCGTTGTCGGCCAGCCACTCGGTGAAGTAGTGCAGGCGGCTGCAGTAGCCCTGCAGCGTGCCGTCCCGGTAGCGCTGCTCGGCCAGGCGCTGTGCAAAGCCGGCGTAGGTCGTGTCGTCCACGGTCAGGCCGCGGGCCATGGCCAGCGTGGTTTCGATGAAGGTGACGCAGTCGAAGCCGTCGAGGCGCACGACGAGCGTTTCGGTGGACGGTTCATCGAGCATCCCTTCGAGGTAGGGTGCCCCTTGAAACTGGGTCCCGAGCGCCTGCATGAGGGCCCCAATTGTTTCGCTCTCCGCCGCCGAGTCCGCGCCGGACTCCATGACGGCGGCAAACCGACGGGCCGTGGCCGAGTCGGGCGGTGTCAGCACGCTGTCGGCCAGCGCCACCGTGTCTGGAGGCCCCGGCGGCGCCGTCCCTGAGGACGGCCCACAGCCGGCCCCCCATAGCGTGACGGCCAGGAGGGCGGTGCCAAGCAGGAGCGACGGAAGCGAATGACGGGACGGCATCAGGACACGAACGGTTGGGGGAGAGGGGGCGCTTTCACGCGCGGGAGGTGTCCTCGTGGTGGGCAGTTGGCTGCGACGTCTCAAAGGTGTCGACCGGAGCATCCAGGGCTGCGGCCTGTGCATCGGAGAGCGGCCACCACGTGGGACGAACCGAAAGGGCCTCTGCAAGGCGGCGTTCGTACTCGCCCCGAGGAATCTCGGTGACGCCAAACCGCTCCAGGTGCTCTGTGCTGTACTGCGTGTCGAGCAGGAGAAAGCCGCCGGCGCGGAGCTGGCGGGTAAGGTGTACAAGCGCGACCTTCGAGGCGTGGCTGACGCGAAAAAACATGGACTCCCCGAAGAAGGCTCCCCCCAGGGACACCCCGTAGAGCCCCCCGGCGAGGTCGCCGTCCTGCCAGCATTCCACGCTGTGCGCGGGGCCCCGCTCGTGCAGGGCCGAGTAGGCCCGAATGAGGGGCGGCGTGATCCAGGTGGGGTCACGATCCGCGCAGGCGCGAATCACCGCGTCAAATGCCTCGTCGCTGGTTACGGAAAACTCGCGCTGACGCACCCGGCGCCGCAGGTTGTGCGGCACGTGCACGTCGTTTAGGGGCAGGTGACCGCGCGGGTCGGGGGCGTACCAGTTGATCGTGCCGGTCCGCTCATCGCCCATCGGGAAGACACCGGTGGCGTAGGCACGAATGAGGAGGTCCGGAGTCAAGTGTCGCTCGTCGGACACGGGAGGCAGAGGCGAGATGACAGGGCGGTACGGATATCAAACTATGCTCGTCCGTGGGAGTTTGTGCCATGCGTTGTTTGCACATCGACCCATTGCTCTCTCATGGACGACGCCCAGTACCGCGCCCTCGTAGGCGACTGCACCTTCGACATTGCCGTGGCGGATGATCGCCTCGTCGTGGATGGTGAGCCAATGGAATACACGTTCGAGACTCTTCGGGAGGGATACGTGTCCCTTATTGTAGATGGGCGGAGTGTCCCCGTGTCCGTGGCGTCGGTGGGCGAGGATCACATCGAGGTCACAATCGATGGGCGGCGGACGACCGTTCATGTCAAAGACGAGCGCGACCTGCTTCTGGACGCGTTCGGGTTGGCCGAGGCATCCGCGGCGGGCGGCGAGGTACGTGCGCCGATGCCGGGGCTCGTGCTTGATCTGCTGGTGGCCGAGGGCGACGAGGTTGCGCCCGAGCAGGGGCTGCTCGTGCTTGAGGCCATGAA
>JAWOAQ010000048.1:0-2798 GCA_046498495.1 Salinibacter sp. | reverse complement strand
GCGACGACGAACTCGTGTTCAACGGCGTGATGCTCGACATCACCGCACGAAAAGAGGGACAGGAGCGCTGGCGCGCCCTCGTGGAGTCGCATCCCGGCGGGGTCCTCATCAGTGCGGAGGGACGCTACCAGTACGCCAACCAGGCCGCCGCAACCATCCTGGGCGCGGATCACCCCGAGGATCTCATCGGTCGCCCGGTCGCCGAACAGGCGCTTGGCGATGGGAAAGAGCGAATACACACCCGGTGGCAGGCCGTCACAAAGGGCGAAGCCACCGAGCCGTGGGAACATGAGATCGAAGGGCTGGACGGAGTGCGCCGGACCATCGTTGCCCAATCGGTTCCCATCACGTACAAGGGACAAGAGGCGGCCCAAACCGTCATTCGGGACGTGACCGAGCGAAAGAAGATGGAGGAAGAGCTCCGCAAGCGCGAGGAGCGGCTGCGGGCCATCACTGAAAATGTGTCGGAGGGCATTTACCGATCGACCCCCGATGAGGGCCTGATCTTCGTGAATCAGGCCTTTGCCAACATGTTTGGGTACGGAAGCGTGGAGGCCATTCTCGAGGCCGATCCGGCAGCGCTCTACAAGAATGTGGAGGAGCGAGAGCGCCTCCGTTGCATTGCCCGGCAGGACGGCACGTTCGATTCTGTGGAGGTGACGTACCAGCGTCGCGACGGAAGTACCTTTACGGGCCTCACCAGCGGCACGGTCGTGAAGGCTCCCGACGGAACCGTCGCGTTCTTCGACGGGGCCATTGCCGACATTACGGGACTGAAGGAATATGAGGAGGCCCTGCGGCAGGAACGCGATCGCCTGGCCCTTCTCCTGAAGAACCTGCCGGTCTCGGTGGTCCACGGTCGGCCGGTGGACGGCCGGTTTGTGGTGTCGTCGGTAAACGCCACGTTTGAGGCCACTTTTGGGGTGCGAGCGGGCGAGATTCAGGGAGAGGACCTCCACGAGTACATTGTGCCGGCGGGCGAGCAGGAGGAGGCGGTACGAATCGACCGAGCCGTGGTGGAGGAGCCGGGCCGGCAGTTCGAGGTGCGCCGCCGCACCGCGGAGGGCGCCCGGACGTTTCGAGTGCAGGCCGCTGTGCGGGACGCGGCGGACGGCACCCCGGAGGTGTTTGCAATCTATACCGACATTACCGAGCAGAAGCAGCGGGAGCAGAAGCTTGTAGACGCAAAGGAAAAAGCCGAGAAAGCGAACCGCATGAAGTCGGCCTTCCTGGCCAACATGAGCCACGAAATCCGGACCCCGTTGACATCGATTATTGGATTTGCCGAGGCCATTGGGGACGAGGTATCGGCTCTTGATGCGCGGGCGGAGGATGGGACGCTCGACCTCTCAACCCTCGGGCGCTTTTCGGAGTTGATTGAGGAGAGTGGAAAGCGCCTCCTGGAAACCCTCGACGGGATTCTAAACCTCTCGAAGCTGGAGGCGGGAGAAATGGGATTGACGCCCGAGCCGGTGGACCTGGCGGCCGAAGCTCAGAATACGGTGGAGCAGATGCGTCCGCGAGCCGAGGAGGCCGACGTGAAGGTGGTCGCCGAAACGGGGGACGCACCGGTCTGGGCGTGGGCGGACCCCCGCGGGGTGCAGATCGTCCTCCGCAATCTGGTGTCCAACGCGGTGAAGTATACCGAGACCGACGGATCGGTGCGGGTCCGGGTTCAATCGGAGACAGGAGGCGACAGCGACGCAAACTGCACCGTGGTGGAGGTGGAAGATACGGGCATTGGGATGGAGCCGGATCAAGTGCCGGAGTTGTTTAAGCCCTTTCGGCAGGAGTCGGAAGGGGCTGCGCGAGAGTACCAGGGCACGGGGCTCGGCCTCGCTGTGACGCAGCAGGCGGTGCGGCAGATGGAGGGCGAGGTAACAGTGGCGACCGAGAAGGGAGAGGGATCGTGCTTTACCGTGCGACTGCCGGCGGCCCGCACAACATAACGCCCGACGAGAGCATAACGCCCGACGAGAGCTCACGTCCACCCGGTTCGCTCGCTTCCTGAGGAAAAAGCCGTCGTCTCGTGATGGCGTTGCGGTTCGATCGTCCACTCCGCACAGCGCCCCTCCGGTTCGTTGACCTGGAGACGACCGGCCTGCGCCCCGATCGCGGCGCCCGCATTGCCGAAATGGCGATTGTGGACGAGAGCGGCGTGCAGTTCAAGTGGACGAGCCCGCACGACCCGCCCCGCGACGCCGCGGTGGCCACGCAGTTGCCGCGTCTTATCGCGCACCTCGAAGACGGCATTGTGGTCGGCCACAACCTGTCATTCGACTTCCGCTTCGTGACGTACGAGGCCGAACGCCTTGGGTGCAGTGGATTGGACGTCCGCTTCGTCGATACCCTTCGGCTGGCCCGAACAACGTTGGAGACCGCCCCCTCACATCGGCTCGGTGCGCTGCTGGATGCGGTGGGCGCGACCCCCGAGACGGAACTGCACACGGCCGTGGGCGATGCCGTCGCCGCCCGCACGCTCTTTTGGCAGTTGGTGGAGCGCGGGGGACTCACCACGCTCGCGGACGCCGGCCTGAAGCGTCTCCGCTGGTACGGACGCTAAGTACTTTGGCAAGTAAATTCTTTGGCTATCGAAGCGAACTCAACATCCCGGAAATCCAGCACGTCATTTCGAGCAACGTCGAGAAATCTCCCTGACGAAGCAGCCTGCTTCAAAGAGGCTTCTCGACTGTGCTGGGAGCGAAGCGACCGAATAGTCACCGGGCTGCGCTGGGAGCGGAGCGACCGAGTGCTCTCCGGGGTGCGCTCGAAGCGACCTGCCTGAGGGATTTTGAGTT
>JAWOAQ010000060.1:0-10096 GCA_046498495.1 Salinibacter sp. | reverse complement strand
ACCGACGAGACCGGTTGCAAGACCAACGATAGCAGCAATTATTGCAGCCTGCGCTTGAGGTGAGAAATGATCAAGCCATGTCTTAAGAATTTCTGTCACTCATCTCTCCTCGAGGCTTAACAATGATTAGACTGCCGAAGTGCTGTATTTTCTACGACACTTCGGCATACGATTGGTGATATCCCCCTATTTTGTCGGATAATACCTGATATTCGGTGGAGCGCGAGCCCAATCCAGCGGCCCCACGGTCTCCGCCGCTCCGCTCCCAACCCGAGGGTGGCCTCCAGGTCGGTGGGCCGCCCCGTGGTGGGGGCCGCGGGCCCGTCCGGGTGGGGCGGCGTTTGGGTGGTCGGGGTATCCATGTGAAGCAGGGAAATACCTGAAAGAAGACGATGAGGACCGCCGGCCCCCTCTACCATCCCGGCAGGAGGTTGACGCCAATGAAGCCGCCCTTTTCCGGTCGCTGATAGGGCTGGGCGTAGAACACTTCCAGGATGAGGGAGCCGAGCACGTTCATCCGGGCACTAATGCCCGTACTCACGACCGGCACCCGCTCGTCGGCGTCGCGCGACCATTTGACGACCGGCGCCTCCTCGGCGGTCCAGGCCACGCCCGCGTCCACGAACAGCGACAGCTCGGTGGGCAGGTACGGAAAGTTAATGAGGCCCAACTGCTCGGTGCCCAGGAAGGGAAGCCGCACCTCGGCGCTGGCCACGGCCACGCGAGTGCCAATGAGGCGCTCGAGGGACCCACAACGGCCCGTTTCCGAAAAGCATTCTTCCGGCTCGAAGGAATTGAAGCTATAGCCCCGGAGGTACGTGGGCGTGAACGAGTCCCCCAGGTACTCCGAAGAGAAGAGGTCGCCCTGACTCGCGCCGTAGTTGCCGATGTGGATGGCCCGGCCCGCAAACGTGACGGGCCCGGTGCGAAGGTACCGCCGCACATCGGCCAGCACCGTGGCGTACTGCGTGCTGCCGAGCGTACTCCCCACCTGCAGGCGATATCGCCCGCCCTGCACCGGCGAGGTGAAGCCAAAATTCGTGAAGTCGACGACGTAGGCCGCAGCGGTTTGTGAGAGGTACAGGGGATCCGGTACGTCGAGCGAACGCGTGTCGCGGCGGAAGCCGACTGGGGTCTGGAAAAAATCGCGCACCGTCCCGCTAAACCCATAGCGGGTCAGGCCGGTCTGGACCTCGAACCGACGAGTGTTCTGCAACGGATAGGCGCCGAGCACGCTGAACTGATTGACGAAGAGGCGCTCTTCAATCTCTCGGAAGCGGAGCGTCGTCTCGCCCGTCGCAGGATCCTGCACCAGCGCACTGAAACCGCGAACGGAGCGGAAGGGAATGTGGGACAGCTGCGTGCCGTAGTTCAGCCGCTGGGCCCGATTGATGTACGAGATCTGGCCCCCCAGGTCCTGCAGCGTCCCGTTGGCAAGCGCCTCGATTGACAGATTGTGGTCGCCCAGCATGTCGCTGAAGTAGAAGCCGACGCTACCGCCGAGGCGCGTGCCAAAGCCGCCCCCCACGCCCACCCCAATGGTCGGTGGGGCGATGGCGTCGAGTTGGAGGCGCGACCGGTAGGGAATCACGTCTCCGGGCGGCTCCGTCGGGAGGCCGGCCGTCGGGGTGGCGAGGGCCTGGTCCACGACGCCCGGCCCGGTCCCCGGCGGCAACACGCCGGGGCGGACCGGGAGGGGCACGCCCGTCGTTCCCAGGACCGTCGTGTCTGCCGCCGCGGGGGCGGCGATCGTGGTGTCGACCCTCGGTGCAGTCACCGTAACAGAATCGGCAGCCACCGGCCCCGGCGCCTCACTCGTGTCCGCAACGAGCGCGCCGTTCCGCCGCGCCGCAAGCACCTCCGGCTCCAGCGACACGACCGCGTACTCGTTGTCCGAGAACACCGAGAACATCATCCGGCCGCTCTGAGAGGCCACCGTCATCGCGGGCGACAGGGCCGTGAAGCCGCTCGCCCCCGTTTGTAGGCGGGTGATAGGCGCTGTGCGGTCCGTGTCGAGGTCGAGGGCGTGGACGTCCTTAAACCCGTCGTGGTCGCTAATGAAGTAGAGGTGCCGGCCGTCGGGGGCAAACTTCGGGTTGTGCTGCAGGCCGCGGTCGACGGGGCGGAGCGGCGTAATGGTGCCGCTCTCGACCTCCAGGAGAGCGAGCTGCGGCCCGCCGTACCGGAGCATCGAAAAGTCCGTGCCGCCGGGTCCGCGGTCGGTCACAAACGCGATCTGCGATCCATCGGGCGACCATGTGGGCTGGAGGTCGCCGTAGCGGTCGTCGGTGAGTTGGCGCGCCGTGCCCTGCGCCACGTCGACCAGGTAGAGGTCGCTAATGCCACCGTCCATCCCCGACACCGCAATCGTCTCGCCGTCGGGCGACCAGGCCGGCTGCGCGAGCGCCGTGACGCCCTGCACGGCAACCCGCCGCTCGATGCGGCCCGACCGCACATTCCAGATGGCAATCTCATTGTCTCCCTCCGCAAAGGCCACAAACGCAAACCGGCGCCCATCGGGCGACCAGGTGCCCGCCGAGTTCAGGAAGCGGATGGCGTCGAAGTGCGGGTCGCGGTTCGAGGAGCCGAGGCGCTTGACGATCTCGCCCGTCTCGGCGTCGGCCACATAGAGGTCAATTGAAAAGAGGTCCCGGCTCGACAGAAATGCGACGTACCGCCCGTCGGGGCTGAGGGCCGGCGACACATTCACACTACCCGTCCCCGCCTCATCTGAGAGCACCTGCCGCCCGGCCTCGGCCGCCGGCGTGCGTCCCTCCACGAGCGGCTCGTACATTCGCTTCACCGTCCGGATCCAGTCCGCCGAGAGCGAGTCGGGCGTCATTCCAGTCACGAGGGTGATGCCCTCGGTGAGGCCCGCCTGGCCCGCCACCTGGTAGAGACTGGTCACTGCCCCATCGCCGTACGTCTGCCCGAGATACGCCATGTACGCCTGGCCGAACCGGTAGGGAAAATAGCGCCCTGTGTTCAGGTCCCGGATCGTGGGGAGGTCGTCCCGCACCAGGGCGTCGCGAACCCACATGGTCGTGTGCGGGTCCTCGGACCCGATCGACAGATACTCCGCCATCCCCTCAATGAGCCACAGCGGCAGTCGCTGCAATCGGATGCCCTGGCCCGTGGACAGGGCGAGGTCGAACTGAAACGAGTGCACGAGTTCGTGGCCCAGCACGTGATCGGTGTCGGCATACAGGCCCGTGAGCGGCATCACCACCCGCTGCTTCAAGCCCTCCGTAACACCGCCCACCCCCTGGCCGATCTCCCCGCCAATGACGTTGGTTTGCTGAAAGTCGGCGTCGTTGGCGTAGAAAATGAGCGGGCGCCGCGCCGTGAGGTCGTGGGAAAAGACCGTGCTATGCCGTACGTGCCAGCGGTCGGCCATGCGGGCCACGTCGCGGATGGCCGTTTCGGTCTCGTCGTAAAAGTAGATATCGAAGTAGTCCGTCGGCAGAATATCGAACGTGAATTGATCGTACTGCACCTTGTTGCGTCCGAAGTACTGCGCAGCGGCCTCGGGCCCCCACCCCACCGGCCCAACGAACAATAAGATGCAGAGAACAAGGACACTGCGGGAAGAGATCATGGCCGAAGACGAAAGGAGAAGGCCGGCCCCCGGGATGCAACTGCGACCAGAGACACCATCCAAGGCAGACAGAAAAATTTTGGAGTCCGCAGTGAACGCGACGGCGAAGATTGGGAGGTCTGTTAGACCATCTGTTAGACCATAACGTGTTGTCTGCGCCCAGTACGGTCCACATTGTATAATCGCAAAGACAAGAGGCCCTCACCTCCTCTTTCCACGCACGCGCTCTGCGCTGTTTCTCCCGATCGTGCCTGCTCCTTTGCCTCCTGGAACCAGGCGCCACCGATCATGCGCGTCCTTTAACCCGTTCTTCCTTCTAATTTGGGAAGGAAAAAGTTAGATTGATATTGCTTGTGTCATTTTGACGTCTCACCGACCCGTCTCCGTCATGCTCTCTCTCCCACGCGTCGCCTGCAGTACGTTCTGCCTCCTGCTCGGAGCGCTCCTTCTGTTCCCGTCCACCACCGCCGCCCAGATGCCCTCGGACGTGCCGGAGGACAACAGCGAAGCCTTTGAGCCGATCGACCTCCCCGACCCAAACGACTACCGAGATGCCGACGGAAGTCCTGGCGAGGACTACTGGCAACAGTCCGCCGACTACCAGATTGACGTGTCGCTGGACACCGCGAGCAACCGCGTGACCGGCACGGAAACGATCACGTACACCAACAACGCCCCCGAAAACCTGGAGCACCTGTGGGTACAACTGGAGCAGAACTACTTCAAGCCCAACAGCCGCGGTGCCGCGTCCGTGCCCGCCGACGCCCGCTTCGGCGGCTTCTTCGACGGGGCGGGCTACGACCTCTCCGACCTCCGCCTCCACCGCAACGGCGAAACCGTCACGCCCGACACGATGGGAATCGGCACCCGCCTCAAGGTGAGCCTGGACGAGCCCCTCGCCTCCGGGGACAGCCTTCAGCTCTCGTTTGATTTCGAATTTACCCTGCCCCGCGACGGCGCCGACCGCCACGGCTACCTGTCGGTTGAGGACGGCACGGTCTACCAGTTTGCGCAGTGGTATCCGCGGATGTACGTCTACGACGACGTGCACGGCTGGAATCACCTTCCCTACCTGGGCCAGGGCGAGTATTACCTGGAATACGGGTCCTTCGACGTCAACATCACCGTGCCGCGCGACATGATTGTGGCCGCCACGGGCCGCCTCCAGAATCCCGAGGAGGTGCTGACCGACACGCAACGGGATCGGCTGGACGAGGCGCGTGACAGCCGCGAAACGGTGATGATCATCGACGAGGAGGAAGTCGGCACCGACGCCACGCGCCCCGACGGCAGCGGACCCCTTACGTGGCGCTACACGGCCGATCGGGTGCGCGACTTTTCCTGGACCGCCTCCGAGGCCTTCCTCTGGGATGCCGCCACGGCCGAGGCCGGCGACCGGTCGGTGCTCGCGCAGTCGCTCTACCCGGTGGAAGGACTCAGCGGGGAAGACGAGGAGGACGGATGGGAACGCTCGACCGAGTTCGTGCAGCACTCCGTCGAGTTTTACTCCGACTTCCTCGCCCCCTACCCCTACCCCAACGCCATCAACGTGGCGGGACGCGTGGCCGGGATGGAGTACCCGCAAATCATGTTCTGCGACGTCGAGTCCCGCGGGCGCAGCCTCTTCGGCGTCACCGACCACGAGTTCGGCCACACCTGGTTTCCGATGGTCGTGGGCTCGGACGAGCGCCGCTGGGCCTGGATGGACGAGGGCCTGAACACGTTCATGAATCAATACTCCGAGGATGCCTTCTACGGCGAAGACAACACGCAGAGCCTCCGGGAAAACTCGCAGGTCGTTGGCCAGCGGCTCATGCCTTCCCCCTTCGGCGACCAGCCGATCATGACGTACGCCGACCGCATTCGCGACCCGGCCCTCGGCGCGCTCGCCTACCTAAAGCCGGCGAACGGGCTGATGCTCCTGCGCGATTACGTGATCGGTCCGGAGCGCTTCGACGCCGCCTTCAAGGCGTACTTCGACCGCTGGGCCTACAAGCACCCGAAGCCCGCGGACTTCTTCCGCACCATTGAAAACGTGGCCGGGGAGGACCTCGACTGGTTCTGGCGCAGCTGGTTCTACGAAACCGACACGCTCGACCAGGCCGTCGCCTCGGTGTCGCCGGGCGACACCTCCTCAGTCACCGTGGAGCAACGCGCGGACCTGATGCTGCCCCTGACGGTGCAGCTGACCTTCGAGGACGGCTCGACCCGGGAGCAACACGTGCCCACCGAAGCTTTCTTTACGCAGGACGAGCACACGCTCCGCACGACGCAGGGGCCAGTGGAGGAGGTGACGATCGACCCGGACCAAGTCCTGCCCGACGCCAACCGCGAGAACAACACCTGGTCGGCCTCGGACACGACCGACACGTCCAACTCCGAATGATAAACCACCCCGCCCTTGACCTTAACCCGAGGGGCCGGGCCCTGCGCTCGGCCCCGTGTCTTTATCGGGGACCGAGCCACCGCAGACGGGCTCGGCTTGAGTTCGTGTTCGCAGTCGTTATCTTACGCCTTGTCCAGCGGATCCACGCCTGCTCCGACGGCGCGAGGCGCCGATGAGAGCAGAGGGGGCACGTGGACGGGGGAGGCCGCGGGCGTCTGTCCTTCGTCTACGCACGCCATACACGCTCTATGTCGCTCCCCGTCGCCGTCGTACGAGGCCTCATTGGCCTTGCTGTATTCGTTGGAATCGCCATCCTCTTTTCTACGAATCGGAAGGCCATCAATTGGCGGCTCGTGGGCGCAGGCATTGGGTTGCAGCTCGTCTTTGCTGTCCTGGTCCTCAAGACGGCGCCCGGCGAGGCCTTCTTCGATTCGCTCGCCACGTTCTTCGACACCCTGTTGTCGTTTACGTACGAGGGCTCGGAGTTCATCTTCGGCGATCTGGGCGATCCCGATGAGGGCAACAACTTTGCCTTTCAGGTACTGCCGACGATCGTCTTCTTTGCCTCGCTGATGGGCGTGCTCTATCACCTGAAGGTCGTGCAGCCGCTGGTGAACGGCATGGGGTGGGTGATGCAAAAGACGCTCCGCATCTCGGGGGCCGAGTCGCTGGCGGCCTCGGCCAACGTGTTCATCGGGCAGACCGAGGCGCCCCTGGCCGTCAAACCGTACGTCGAGGACATGACGCGCAGCGAGATCATGACGCTGATGACGGGCGGCATGGCGACCATCGCCGGGGGCGTGCTGGCCGCCTACATCGGCTTTTTGGGCGGCGACTCCCCCGAGTCGCGTCAGCTCTTTGCGAAGCACCTGCTGTCCGCCTCCGTGATGAGTGCCCCGGCGGCCATCGTGATGGCGAAAATTTTGGTGCCCGAAACCGAGACGCCAGACACCGCTGGAGGGGCGGAGATTCAGGATACCGAAGAGGTCGACAATGTCATTGAGGCGGCTGCCAGCGGCGCCTCCGACGGCCTGCGCCTGGCCCTCAACGTGGGCGCCATGCTTCTCGCCTTCCTCGCGCTCATTGGTGCGATCAATGCCGGATTCGAGTGGGTGGGCGCACCCGCCGTCTACGGCGTGGAGCTCTATAACGTGAACGAGCTTGTGGCCCAGGCCTCCGGAGGCCGATTCGATACCCTCTCGCTGGAGGCCGTCTTCGGCTTTCTCTTTGCTCCGCTGGCGTGGGCGATGGGCGTGGAGGCCGCCGACATTCTCCAATTCGGCACGCTGCTCGGCGAGAAAGTGGCCGTCAATGAGTTTGTGGCCTTCGCGTCGCTCCGTGACCTGCAAGGCACCCTGAGCGAGCGATCTGTTATTATCGGAACGTATGCCCTGTGTGGATTCGCGAACTTCTCGTCGATTGCGATCCAGATCGGGGGGATCGGGGGCATCGCTCCGTCCCGGAAGGGCGAGATCGCTGCCCTGGGCCTGCGGGCGGTGCTGGGTGGGGCCTTGGCCTCGTGGATGACGGCGACCCTCGCCGGTGTCCTCGTCGGATAACGGCCACTGGCACTTCCTACGCTGGGGACGCGGGAGCTTCTCGATCGAAGGCCGCTCCTCGAACCAACCGCAAACCAAAAAACGGGCCGGCGCCCCAGAAACGGACGCCGACCCGTCATATTGTCTCCCCTGGGTCCTGGGAACGCACGTCCGTCCCGCACGCTCCCCTGTTCGGTTCTTCCCCTGCTAGTTTTGCGGGGCCGGGTAGTTGACCGAGAAGCGGGCCCACGAGGGCTCCGGCACCCAGTCCTCGTCGCGCATCACGTAGGCCGACTCCCACTCCGTTGCTGTGGCGGCCTTCATGGCGATGGCATCGAGCGTGGGATGCACCCCCTCGACGATCTGAACCGCGTCGACGGCCCCGGAGGTGTCAATGTGGACCTGCAGCTCCACGCTGCCACTGGCCTCCTCATCCTGGCGGAGCGAGTCCGGATAGACAAGGTCGGCCCCTTCCTCCCGCTGCGGCTCGCGGAAGTGGTCGGTGATGGCCTGGTACGCATTTTTCTTGCTGGTCTGCAGCAGCTCCGGGTTGAGCTCGCCGCCCTCTTGAACGGCGTTTCCGCTAAGATCCGCGTCCTCAAGCGTCTCAACGGCGTGCTCCTGGAAAAGCGAATCGACGACTTCGGGGTTGTTGCGGTACAGTCGCACGAGACTCCTCTTGATGGCCTCCTCGAACTGGTCCTGATCAATGCTTCCCTGGCTGAGGGCCATCTCTTCCTCGATGATCCCCATGGTGACAAGGTCTTCGAGGTCCCGGAAGACCTCAGCCGTATCGACATCCTCACTCCACATTTGGGTGTCGGTGGCCTGCCAGCCCGACGGGGGCGCCGACGGGTCTTCTTCCTCGCCACAGCCGGCGAGCAGGAGAACAGAGACAAGGAGGGCGGGAATCCAACGGAGTACGGTCATGGTGCGGTATGGGGTGGGTGAAAAAAATCGGAGCACTATTGGTACGAGCAAGGGGCGACGGAACGCGTCGTTCCCCGACATCAGCGGGATCTATTCGACGAGAACAGGGGTGCCGACCGGCACCGACGCCCAGAGCCGGTTCATGTCCTGGTTGCGCACGGCCACGCAGCCCTGGGTCCAGGTCGTGGCTGCGCCGGTGCCCTCGCCGTGAATTTCGATCCATCCCCCCAGATCTGTGTCCATCGGCGGCACCTGAAAATTGCGCTGCGCCTCAACGATCGCATTGTACTCGGCCTCCGAGATCAGATCATTTTGGAGCCCACGCTCGGCGTCGTCGATGGTCGGATAGTTAAAGACGAGAGCCTTGTGAAACGAACTTGAGGGGTTTTTGCGGACGATATAGAAGACGCCTTCGGGCGTGCGCCAGTGGTCGCGGCGCACCTCGGAGCCTTGCTGCTTTTTGTCGGAGAAGGTGTTGTACCCAACATCCGCCTTAAAGGTGGCGTCCAACACGGGGCCACGGTAGAGATAGACGCGACGCTCGGCCTTCGACACGCGAATCCACACGTTGGACACAGCACTTTCGGGGACGTGGCCGGTGCGGCCGTCGTCGGTGCGCACGCGACACCATCCCGCGTCGCACTCCTGGCGATGGAGCGGCGCCCGAACCGGCAGGCGTCGCACGGGGGCCGTGGAGTCGGGGCGGTTGTAGAGGAAGGTCGACTCGCCGACGACGTGCACGAGCGCTGCCCCCTCGGGACGGCGCGTGGGAAGGGCCCCCTGTTCATCGGCCGATGAGCGTTCTTCCGCCTCCGGTAGCGCCACCGATGAGGGCACGGACGACTGGGCCGCAGCCGGGCCAGCAAGCCCCAAGAGCCCGATCAGGAGAAGGCCCCCGATCAAGCACAGGTCCCAGAGCGGCACACGCCGGGCGTTTCGGGAGGGGCCGTGGCCTCCCGAGCGGCCGTTGCAGACGATGGACGCGGGTCGGTTACGAGTCATTTTGACGTTGGCAGTACCGGTAGGCTTCCAGGGTGCCGGCGAGCACGGTTTCTTTCGTCACGTGGTCGACGCACCGGCGCACTTCAGCGTCGGCATTGGCCGGGGCAAAAGAGGTCCCCACGGCTTCCAGCGCCTCCACATCAGATCCGGAGTCGCCAATGTAGGCCACGTCCCTCATGTCAAGGTCCAGATGATCGGCAAGCCACTCCAGCCCCGCCTGCTTGGTGATGCCCGGGGGCACCACGTCGATCGACACGGCCGTAGAGAAAACGCGGAGACCCGGCGTGTTCTTTTCTACAAAGTGCTCGGCGCGCGAACGAAGATCAAGAATCTCGTCCGGATTCGGTGAGACGACCCCCGCCTGGGTTCGTTTGGCGTGGTCGAGGGACAGGCTCGTGCCCGGCACGCACTCCGTCACGAACCAGTGCCGCACCGCCTCCAGCTTGGCCTCCACATCGTCTGTGAGCCGTGGGGTCCAGGTGGTCTGGGCTGCCATGGGATCGAAGCGACCACCGCCGCTCTCGAAAAGGACCGGCACTCGTACGTGGAGGGCCTGCGTGATGGCCTCAACATACGGGTAGGAGCGCCCCGAACACACGGAGAGGGCCGGCCCGCCCCCCTCCCCAACCGGTCCGGCCTCCT
>JAWOAQ010000097.1:0-11135 GCA_046498495.1 Salinibacter sp. | reverse complement strand
CCATGCTCTTTGCCGACCTTCGGGGCTTTACGGCCTTGAGCGAGCAGATGGAAGCGGCCGATCTGGTAACACTGCTGAACACCTACTTCCAGCGTATGGACTGGGCGGCAGATGCCCACAGCGGGTTTGTATCAAAGTTTATCGGGGACGGCGTGCTTGTCCTGTTCGGGGCCCTGCACCACAATCCGTGGCAGTCCACGGACGCGGTGAAAGCGGCGCTGCGGATGCACAAGGAGGTGGAGGCGCTGGATGACCGGCTCAGCGACCCGGCGTTGCCCGGCCTGCGCCTCAGCGTGGGCATTCATAAGGGCCCGGTTGTCGCTGGAATTATGGGGAGCCAAGAGGTCAAAGAGTTTACCGTGGTGGGCCGACACGTGAACCTTGCGTCTCGGATCGAGGAGCTTACGCGGACGCACGAGGCAGATATTCTCATTTCGGAAACGGTGAAGGCAGACCTGGCCCCCGCCATCGCGACAGAGGCGCGCCCCCCGTGCCGGGTGAAAGGCATGGCGGATCCCGTGCGCACCCACGCCGTGCCCGTTGGGCCGAACGTCCCGGACGAGTTTGCCCCTTACGCCTGAACGCGGAGGGCCCCGGGCACGATCTCGATCGAGGCCGGCACCTGGCCCAGGCGCTCGCCATCGGCTTCCAGGGGCACCGGGGCGGCGGTCGTGGACTGCGCGGTCACGGCCTGTCCGGTATAGGTCGACACACCATCAACGGCTGCGACGCTCCCGCGATAGAACTGCGCGGCGTCAAGAAGGAGCGAATGCACTGCGCGGGCCCGCACGATCGTGACGTTGAGCTGCCCATCGTTCATGTGGGCCGTTGGGGCAATGCGCAGGCCGGCCCCGAAGGTGGACCCATTGGCGACAGCGACGGCCCACACCCGTTCGGCCGGGAGGGGCAGGTCGTCCAGATGCACCGAGACGGCGTTCGGCTGATGGGTGCACAGGGCGGCCACAATGGCTCCAACGTATCGCAGCCGGGGCGGGATGGGGATGCGCCGCGCACGCTGTGCCCACCGTACCACCGCGCCGCTAAGGCCAAAGGAGGCCACGTTGATGGCGTACCGGGAGCGCGTAGTCCCGTCTGCTGCGGTATACCGAAGACGGAGAAGGTCCACGGGGCGGACCGGGGCCTGGCGGAGATGGTGGATGGCAGCCACGCCTGTTGGGAGGCCAAGCGCCCACCGGGCATCGCTTCCGGTTCCACAGGCCACAAACGCGCACACCGCCGTAGGGGCGACGGCCCGCGGTCCCTCAAAGAAGCCGTTGACGACGCCGTGGAGTGTGCCGTCACCGCCAATGGCCACCACACGATCGGCCCCGTGTCGCAGGGAGCGTCGAGTTAGGCGAGCCGCCGTGCCGGGCCCGGAGGTCCAGCGGACGGTTAGACGGTCTGTTACCTCCAGGAGAGCGGGCAGAAGGGAGGGCCAGAGGCGCCGGACGCGTCCCCCTCCGGCGGCCGGATTCACAATAGCACAGGTGTGCATACGCGCCATGGGTCCTGGGCACAAGCCCCCGTTGAGACGTCCGGGGCGCCCCGGGCCGTCTCCATTCTGCGAGGGTGCGGCTCGGCGGACTTAGGAGGATGTTTCGGCCAAGCGGGCGCGCTCCCGCTCGAGCTGATCGATGAGGCGGGGATCGTGCTCGACCAGTCGCTCGATGAGGGAAATGAGGGCCTCCCGGTCCAGGTCGTCCGTCAGGTCCGCCACAGTAGCCGGCTCGCCGCGCGGCACCTCGTCGACCGAGAGGGCTTTGAGAAGCGTGGCGACGATGTGTTTGCACCACGACCCGCCGTGGTAGGGGCAGGTACACCGCACATTCGTGACCTCGTCCGCAGTAAACCGGATCGAGACGAGGTAGGGGTGCACGTCGCTTCCCTGCACCTTTGCGCGGAGGGTGTGCTCGCCGGTCTGCTCCAGGGACCGGACGGCGCCGTCGGAGAAGTACTGGTGCCCCCGCTCAAACGACCCGCCGGCGGTGTGCTCGCGAATGTCCTCTTCGGAAAGGGGAGGAAAAGCCATAGAACTGTGGGAACGAGTGGGGGACGGGTGTGGGATCACGCATTGAGGCCGGAAGGCGACGGGGTGGCGGGGGGCTGCGCCACGTGATCGAGAAAGTTATCGAAGATGCGCTTCGGGCCCCGGGCCGCGTCGACGTTCTCCGGAGTGCAGGTGTCACGGGCTGCCTGAAGATCATCTTCGGGCAGCGTTTTCGAGTCGATCATCGCCTCTGCCGTCTCCCGGTCGTATTCGGGGTGGAACTGGACGCCGTATACGGACCCGCACCGAAAGGCCTGGACGCCGGTGTCGTTGGAGGCCAGGAGGGTGGCGTCCGCGGGAAGGGCCACGACGTGGTCGGAATGCGTCGCAAAGACGGTGAAGGGGTCTGCAATACCGTCCCAGATCGGGTCGTCGCCCTCCTGGTGCACCGTAACGTATCCGAGCTCGTAGCTGCCCCCTTTCACCGTACCGCCCAGCACCTGGGCCAGAAGCTGATGGCCCCAGCAGACGCCCAGAATGGGCAGGCCGTCGGCAATGGCACCTTCGACCCACCGGCTGAGCTCCTGAATCCAGGGCCGATCGTCGTAGACCGACGACTGCGATCCACTGATAATGGCCCCGTCAAATGGAGCGGAGCGCCCGTTGCCCTCCCTTGTCCCGGTGGGTGGGGGCATTTCACCGCGGTTCACCTGGTATATCGTGAGGGAGGCATTCACCTCACGTTGAAAGTTGCGCCTCGCGTGCGCGGTGCCGAGAGAAGCGTCAAACAGGGCCAAGTGCATACGCCTACGCGTCGTTGAAGGGCGAGAATTTCATAAAACCACCGTCGAGGTGCGTGTACGTTCCGGCTCCCGAGGGGCGAAATGAAAAATCGAGATCACAAGGGTGGGGGCAGCAGGTCAATTTCCCTTCAGGGAGATATTGTCGGCGCCGAAGAGGCGGCAGGCGCTTTTCATGAACTCCGCCGTCGGCTCGATGACGTACGAGCGACTGCGCAGGCGCTCTTGGCCTCGGAGCTCCGGCGCGTCCACGTCAAAGTAGAGGGTGCAGTTGCCCGTGCACCGCTCACAAAGGGTTTGGAATTCGCGGAGCTCCTCCGGCATTACCTGATCGAGGTCGACCTCCAGGACGACCTCCTGGACCATTTGCTCACGGACCTTCCACATCGGAATAACGTCCTTGGCGATCACCTTGACGGTGCCGCCGCGCACCTCCACGTTGCCCTTCGCGAGCACGACATTGTCGACCTCCAGGTAGGGCTGAATGCGGTCCAGGATGCTGGAGAAGCACACCATTTCGCCCTGTCCCGTAAAGTCTTCGATGGTGGCGAAGGCGATGGGCTTGCCCGACTTCGTGGTGTTCCGGTTTACCTCCGTGATGATGCCACAAAAAGTGCGGACGGGCCCGCGGGAGCGCCCGTCGCCGCCGGCAGCCTGTTCGATCATCTTCTCCAGTTGCTCCGGCTCCCCAAAGCGGGCGGTGGCAAAAGCATCGGCCTCCGCGCGGTATTGGTCGAGCGGGTGGCCCGAGACGTAAAAGCCGAGGACGTTGTACTCGCCCTTGAGGCGTTTCGACTTGGGCCAGGGATCGGTGCTGGGCAGACCCGGCTGCATGGCCTCGGCCCCGGCGTCGCCATTCCCGAAAAGCGAATTCTGCCCGGCGGCGCGGTCGTGCTGCACCTTTTGGCCATAGCGCACGGCCGTATCCATCACCTCCAGCAGCTGGGCCCGGTGGCCCTCCAGGTCGTCGAGCGCACCCGCCTGGGCGAGGGCTTCCAGCGTGCGCTTGTTCACCGTGCTCAGGTCCACGTTCTTCGTAAGGTCGAAGATGTCCTCAAAGGGACCGTGCTCCTCGCGGGCCTCGATGATCTTTTCGATGGCCGCTGCGCCCGCGTTTTTGATTGCGGCGAGGCCGAACCGAATCTGTCCGTCCTCGACCGTAAAGTACGACTGGCTGTGATTGACGGAGGGCGGAAGCACCTCCAGGCCCATGCTACGGGCCTCCTCCAGCACCTTCGAGAGCTTGTCCGTGTTCGACATCTCGTTGGTCATCGCCGCCGCCATGAATTCGGGCGGGTAGTGGGCCTTCATGTAGGCCGTGCGGTAGGCGACCAGCGAGTATGCCGCGGCGTGGGAGCGGTTGAAGCCGTAGCCGGCAAACTCGTTGATGATGTCGAAGAGCTCATTCGCCTCGTCGTCCGGAATGTCGTTCTCTTCGCGGCAGCCGTCCACGAACTTCTTGCGCTGCTTGCGCATGAGCTTTGCCTTTTTCTTGCCCATGGCGCGGCGCAGAATGTCGGCCTCGCCGAGAGAGAACCCGGCCAGCTTCTGGGCCATCTTCATGACCTGCTCCTGGAAGACGGCAATGCCGTACGTTGGCTCCAGGATGTCCTCCAGGAGGGGGTGGGGGTATTTCACCTCCTCCCGCCCGTGCTTCCGGGCAATATAGGTGGGGATGTTTTCCATAGGCCCCGGCCGGTAGAGGGCATTCATGGCAATCAGGTCGTCGATCTCCGTCGGCTTCAGCTTGCGAAGCCACTCCCGCATGCCAGTGGACTCGAACTGGAAGATCGAGACCGTGTCGCCGCGCTGAAAGAGTTCGAACGTGGTCTCATCGTCGAGTGGAATGTTGTCGATGTCGACCTCGATGCCGCGCGTCTCCTCCACGAGGTCTACAGCGTCCTCGATCAGGGTAAGCGTCTTGAGGCCGAGGAAGTCCATCTTCAGCAGGCCAAATTCCTCCACCCAGTCGCCATCGTACTGCGTGGTGACGACCTTCTCGCCCTTGCTTTTGGAGACGGAAACGGGCACGTAGTCGCTCACCTCGCCGGGGGCGATGATGACGCCCGCGGCGTGGACCCCGGTGTGGCGCACTGAGCCCTCCAGCACCTCCGCATACTGCATCATCTTCCGCACCTCCGGGTCCTCCGCGTCCTTGAGGGCGCGAAAGTCCGGATTCTCATCGAAGGCCAGCTCGAGGTTGACCCCCGGGCCGTCCGGGATCATTTTCGCAATCTCGTCGGCGCGGTTCAGGGGAACGTCCAGTACGCGCGAGACGTCGCGCACGACGGTCTTTGCCCCCATGGTGCCGAAGGTGATGATCTGGCAGACGTTTTCCTGCCCGTACTTCTCGACCACGTAGTCGATCACCTTCGAGCGCCCCCGGTCGTCGAAGTCGATGTCGATATCCGGCATCGAGACGCGCTCCGGATTCAGGAAGCGCTCAAACAGGAGGTCGTACTCGATGGGGTCGACGTCCGTGATGCCAAGGCAGTAGCTCACGCAGGAGCCGGCGGCCGAGCCGCGGCCCGGCCCCACACGTACCCCCAGTTCACGAGCGGCCTCCGTAAAGTCCTGAACGATGAGGAAGTAGCCGGAGTACCCCATGTCGGCGATGATGCTCAGTTCGTGATCGAGGCGCTCGATCACATGCTGAGGCAGGGGCGTGCTGTAGCGCTCCTTTGCTCGCTCATAGGTGAGATGCCGAAGGTACGCGTCCATGCCCTCAAACCCGTCCGGGATGGGGTAGTGGGGCATCAGGAGGTCTCCCATCGGAAGCTCAAACGTGCACTTGTCGGCCACCTTATTGGTGTTGACGAGCGCCTCCCGCTGAAACTCCGACGGAATGCCGGTGAGGGCCTCGGTCATGCCCTCGGCGTCCTTTAAGTAGAACTCGTCGTTCGAGAAGCGCATGCGGTTGGGGTCGTGGTAGTCGTCCCCCGTTTGCAGGCAGAGGAGAATATCCTGCGCCTCATGGTCCTGCTGGTCGACGTAGTGCACGTCGTTGGTGGCCACGACCTCCACGTCGTACTCCTTCGCCCAGCGCAGCAGGACCTCGTTGACCGTGTGCTGATCGTCAATGTCGTGATCCTGCAGTTCGATGTAGTAGTCATCTCCAAAGATCTCGAGGTAGGCCTCGAAGATCTCGCGGGCGGCCTCTTCGTCTGCGTTCAAAATGGTTTGGGGGACCTGACCCTGCAGGCAGCAGGTGGTGGCAATAAGGCCCTCGTGGTGTTCGCGCAGCAGGTCGAGGTCGATGCGTGGCTTGTAGTAGAAGCCCTCCAGGAAGGAGGTGGAGGAGAGCTGCATCAGATTTTCGTAGCCGGCCTGGTTTTTGGCCAGGAGCACCTGGTGATAGCGCGTCGGGTCGCTTTTGTCCTGGATGCCGCTGGGTGTGAGGTAGAACTCGCACCCGATGATCGGATCGACATCGTGGTCCTGCGCTGTCGTGTAGAACTCGGGCACCCCGTACAGATTGCCGTGGTCGGTAATGGCCACGGAGTTGACGCCCCGTCGCTCGGCACTTTCGAGCAAGTGGTCGATGCTGGCCGCGCCGTCGAGCAACGAGTACTGCGTATGGCAGTGGAGGTGGGAAAACTCCATAGATGAGGGACAGGTTCATACGTGCAGAAAAAAACCGAGGGGGCCTCGGCCCAGGTCGGATGCCCTTAAGGAAAGAAGCGAGCCGGGGCGCGTCAACGGGCCGGGCGGGTTGTTGAGAAGTTTCTTGGACTTTGCGCCGATCCGCTCCTATGGGGGAATCGTCCGCCCCGGCTGGCCATTGGATGGTTCGCACCCGCGCTTGCTATCGCTCGAAAGCCCTCGGTTTCGAATGCAGACCCTCTATCTGCTCTATCTGGACCGCCACCATCTTGGTGACGATCTTTTCCTGAAGTCACTCGCCCAGCACATGGTGCGGGGCAAGAGTGGAGAGCCGCCCTGTGTGCTTGTGCATGGCAGTGGGGAGAAGGTGGAGCGCACCCTGGAGGCGCAGGGCCTCTTCCCGGAGCGCACGGACGGGGTGCTGGAGGTGGAGGGGGACGAACAGCGTCGGCTGGTGGAGCGGGCCGTGCGAGAGGTGAATCAGGACATTGTGGCGGCTTTGACCGACGAGGTGGTATCCACCGTTGGCATTCAGGGAGTGGATCGCAACTTACTGGAGCGCGACGCGGACGGCGCGATCCGAGCCTCGAGCGTGGGGTGGCTCGAAACGCTCATCAAGCAGCGCGTGGTGCCCGTTGTGTCGGCCCTCGTCGAGGAGGAGCAGGTCGAGGAGGTCTGGGCGGTCCATGTGTTGGAGGCGCTGGCCGATGCGCTGTCAACGGCCTTTGATCCGGTTGCGTGCGTCCTCACCACGGCGGACCAGCCGCGGCTCCCCGAAGCGGAGGGCGAGCTCGAACAGGCCTCTCTCGAGGCGCTTCCGGACGAGCATGTGTCGGAGCCCAATGCCGTGCGGCGCCTTGTGGAGGACGGGCGGACGGTGCTGCTCACAACACTGCAGGGCCTGTTCGGAGAAGGAGCCCCCCGAGGGACCTACCTGCGTCCCGCAGCCGATGGGAAGTCGGGGGAGACCCCGGAGGCTTGAACCTTTTGACAAATTAGAGCTACACCACCCCCAGGCCCTGTGCTCCCGGACGAATCCGGCTTGACAGCGGCTCAGGGAGGCATTAAGTTCCTCCCACTTTCGAAGCCATCGTATCCATTCCCACGAACATTTCAAACGCATGAGCACATTTGAAGAACGATACGGCCAGCTGACCGACCTTATTGACGGTGCTGAGGAGGACCTTATGAAGTTCTACGAGAAAGGCAATAAGGCTGCCGGCACGCGGGCCCGAAAAAGCCTCATGGAACTGAAGAAGCTCGCGCATGAGATGCGCCAGGAAATTCAGGAAATCAAGAACAACGAACTGTAAGTCTACCTGGCTCCGGGGATTGCATCCCCACCGGATCCGAAAGAGGAAGGCTATGTCGTTCTGGCATAGCCTTTTTCTATAGCAGGCCGCGGCCTGGGGGATCGGGGGCCGACGCGCATTTTCTTTCCTTCATACCGCAGTTCCGTTCCTTCATGCCCCAATTCTTATTTCGGGCGTTTGCCTGTCTCCTCGGCGCTGGTCTCCTTCTTGGTGCGCAGGCGAGCCCTGCGCAGCCGAACGGAGAAGATCTCAATCCGCCGTCATCAAGCGACCCGGTGTCGGACACCGCCACGTCCTCCTGGGACTATCTGACGCGGGCCCGATTTGACCTGTCGCAGGCCGCGTACAAAGACTGGAAGGAGGGCGGGGGCAACAACAGCCTTGTTGTTGAGGGCAACCTTCGGGCGGCGGCGGAGCGGCGCGGGGAGCTGTGGGCGCAGTCTCATGAGACCCGACTGGCGTTTGGAATTCTCAATCAGGAAGATCAGGAACTCCGCAAGGCCGAGGACCGCATCCAGGTTCAGTCGAATCTCCAATACCAGGGCGACGGCTTCTTCCGGGTGTTCAATCCGACCCTGGCGGCGAATCTGCGGACTCAGTTTGCCTCGGGATTTGACTACGACAGCAACCCGTTTGACGGAGAGGTGCCGTCCAACGACCCCCGATTGAACCAGGACCCGCCGGTGGAAACGTCGGCATTCTTCGCGCCGGCCTTCATTACGGAGTCCTTGGGATTAACCTACGAGCCGGCCGACGTGCTTACTCTTCGGTTGGGGGCGGCGTCGAAGCAGACCGTGATTGTCGAAGACGACTTCCGGGAGCTGTACGGCATCGATCCGGACGCGCTGGCTCGGGTCGAGGCCGGTACGGAGTTCGCCTCCTCGCTGAATGCACAGCTTAGCGACAACATTCGCTATCGGTCTGACCTCAACGTGTTTTTGGCGTTTAACCTGGCGGACGATCCTCCGGACGTCCTCTGGGAAAACACGTTAAGCCTAGCGGTAAACGACTGGCTCAGTACGGATGTGGAGTTCACGGCGTTGTACGACAAAAACACCACCGATGCGGTGCAGTTGAAGGAGACCATTTCGGTTGGATTGTCCTTCGATCTTTTGTAGCTGCCTTCTCTGAGGTCCGGCCGGGGCGACGACTGTTATGAAGCGTGTGTGTGCCGCGTATCTGGTGCTGGGAGTCGCACTGTGGCCGGTGCCACTCCTAAACGTGCTGCAGGCCGAGTCGGCCGCGGTGGTCGCGTTTGTGTCTTTTTTTGTGGCCGGGGGGGCGGCCATCCGTTCCTTTGGAGAGGGACGGCTGTCTGTTGTCCCGGTACTGGCGCAGCAGGTGGGGGCGCTGCTCCTTCCGCTCGCGATGCTGTTGGTCGCGCAGCTCTGGGCACCAAACTGCACGGTGGGCCAGGGCCTCCTGTTTTACCTCCTCTTTCCGGGGGTAACGGTTGTCTTTTCGGTGGCCCTCGCGTATCTCCTGACGGCCCTTTCTCTGAGGCACCCCGTACTTTGGTTGGGCGGGCTTGGCCTCGGGCTTTCGTTGCTTGGTCCCCTGTACGACCTGGGCCTTCACCCGCAGTTTTACACCTACAATCACGTGTTTGGGGGCGTGCTCGGCCCGATTTACGACGAGCAGCTTTCGGTCCGGGCGGGGCTGTTTTTCTTTCGGGGCCTCACGCTCCTCTGGGCGGCCGCTGCGTTCTTCCTGGGCCGATGGCTCCGTGTGGCCCGGGGAGGCGTTGGCGTCGTTCTCTGCGGCGTGGCAATTGCCGTGGTGTATGCGTACGCGGGACCGCTGGGTCTGAATACGACGCCCCAGGAGCTCCGATCGGCACTGGGGGGACATCATCAGACCGATCACTTCGACCTCTATTACGACCCCTCCCGCCTGGATTCGGCGGCGGTGGCGGCACGGGCGGCGGACCACGAAGCCCACTACGCTCGGCTCACGCGACGCCTTGACGTGGAGGAACTGGCCGATGGGCGGATTCAAAGCTACATCTATCCGTCGCCGGACGTGAAGGGGCGGCTGACGGGGGCACGCACAACGAGTGTGGCCCCGGTCTGGCTGGCGCAGCCACAGGTGCATGTGCTCGACCGGCGGGTGGAGGAAAGCCTCGGGCACGAGCTCGCACATGTGGCGGGGCGCTCGTACGGACTCCCGTTGCTCAAGGCGTCGTGGGCGCCGGGGCTGGTGGAGGGCTGGGCCGTGGCGCTGGACCCCCCCACACCAGCCCCGTCCAGGCACGACCGAATGGCAACGGCGTGGGCGTCCGACCCGGGGGACTCCCCGACCGAACGAGCCGATGCCCTCGCCCAGCGCCTGTCGCCCTGGGGGTTTTGGACGGGACGGGGGGCGGTGTCGTACACGACCATGGGCTCCTTCGTCACGTATCTGCTGGAGACGTATGGGCCGGAGCGCCTCAAAGAGGTGTATGCCTGGGGACGCTTCGAGGCAGTGTACGGCCAATCCGTCCGGCAGCTGGCCCGCGAGTGGGTCGCCTACGTGCAGGACCGGCGAATGGTGTCGGCATCATCGTACGGCCTCGTCTCCCGGCAATTTGCCCGCCCGTCTCTTTTCGAAACGGAATGTCCTCATTTCGTGCCCCCGCCGCGCCGACACCTACAGGCGGCCCAGCGAGCCATGCATCGTCGCGATACCACTCAGGCGCGCGAGCACCTGGACGCTGCGCTGGCGGCGGCTCCCCAATTGCGAGCGGCGCACGTCGCCCGGGCCCGCCTTCGCCTGGCCGACGGGGCGGCGGAGGCGGCGCGTCGTCAGCTTGACACCCTTTCCCTCCGCCCCCCGTCGCCGCGCCTGCTCCAGCTTCGAGCCGACGCGCACGCGATGACCGGGCAGCCGGACACGGCCCGTGCCCTGTACCGTCGAGCTGTTGCCCACACGCCCCGCTATGAGCCGGGTCAGCGCGTGCGTCGGATGCTTCGGCACGCGGTTGCACACCGACCCGACATCGTAACGCTCCTGGTGAGTGGCGACTCGGCCCACGTCCAGGCGCGTCGGCTCGAATCGGAGGACCAAACCGCGGTCATGGCTGCCTGGCAGGCCCTTCGATGGCAGGACAGCCACCAGTACGCTACCGCGGCCTCAGCCTGGCGGGACCTCTCGTTTCCCCCCGACGGGTGGTCCCGAGCCTGGCGCCAAACGGCCCGTGTGCAGCGCGGCGCCTGGCACGCGGAGGCCGCGGCCCGAGGGGGGCGGTCGGCCGACGCCCGGCGTGTGGGCACTCCGGCGGCCCGTCAAGCCCATCAGATCGGAGCGGACGCGTGCGCCCGAACGCTGCACGAGTGGATCGAATGGCCCCGTCGTGAATAGGGCCGACGGGGCATCGCTGGGTTCCTGAGTGACGAGGGCGAACCTGTTGCCCCCTTTCGGGTTCACGGCTCTCCCGTCTCGCGACTGTTCCGC
>JAWOAQ010000020.1:0-4021 GCA_046498495.1 Salinibacter sp. | reverse complement strand
TCATGCTGGAATAGTCGGTGAGGGCGGCCTCGTGGACGGCGATGTAGCGGTCCTCGTCGGGACTCCGAAGGGTGAGCGGTGTGTTGACCGCGCCCGGGTCGGCCTGCTTCGAGGTGCTGTCGAACGGCGTGCCGTCGGCGTCCTCCTCGAGGTACGAGTTGTAGCTAAGGGCGGCCGCGCTGTCGTCGATGGCGCTCAGCGGCGTCTGGCGGTAGACCCACTCGTAGCCGTCGTAGTCGTCGGGAATCCACCAGCTCGTGTGGTCGTCCGGAAAGCGAAACTGGGTGTCTTCCGAGGCGATGCGCAGGCTGTCGAGACCGGGCTGCTCGGGCCACCGGTAGCGGAAGGCCACACCGTCGTCGTAGGCGCGGAAGACAAGGGTGAGGCGGCGCCCCGCGTCGTTTTGCTCCTGCAGGTCCACCGTCATCTCGCGGTAGTGGTTCACGACGGTCGAGTCCGTGCCCCATACGGGCGTCCAGGTCGTGTCCACCGTTCGCGTGTGGGTCGATGTCACCAGGAAGTCGTTGTGCATGGGGGGCGCCTCGTCGAAAGTAAAGCCCATGGGGGAGGGAGCAACGATGGTGTCGCCATCGGCCACGACGCTGTAATGGGGATGGCCGTCGGGCAGGGAGAGGCCGATGCGCAGCGACTCGTCCGGCGACGCGACCTCGGTGAGGGGATCGGTGGGGGCGCAGCCGAGCGCAACGAGCGTGACGGCAAGAAGGGGAAGCAGCAGGCGGTGCGACATGACGCAGTGGAGGAAGACGGGGAAGGGCCGCGGGCGGCAGAGGCGTGCCGCCTCAAGTAACGCATCCTCAAATATAGGAGGCAGACCTGCGGGTCTCAACGGACGATCGGAGCGCGCCCGCCCCGCCGACGCGGCCGGTCCGTGCCGGCCCTACGGCGAGTCTTCGTCCGTGATGCGCTGGTCGAGGGCGGGGACGCCCGTGGTGTCCTTTCCGGCCAACTGGCGCCGTACCTTGTCCGGGTCGACGCGCCGCCACACCTCCCGCAGTTCGTAGTCGCCGACGTCCCCCGTGTGGTACCAGGTGTCGCCCTCCACGCGGATGTCGAACTGGAGGGTGGTGCCGGAGAAGCCGGGGTCGGAGTGGTACTGGATATGTTCGATGTAGACGTTGCGCTCCGGGTGGTACTCGTAGCGCCCGCCACCGGCGAGAACCGTCTCTCCGTCTTCGGTTTCCCGGCCCCAGGCAAAGTGAGTGGAGTTGAGAATTTTATAGCTCGGCCCCCATCGATCGCTCAGTTCCACCACCGAATCGGGATACACCCGCTCCTGGGACACCATGCGCCAGGTGCCCTCCAACGCATTGGCCGGAAGCTGAGCGACGGCCGAAAGGGGAATGCTCAGGAGTGTGGCGAGGACAAGGACAAGCGCGCGACGTAGACTGTGCATGACCGATCACCTCCCATCTGATTCGTGCACATTTATGTAGTTATCTTGAATTAAACGTACAGGAATAGTGAACGATTGTCAACACTAGGCTCGGGGAGGGGCCGGGGGGCCACCCTGCGTGGGCTTCAGGGGCAGGAATAAAAAAACCCCGTCCCGGCGGTGCCGGAACGGGGGATGGACCCAAAGGCGGGGGAGGCTATGGGAAGATGCCCATCTGGTTGTAGGACTTGGCAATCTTATCGATGGCGCTGATAAAGGCGGCGGTCCGCATGTCGACGCCGTGTTCTTCGCGGTTCGCGCGGATCTCGTTGTAGGCAAACGTCATCGTGTCCTCGAGGCCCGAGTTTACGAGGTCTCGTTCGCTGGCCCCGAATCCAATGCGTGTGATGAGGTCGTCCAGTAGCTTTTTGTCAAAGTCCTGGTCCGTGAGTTCGTCGACGGCGCGGAGGATGCGTTCGGCGTTTTGCTCCTCGAAGCGGCGGCTCATGCGGCCGTGGCGCACGTGCGACAGGTTGCGGAGCCACTCGAAGTAGGAGACCGTGACGCCGCCGGCGTTCAGGTACACGTCGGGGATGAGGAGCACATTCTTGTCGGTGAGGATGGCGTCGGCCTCCGAGGTAACGGGGCCGTTGGCGGCCTCCCCAATGATGCTGGCCTGGATGTCGGGGGCGTTGTCGGCGGTGATGACCCCCTCCAGGGCTGCCGGGATGAGGATGTCGCAGGGCAGTTCGAGGGCCTTGGCGGAGCTGTCGATGTTTTCTGCGCCGGGAAAGCCGAGAATCGAGTCGGTGTCCTGGCGGTGGGCCACCACGTCGTCCACGTCAAGGCCGTCCGGGTCGTAAATGGCCCCCTCAATTTCCGCGATGCCTACGATATTGGCGTGGCCCTCGTCCTGCAAGAATTTGGCGGCGTGGTAGCCCACGTTGCCCAGTCCCTGAACCACGATGTCCTTGCCTTCCAGCCCCACATCGAGGCCGAGGCGGCTCATGTCCTTTTCGTACTGGCACGCCTCCCGAATGCCGTAGAACACGCCCTTGCCGGTGGCTTCGGTGCGGCCCCGCACGCCGCCCTGGCCCACCGGCTTGCCCGTCACGGACGCAAGCGAGTTGAGGTCGTCGTCGGCAATCTGCTGCATTGTGTCCATGATCCACGACATTTCCCGCTCGCCGGTCCCGTAGTCGGGCGCCGGCACGTCGGTGCCCGGCCCGATGAAGTCCTTTCGGTGCATCTCGAAGGTAAAGCGGCGCGTGATGCGCTCCAGCTCGTCCTGCGAGTAGTTGCGCGCGTCGATGCACACGCCCCCCTTCGCTCCGCCAAAGGGGACGTCGACGATGGCGCACTTGTAGCTCATGAGGGCCGAGAGGGCCATCACCTCATCCACGTTCACGTTGGGCGCGTAGCGGATGCCGCCCTTCGTTGGCTTCTTATGGTGGCTGTGCTCGGCCCGGTAGGCTCGGATGACCTGGATGGAGTCGTCATCGCGCTTGATTGGAAACTCGAACCGAATGATGTTGTCACAGGCGCGGATCTGATGGAGCACCCCCGCCTTGTGATCGGTCCGCTTTGCGGCGGCGTCAAACATCTGATTGACCTGGCCGAAGAAGCCGTGCTCCGTGCCATTTTGGGTTTCCGTGTGGGATTGGGGGGCGGCCGTAGGTGAACTCATAAGACGAACGACAAGAAACACATGAGATGAAAGCGAAACATCTAATGGTAAGACAGGAGGCGCTCGGCCCAACTGCAAGCGCTTCCATGCGAATTCGAACGGTGGGGAGGTGCCGAATCGTCCCCCTCGTCCGATGGAGCCACACCCCCGTCGAAGGCCGAGGGGCGTTGGTCCGTTGGGAAGCGGACGGAAGGGCGCTGGCGCGCCCCGGATGAACCAATGGAGGGAGCGTGAGTACAGCCACGGTCTTCACGGTGCCCGGAGAGACCTTCCGGGGCCGTTCGACATCCCTCTTCCTCACGTATCAGTCAGCGTGCACAGAGCGACGGAGCGCGGCCTCTGAAGATTCTCGCAGGAGAGCCCGTCCCCGCGACCCTGCTTCTTGAGTCGAGGGGGGCGTCCGGCCTTCAACGATTTCCATCCTCATGTTTTTGTCGTTCTAACACCAGTCCGTTCTCATGGCCACTGACTCGTCTGGCGCCCCCGAACAAGAACTGGCCCGCGACCTCGGATTCCTGGAAGCCTATACCATTGGCGTCGGCACCATGATCGGGGCGGGCATCTTCGTGCTGCCCGGCATCGTGGCGAACAATGCCGGGCCCGCCGGCATGATTTCGTTTCTGATTGGGGGCGCAGTGTCGCTCCTCACGGCGCTGTCGCTTTCGGAGCTGGCCACCGGCATGCCCAAGGCCGGCGGCAGCTACTACTACGTCAACACCGCCCTCGGCAGCTTCTTTGGGAGCATCGTGGGGTGGAGCATGTGGGCGGGCCTGATGTTTGCGACGGCCTTCTACATGCTCGGCTTCGGGCAGTATCTCACCTACTTCTTTCCGCTGGGCAGCACGGGCGTTGCCCTTTCGGCGCTCGTGATGGCAGGCCTGCTCGTGGGGGTGAACTATCGGGGCGTGAAGGAGACCGGCTCGCTGCAGAACCTGATCGTC